>JBEKPE010000043.1:0-14817 GCA_049521055.1 Bathyarchaeia archaeon
CTCAATCGGCAAACCCTACCGCGAAGCCACCTGCACACGCTGCGGAGCACACCGAAAATACTACAAGCGATGGTAACTCTCCGCGGGGAAAATGGGCTTAGGGAATGGCCCGTGCTGTTTATCTTCCACACACGCACTACCCTTACCTCGTGATCCAAAACAACTAAACGATCAATCGGGGTCGGGGATAATGCCCAACGTGAACCTAAACGTGAAATCCCCACAACGAAAAGTTCTTCAAAGATAACGTCGAATTTTCTGCGTAGCCCATGCTGCTGATTAGGTGGGTCAAATAATCTCGCAAGCGATGGCGTCGAAATGAATTGGATATGCTCATCATGTGGTTTAGCAGCTAAAACCAATCGGCAAAAATGCCCTAGATGTGGTGGTGCGGAGTGGAGCCCTGCACCCAGAAAGGATTCGATTGAACTCGGCGGCCCGATCAAACGTATCGCGCCGAAAGGCCTACTCCTAGCCGGCGCGGGAAGGCAAGCGCCGACTCTGGACCCAAGCGGTATCGAGTGTGGAATCTGCCATAAGGTAATTTACAAGGTGGACCAAGGGTTCGATGCAAAGGCATTCCAAGAAGCGAGGAAGAACCACTATGCGGCTTCTCCGACTTGTGAAAACCAGAAGTGAAAGAAGCCTCTAACGTTCGGTTTATTGCCAATCGTAACCAAGTTCGTAACTGGAGAAGGCGAGTATGGGGGTACCTGAGAAGATTAAGGCCATCGAGGAGGAGATGAGCCACACTCAGATCCACAAGCACACCGAACACCACATAGGCTTACTGAAGGCCAAACTCGCTAAACTCAAAGCTGAACAGGAACATGCGCAATCCTCCAAACAGAGCGGCGCAGGATTCGAGCTGAAGAAAGGCGGTGATTGCACCGTCGTCCTGATCGGCCTACCAAGTGTAGGAAAATCGACCATCCTCAACCACCTTACGAACGCCAAATCCCGGGTTGCTCCATACGCGTTCACAACACTAACCGTCGTCCCAGGCCTACTCGAGTACCAAGGAGCAAAGATACAAATTCTCGACCTACCCGGAATCATCTCAGGCGCCGCAACCGGTTCAGGAAGAGGAAAACGGGTGTTATCGGTGGCGAAGAACGCCGACCTAATCCTACTCGTTCTAGATGTGTTTCAACCAGATCAAGTCAGCACCTTGGTCAAGGAACTCTATGAGATCGGAATTAGACTTAACACCCGGCCCCCGAATGTTACGATAAACCGAGCCACTCAGGGCGGATTGGGCATTACCGCAGCTTGCAAACTAACTCACCTAACCGAAGCAACCGTCCGCGCAATAATGAACATTAACAAAATCAACCACGGCAGCATCATCCTCCGAGAGGACATCACCGACGACCAACTCATCGACCTAATCGTTGGAAACCGCAAATACGTGCCCTCAATAACCGTACTCAACAAGATCGACCTAGTCAGTTCCAAGTATGTAGCCGAGGCGAGAGGACGAATCGGTCAAGACATAGTTCCGATCTCCGCAGATCACAGCGTGAACCTGGATGAGTTAAAGCAGGCAATCTTTGATCGCCTCCAGCTGATCAAAGTCTACTTGAAACCACGCAACGGCTCACCCGACTTCGAAGAACCCCTCATCATCACAGCCGGATCAACAATCCACGACGTGTGCGAAAAAATCCACAAAAAATTCGCAGGCGAGGCCAAATCCGCCTTAGTCTCAGGAACAAGTGTAAGGTTCAGTCCCCAGCGTGTCGGAATGGACCACGTAGTCCAAGACCGCGATATCGTAACGATCATCAAATAGCAGAATCGCAAGATAGGGGAGACATCGGGAACTCATCCCTAACGTCTAATGTCTGGCGCGTTTCTCTAGAGAGAATCACTTTTCGGGCATTTCTACGCGAGCCGTGTTCTCTATGAGGTTTCTTTTCTGTTCATGAGTGTATGTTTTGATTTGTCGTTCTCGTTTCATCGCCTCGCTCCGGGTCTTGAGGCTTTGGAGGTAGGCGATGCCGTTTGGTTTGTGCATCCTTGTATAACGGGCTCCCCGTCCCTTCGAATGCTCGATGAATCTGTTGGCGGGGTTGTTTGAGTATCCTGTGTAGTAGCTGCCATCGGCGCAGAGAAGAATGTAGACGAAGTATGAATCTCGTTTGCCCTTCTTCATTCCATCGCTTCAAATCCTGTGGCTGTATGTATTGTCTTAGCGCCTGCCAGTGTGGGATTGGATAATAGAATTGTATACCCGAGAGCACATATTGTAGGGCTATCGCGGCTAGGAAAATTTCCATTAACTTGACAATAACTGTGAAGCCTGTCTGGCGAAAGAATGCGTAGATTCGAACCTTGGTAATGCGCGCATCACAATCGTGGTCGAGGGGATCGCGTTTTCGAGATAGTTAGGGAAGTATTGCGAAGTATGGGGCATTAACTTGGTTCGAAACCTCCACATCAACCCACATCCCTTCCTCGGCGTGGGGGACAGGATAGTTGAACGCGCACACCACCCAGTATTTCCCCGGCGCTAAACCACCTACCATCATCGAACCTGACTCACCGTTCAGCAGAAACCCGCCAGTTATGGCATCGTGGGGGATTTGGCCAAGAATGTTCGCTGTGTGGTCGATGGTTGTGGGTGAAGGGGCATTGGCCTCCATCAGCACCGCGCTGTGCGGAAACCCTTCTCGGTTTATGAAGACCAAATGTATCGTCCAATTTGATGGGATATAGATCACCAAATGGCCAAACCGCGTGTCGTTGAAATTGTATGGCAGCATGATATCGGCGACGGCTACTAGGGTCACGAACACCGTCCGGTTCGACAAATTGTAAGGCAACGGAGATTGCTTCAGAGGAGGCGGTACTATCTGGGTCGCGTTTGAGGAAGCGGGCACCGCCGCGGGTAACAGACCGCTTGAGCCCAACAATAGGTAGGTTGGCCTCATACCCATCACAACCAATGCGATCAACGCAATTGCTACAATGGTTTTCCGAGTCGGCCACGAGTCCACATGAAACCAACCACCCGTACGTGGAACTAGTCCTAGCAAAGCGGCGATGGCTTGGAGCGTAAATAGGGCAGGCACGGCGAATGGAACTGGATTTCCATTCATACCCAAGAAAAGATACTGAAACGCTTGCCAGACCGTAATGGTCGGATAGTCGGCTGGGAGTTGAAGCCTCAAAACAACATCTCCAAGCACAGCCACTAGAACGAAGAGCGACCAGACGGCCGCCGCACGAATTGCAATCTTCTCCCACACTCCCACAGCAGCTGTCATCAGCACTTGCATTCCCAGTATCGCATCCATAACGCAGAACGCAACCACGACAACCCAATGATAATTGGGCGTGATTCTAAGCAGGTCATCATAGGCGAGCATCAAGATCCCAACCAGCGTAGCAAGTAGGAATGAGCAACCAATTGCTACGCTCCTAAACGAAGACACCACTCTTACCGCCACCAACCATTACATGCTATGTCACATGAACACAAACCCAATTAATGTTAGGCTCTCGCAACAGAGGTCCTACCATGCCATTGAACGTGCTTCCTCGTCGCGTAACAATACAGTACAGACGCCTACCGGGCGGAATCAGACGGTTCCAGGGACTGTTGCGTTACGAAAACCCGAATCAGCTAGTAATTGAACAGCGGCTGCGCGTAAGAAACCCGCGTCGTGAATTCGGCAGGGTAGTGGTTGCTAAAGGGTACGTCGCTGAATGGTTCATTTTCAGAGGAAGATGGTACGATGTCGGAAAATTCTACGATAGAAGATGCAGGTTCACAGGATACTACTGCGACATAATCAGGCCAGTTTCCAGACTCCTTTCCAATGCCACCAAGACCTCGATAATTACCGACCTTTTTCTGGACCTGTGGATTACTCCAGAAAGGCACTATTTAGTGCTTGACGAAGATGAATTCCAACGGGCCCTTGGAACACATGTTATCTCAAACTCCCTAGCAAACCGGGCTCGAAAGGAATTACGCCTATTAATCCAATTAACAAAGTCAGGCCGATTTCCGCCGGCATCAGTGAGAAAAACCGAGCCCACCATTGAGGGCACCTGAGATCTTAGTCGAGTGAAGCCATCCAAAATGCACCGAAGCCTATCTGATGGGTGCCTCAGAATATGAATGGTACAAGCTTCCATCGTGTTCTCCTTGAGTAGATCTTGTAGGCTTGGTCCTGTTGCAGCAGTTGCTCTTCAGATCGAAGTCGCAGAAGGAGAAATAGAACCGAGATTGCAAGTATGAAGAAATTATAGAGTGATGGATTGACGAAGACAAAACCGGTCTCGGCCAGTATGTAGCCCAGATACATGGGATGACGAACAAGCCGATACGCCCCTGCCGTTTTGATACCTCGGTTCTCGGGAGCAAGCCCGAAACTACGGTTCAACGACAAGAAAGCAACTACAACCAACACCAACCCAGCAAATTCGAAGAGAGGACCGACAAACAGTCGTCCGCCATCCGGAGTCGGTTGAAACAGTAACGGCGAGCCCAATCCAAGGAGAGTATAGACGTAGTCTACCGGTTTTGGCGTAAAGGATAGCGCTCTGTCTCTTGCCGCGAGAAGAATGAGAGCGATGAGAAGGTAGGTTATGAAGAACGCTTGCTGGATTACGAGCAGCGGCAACTCTGCGTACAAGAGTATGGAGCGTAAGTAGTTTAGCAGGAGGTAGGCAGCGATTAGAACGAAAACCAAATCCGTAATGAGTGGTAGAAGAGGTTTCGGCCGCACCTCATTTACTCTCGCTTTACGAGAGCGCTTGATTCTCGTCACATCAGTTTCTTCCATTGCTTGATGATTTCAAGCATGTTTACGCATCCGCGTTCTTCAAAGAACTTCCACGCCGAAGGGTCACTGGCTATTTCTCTTTGTAGGCTTTGGGCTATGTGAGCTTGGTATGTTGAGAGGATTATTATGTCGGCGTAAGTTGAGGCCACCGCTAGGGCGGAGATCAGATTCTTGGTTGGGGCTCTGGGGTGGCCTGCGTAGAGTTCAAGGTGATAGGGCTTGGAGATCTTTCTACGGAAGCAGTTCGCGAGTATGTCGAGCCAGTATACGATGGAGTAGTCCATGTAGAGTGGAGTCGAGATGAAGTCAACGTATTTTGAAAGCTCACCTAGATCCAGGCCGAACCTTTCCCTTCCGTAACAAGGGTCAGGTTCTATTGTCAAACCTAATTCACATGAGATGTTCTCTCTCACTTCCCGAACAAAGGAACCTATCTGCTCAGCCCGCCAATCAACGAAGCTTCCCCCACTCTTCCGTTGACCGTCGGTGCAGGTTTGGCAGTCGCAGTATCCTTCCCTTGGAAAACATACGCTGTCCAACCTAATCCCAGCGACCTCCCGATCGGCAACTTCCCGGATGAACTTCAGACAATAATCCCTGTACTCTTGTTTGCTTGGGCAGATCCAGTCCCAGAGGAACCGCCGTGGTGTTCCTCTCCGTGCCCATTCTCCCTTACACGTGGCGACTAGGTTTGGGTTCTTCTCGGCCATCGTGTTATCTGCGAAGCAGTTTACGACGTTCCAAGCGTGCGGGAGGGGTGTGAGGGGTCTTCCGCTGGACGGCTTGATTTCGTAGAATGTGTAATCGAACCCTGGCAGAATTTTTGGCTCGTCTAGTAATACGCCTATTTTCAATTTATTGCACATGCGAGAGTAGGCACCGCCGTCCCTAAATTTCTCTCCCGTCCTCTTACGCTAGGGCGGAAAGTTGGCTAGGATATACACACGTACGGGTGACAAGGGTGAGACGGGGCTAGTAGGCGGGTCAAGAGTATCGAAAGATTCGTTGCGCGTGGATGCCTACGGGAGTGTGGACGAACTTAATTCCGTTCTTGGAATTGCGAGGGCGTTTCTGAAAGACCGTGAGCTGGACGATTTACTGGCCGAACTTCAGAAGGACCTTTTCGTAGTAGGCGCAGATCTAGCCTCCTCAAGCGACCATCAGCAAAGAAACGTGCCGCGAATCACAGCGGAGAAGATCGCGAGCATGGAACAGACGATTGACAAATTCGAAGTTGAATTATCTCCTCTGAGAGCTTTCATATTGCCGGGCGGCGGCGTTGCAGGTTCAATATTGCACAATGCGCGCACGGTTGCGAGACGAGCCGAGAGGCGGGTGGTCACCCTTAGCAAGGCTGAGTCGATAAATGAGCGAATGGTCCCTTACATGAATCGTCTCTCAGATCTCCTGTTCGTAATGGCGCGCGTGGCGAACCACCGGGAGAATAAGGGGGATATTGAATGGCATGCGAGGCAATAACCTCAAGAGTCAGTTTCATTGCTCCAACTTCAACGAGAATAATGCAGGGTGATGCGTGATGCCTGAGGAAGCAATCGTGACCAAGGATTTGACCAAAGTCTTCGGTCATTTTCCCGCGGTCGACGGCCTAAGCATAGGGGTAGGTAAAGGGGAGTTGTTTGGTCTGCTTGGACCTAACGGCGCGGGGAAAACTACTACCGTCCGAATGCTTTGCACCCTAATCGAGCCTACACGAGGGACGGCAAATGTTGTGGGATATGATATTCGCAAGCAGGCGGCTGAGGTTAGGCGACAGATTGGAGTGGTTTCTGAAGGAGTCTCCCTATACAAGGATCTGACGATTGAAGAGAACCTGAAGTTGCTGAGCACGCTCTACGAAATCCCCCGCCCCAAAGCAGATGTTAGGATACGAGAGTTGATGGACATGTTCGCTTTCAGGGAAAAAGCGACCCGACTGGTAGGTGCCCTTTCGACTGGGTGGGCGAAGAAGGCGATGATATGCGCCGCTTTGCTTCATAGCCCGCAGGTCCTATTTCTTGACGAAGTGACCTCCGGCCTCGACCCTCAATCAGCAATCGCACTTCAGGATTTCACGAAGAAACAGTGCGATCAAGGTGTGACAGTGATCTGGACGACGCACTACATGGGTGAACCCGAGAAGATCTGTGACCGGGTCGGGATAATGTTCGCAGGTAGGTTAGTTCAGGTTGGCACTCCAAATGAACTGAAGCATAGCGTGAGTGAACTCTCGATGGTGGAAGTGGAAACGCCTGACTTAACTAAGGCTCAACTTGACAAGGTGAAATTCAAACTCAAAGTGATGAAACACGTTTGTAATGTGAAGTACGTGGATTCAAAACTTCAAGTTAGCTGCGAACGAACGGAGACGCTTGCCGAAGAAGTCGCAGCCACCCTGCTTGAAGTGGGGGCGAGGATTAGAACGATTAACACCAAGGATCCGACGCTTGAAGAAGCCTTCATCGCATTGACCGGCGGCGAAGAAGAAATCGACCGATTCCTCGAGGGTGCGGGACAAAAGGCATAGAATGCAGTCGATTTTCTGATGTCGGTCGCAGCATTTCTCAGCGATTCGCTAGCAATTGCTGAGACTGAATTCCGGCAATTCCGAAGGAACCGAAGTGCCATACTCATCTCCCTCGTCGTCTTACCTCTATTCTTCACGGTCTCCCTCGGCGCAGGCCAAGGTGGGGCCGGCTCATCTTTCTCCGCTACGGCGGATATCCCCATCGGCTTCGTAGATAATGACAATTCAATCGCCTCACTCCGCCTCTGGCAAACGTTGACCCGGTCACCGGATTTTCATAACTTGATACAATCCTACAATGAACAGGCCGCCATAGCTGAGCTAGGAACCAAACGAGTCTACGCCGTGATCGTCGTTCCCAAAGGTTTCCAAAATGATTTAGAAAACGGAAATCAGGCGAGGCTGATACTCTATACGGATGACAGCGAACCTGGTGTCTCCGACCAAATCCAGAGCACTCTCACGGGCTACGCGCAAAATTTCGACGCGAACGTAGAAGTTCAGCCTCACCTTAGCCAGTTGCAGAAGCAATCGGTTGCAGGAGTTGGCGTTGTTCAGAAGGGAGCCATATTCCCTAGCTTCAATGTTGGATTAACCACTATACTCGCGATCGTGCAAATTTTTTCAGCGTTCTATGAGATTGCAGGCGGAATGGCTCGGGAACGCGATGAGGGAACGTATGCGCGTCTCCTGGCCTCGCCGATTCCAATCGGTTCAATCATGTTGGGGAAAACAATGTTTGACATTCTCTTGAGCGTTTTGAGAACGTTCATTGTTCTTGGGATTGGCATTTATGGGTACGGAGCAAGGCCGAGTACGGACTTCGGCACGATTCTCGCGTTGTCTCTTATCGTTGCGCTCGTAACGATGGGAATTGGCTTCGTTGCGGCTGCCTTGAAGCTAGGGCAGAGGGCTGTGGTGATCATTACGTTCTTTCTGATCTTATTTCTCTTCGCCTTCAGCGGTTTGATTATTGATAGCAATTTGCTCGTTGGAATCTCGCAATCCATCAGTTACTCTCTACCCTTCACTTATGCCTTCGACGCGTTGAGGCGCACAATACTGCTGGGTAGGCCTTTGCTCTCTCTGACTTTTGATCTTGAATATTTGACTGGATCCATAATCGTCTCGTTCGCACTCGCCTTCGTACTGCTTCGGAGCTTCCGAGAGAGGTTGGTTACTTGAGGAACGCATTCGTTAGCGACACGCTTGCAATTACCACGAAGGAACTGAGGCAACTACGCCGCGACCCCGTCTCGTTGGTCTTGACGGTCATGTTCCCAATCATCCTCATCAGTATCTTCATAGTGATCGTTGCTGCCTTCAGCGCCACAACCCATAATGTTCCAGTGGTCGTCGCTGATCTAGACGGAACGCCGGCCTCGAACGCTATGCTTAACGAATTAACTCGATCACGCTTCATCCACGTAAACCAACTCGTGCAAACCGAAGACCAAGCCTACCAAGCGGTTGCTAATGGGCAAGCAGTGGGAGCAATAATTATACCTCAAGGATTCGGGAGCGCGCTTCAAGCTGGAGACGCTTTCGTTATCGTTTCTACCGATAATTCTAAGTTGACCTCTTCGCAGTTCGTGATTGGCGCTGTGAACTCGGGCGCTCAGGATCTCGTTAACCAGGTGACCTCGGGTGAGGGCGTTAGTTTCGGACTCAAGATTGCACCAATCGACGTAATCACAAGACCCTTGACGGGGCGTCCGCCTAGCGGGGACCCGATCCTGCCGGGCTTCTTGGGCTTGATCGCCATTCTTGGTGGTTTTGATGACATTGTGAACGCGATCAACAGGGAAAGAGAACGAGGTACATTTCCACGCTTGACTCTATCTCCAGTGAGCCTGTTCGCGGTCTACTCGGGTAAAATGTCCGCAACGGTAGTTCTTACGATTCTGCGGACCACGTTGATGCTGGTAATCTTCAGTCTTTATGGTTTGGTTATACATGGAAGTCTCATACTCATCTTCCTGACAACTATTCTGATCGCGATCTTCACATTTTCTTTAGGTTTAACGATTTCAACGAGAATCCGAAGTACAACGACTCTGACGGTTTTGGAGATAGCGATGACGTTCCCGCTGTTCGCGTTGGCTGGGACCACGAGTTCCCCGCTTCTACTTGCGCCTGGTGGTAGGGCGATCGCCGACAGCCTGCCCTGGACTTATGGTAACGATGCGCTAAGACGTTTGATCTATCTGGGGGCGGGGCTGAACGCGGTGAGTGGCGATCTTCTCGTCCTGCTCATCAGCAGCCTAATACTGATGCCGATCGCGATCTTGCTATCGAAACGCACTATGTAGTGCTATCTGCGTCTTCTTCGCTCGAAGAGTACAGCTGCAGCGGCATATACGGTTAGTGTGGTTAGGGGAACCGTTGCGAGTTCAGGTATCGGGATTTGGCTTTCTTCCAGAACATAATTGAGTGCATCATTCTGTTCTCCTTGGTTCACGTTAAGCGTGAACATGATTCGCTGGTGGCCTTCGTTGTGGTTCCATTCGGTAATTGTGGCCTGGTAGGTGCCTGGGTTTAGGTAACCGTCAAACCATCCGTCCCACGTGTACCAATAATACTGATACCCGGTACTGTCCACTAGCTCCACTGTTACCCAACTCATCGTTCGGGTTTGATCGTCCCAATTCATTCCAAGTATAATTCCTTGAATGTATCCTCGTCTGTCTACTTCAAATTCGGCTGAGGCTTCGCCGCTAAGTGGAGCATTCAGGATTAGGGTGAATCCATTTTGCGCGTACGGTCCGAGATGGTTGTACGGGAAGAAGTAGGGTGACTCGCCTTGAAGGAGGGCTGGGACGGGCGGGTACGCAGTGGTCGGCCGGTACCAGTTCACGAAATCAACCATCACCGTCCACGACCCGAAGTAACTGCCTGCGTAAGCGCCGCTCCCCCAGATTCCGTGGTCTGGGGAGAATAGGGTAGCGCTTCGGATGCGGGAAGTTGCGCTGCTGGGTTCCACGTAGCTGAATTGGCCTGCGAGGTCTTTGTAAGTCAATAATGTGGTTCCTGCCGGTAGCGCTTGGTTGATGATTTTCTTGCCGTTCGCGAAGAAGCCAACGTTTGATGATGGCAGGAGTATGCCTGCGTCCGACGTGAACGAGGTTGTCGCGGCAACTAGCCTGTCTTGGTCGTCGAATATGCGGAACCTAACCGACATATTGTAAGGTGTTCCTGAGATTATCTTCTCACTCTTGAAGAGGACACTTACTGTCAGGTTTACGCCGACTATGAGGTTGAGGTGTGTGTCAGCCATTTGGCCGAGCCATGGGACGGCCACGTAAACGTTGCCAAGGTCGCCAAGTGTGACCACGTTCTCTTGCACATACCCATACGTCCAGCCATTCAATGCATAGGTTCCCGGGTAAATTGCCAGGTTCGATCTGAATGATGGTAGTCGGTATGAGGTGAAATTGAACAGGAAGCCTTCATGGATGTTTTCTTGTAGGAAGTCAAAGGTTGTCATGCTGTTTGCAGGGTCTGCGGAAGGTATGTTGGGGAAGTCGGGTCCGAGGCTGTCCACTATTACGCTTCCGTTCGTCATGAGGTAGCTGGACCCCGGCCCGTATTCCGTTAGCCAACCCGACCATGGGAGGTTTGTGAACATTGAATTCTGCCTCGGTATCGACCATTGCTTATTCTTAGCATTCCAGAAGTTGATTACGTCAATGAAGTTCCGTGACGAAATGTCGTACACTAGAATATTCACGGATGTGTCGTTCCACACCCAGTTCCGTTCGACTCGCGGCCTCTCCCAGTCGGTTGATATCACGGTCGCGTTGATGCTGCCGCCTCGGTACATGTGGGTGCTTGCAAACAGAAGGCAGGTGCCGACTGAGATGCTTACGGAGAGTGGTTGATCTAGTTCGTCGAATGATGTTGCTGGTGGAAGGGCTTGAATGTAGCCCCGCATGAATATGTGGACCGTGTATGTATCGGTTGGGAGCCCGTAGTCGTATGCGCCCCTGTACCTGGCGAGTGAATATTTGATTGGTGCCCGCGGGTCCAAGGGGGATATATGAAGCGGGTCTCCGGCCATCCCCAAACCGTTCAGGAGGATAGACATTTCAGACTTTGACGAAGAGACTTGAGTAAAGTTGAACCCTGCCAAGGAGTTATCTCTCGCGAACGCTTCCGCGATCAGATAGCGTGCTGGGTCAGGACCTCCTATCGGAGCCTCCACTAGCGTGGCTGGATCGTTGTGGAAGTGGACTGTGATGTTGATTCCACATGTTTGTACGATGTCTATTGGTATGTTGGTGTTATAGGGGCCTATGCCTGGGACGGTGAAGGAGTAATCCACGAAAGTTGTCCCATCAAGAGTAGTCTGAACGTATCCATTCAGGAAGACTCGGATGTAGTATGTTCCGGGACTCAAGCTGTCCGTCCATGTCGCGAAAACCTCGGGGACCATTCCTGAGAACTTCGTTGGAACGCCGTAGACGCCCTCCGACCCAAATTGGAACGTGAACTCCGAGGTTGATGATCCTAGGCCGGTGTTTGGGTCGAGGTTGCCGCGTGGGTCGACCCACCAGACCTGCGCTGGGCCCACTCCGTTATACAATCCGAAAGGGTCCTTGCTGCTCGGGTTCGTGTATGTGTAGTAGCTTGTGGGGCCCTCCCAAGGGAACGCGACCTTTTTCGGGCCTGTTACTCCTGAAATTAACCCGCTGAACCCTGTAGCTGAGAAGAATGTGTTTCCGTTCACGTACGATGTGTAGGGGGCATTGGTGAGGTTGATGGGGGATTCGGTTTCAATGCTTGGAACGTCGTAGGATTTGCTATTGTAAATGATTACTGAGATTGGCCGTTGGGCGGGCCACGGTATTTCTCCAAACCCTTGTTTGGAGAATATGGTAGCGCGCAATTGGAAGCCAACGTCAAGGTATCCATCAAACTTGAGCGACTGCCCCCGAGTGACTCTAACATTGCTAGCTATCTTCTGTTCGGGAAGCCCAGCCGCCGACGCGTAGATATCATAGACTCCTGGGGCGACACCTTCTATCTCATAGTGGCCTTGAGCGGTTGCGTTGAAGTATCCCCTTGCTTCAACTGCCCGACCCGTCGGCTCGTTTGTCAGCGGATCGTTTGCAATCCCTACCGCCCTAACCATTCCTGGAAGGTTGATAGGTTGTCCATAGAGGGTGCTGTTCAGATCGCCATACCGGAGCGTGCCCGAAATTACGGCGGGGTCCACTTCGCCCTTAACGAGGAGCACTGGCCAATTTTCCATCGGCACCGTGCCAGCGATCAAATTCGCGGACCCAGGTGAGCACGGGGTAAGAGTTTTGCACGAGTGCACAGGGTATGAGTCGTTGAGGAACATTTTGAAAAAGTATCGTCCAGCGGTAAAAGGTGCTTTCATCTGGTTGATTCGAATGTAATACCAGTTGTCAAAGTTCTTGTTGAAGTTGAACGTGATCCCTGAGGGTGGCGCTCGGATGTATATGATCCATGAGCCGGGTTCGAATGGATCGTTCATGTCAGCTCGGGTCACGAATATGCTCCCGTAATCGTTGGTGATGGTGGTGACAATGTTGGTGTTATCACCCTGATCCCAGTTGATTCCGGCGGCGGGTTCGAAACCATCTTGAATTAGTTTGCCTGTTGCATCGAAGACAGGTGCGGGGATGTAGATTGCTAGGCTTGTGTAGTTGAATCGGCTTCGGCTGGGAAGAAAAGCGTTCGGGTTTGAGAAGTTTAGGGCGAAGATCATGTCTCCTACGCTGTCGTGGTCGGCGGTTGACGTGAGTATTGCGCCCTCAGGGCTGTATGAGTCGCCCGCGGCTTGGAGAGGTTGCTGATCAGTGAAGGGCGACTGGTAACCGGGCGGGTTGGAGGCTACCCCCGAGTATGTATCTAGCCCACTACCGGGCCAGACGTATCCTAGGGGGCCGGGGACATGGTTACCGGGTGGTGACGTGGTGAGTTCAGTATCGTTTGTTCGGTATGGGGATGTCCCAGTCAAATCTCCTAGAGTTGTGTGAGCCCATACGGGAGCGACGAATGAGAGTGTGAGGGCCATCAATAGTAGGGCAATGGCCCACCTTCGAGCCAAGCAATATTCTGCTCCAAGCCAACTAGATCGCTATACGCCCTGCATCATTCATTTTTCGTTCGTGGCGGGTCGCTGTGCGGCCGCCTTTGCCTTTCTTCTTCTCATGTACAGGAAACCGCCTCCCCCAACCACTACTACGACTACCAACGCGATAAGTGTGACAGGTGCCGCAGGTGGTTGGACTGTTAGCGATATGGTGTAGGTGTCATCTAGGGCGTTGTTGTCCTGCGTCCAGTCGAACCGGAGGTCGATGTTGTACTGTCCCGGTTGAGCTTTACTATCTATATCAACGGTGAAGAACGCCGACTTCGTCTCATTTGCATACATTGTTCCTAGGAAGTCAGTTAGGGTTCCTGTGAAGAAGTTGCCTACCGTTAGCTCCACACGGACTGAGTCGGCTTCTACCGACCCTGAGTTTCTTATGTCTATTCTGATCACGTCTCCCGAGTCGCCAACACCAACGACGGATGGCGTAACGGTGAGAATGTCGTACTTCACCTTCTCGGCAACGTATAACGGAATCTGCCCGATTGGTATGAGCGTGCCGTTTGTGAGGTGCCCTAGAATTATCGAGTATTGGCCGAAGGTTGCGTTCTTAGACACGTCTACGATGAAATTCGCAACTGTTGTTTGGCCAGGTGGAAGGTTCCCCACATAGATCTGATCGGACCCGCTTGAGGAAGGGGTGAAGGGCGGTATCAGGTTTAGCTGAAGCTGAAGATCTTTAGTTGTCCCCTGCCCTGAGTTTACGATCGTAACTGCAACCGTTACCGCCTTACTATCGGGGTAGACTTTTGTCGGATTCGTCTCAACTCCCTGAACATGCAATTCTCCCTTCCAAATCGGCACATCTACTTCTACAGTTGTGTCAATTGCTTGGAGTTCTCTCGCTGACTTGTATGTTAGTTCAAGACTGTTACGATAGATCCCTTCCTTTGCCGACGGATCGATGCTTAACGTGTACTTGAGCGTGTACCCCTGTCCCGCTTGGATGTCGCCTGCAGCTTGGGAAACAGAGGTGCCGGAGTATTGAACGCCATTCACGTAGTACTCGTAAATCAGTGGTGAGCTGATCATGAGAGTGGCGTTGACGCTACGCGCCACATCGTCGCCAACGTTTGTGATTAGAATTGACAATTGTAGGCTAACATCGCCTGGGTGGGCGGTATTGGGGCTCGCAGGGTCACCGCCCCAAAATACGTTGGTCACTACAACATTCGCAACCCCTATCGCCTGTACAGGTTGCGCTCCTAGGTGCAGCAACATTCCAAACGAAATAATTAGCAATAGACCGATTGTTCTCCCGTATCGCATCTCTATAATCTCCACCTAACTCGTTTGGCCGTCATTGTACCAGCGGGCTTTAAAGTTGCGCTCGATGTTCTGCCTCCTCTAGGCCTCATCTTGTTTATGTG
>JBEKPE010000044.1:0-14711 GCA_049521055.1 Bathyarchaeia archaeon
ATAATCGTCCCAACCACTCGGGGAGCTGGTATTACCGCGGCGGCTGACACCAGACTTGCCCTCCCCTTATTCACCTGGCTAGTTAAACCGGGCAAAAGCCATCCTCAGCGGACGGCACTCGGAGTGACCTCGTCACGCTTTCGCGCATTGCGAAGTTTTCGCGCCTGCTGCGCCCCGTAGGGCCTGGGCCCTTGTCTCAGTGCCCATCTCCGGGCTACCGCTCTCACGGCCCGTACCGGTTATAGGCCTGGTGAGCCGTTACCTCACCAGCGACCTGATCGGACGCGGCCCTATCCTCTAGCGAAACTAGCAAGCATGCCACTAGTTCCTTTTGGGTGAGGGACCATTCCAGGTCTCCCCACCTATCGGATATTAGCCTCAGTTTCCCGAGGTTGTTCCCGTCTTGAGGGTAAGTTAGCCACGTGTTACTGAGCCGTGCGCTGCGTCTCCACCGTGGCTAGGAAACGCACAACTCGCATGGCTTAGTCCCACCCCGATAGCAGTTGGGTCCGCCAGGATCAAGCGGAGTTAGCAAGCTAAACCGTGTAGCTAGGACGATTGTTTCAGATTTACGACCGTTTAAAGTAATTGAACGGACTGGAATTTTGCAGAGTGACTGTAAGCCTATCTTGGACCTAAATTTTCATGGGTGCCGTGAGGACAGCCCCAAGTTTGTTCAGGCCTTCATCATTGTTCCCGCAATTGGAGGTCAACATGTCATCCAAGGGCCAAAGCCCTACAAGTCAAGTTGACGCCGCCGCCGGGTAATCGCGGGAAGCCAACGCGTCGGATAGACGAGTTGACAAATTATTGCTTAGACTTCGGCGTTAATATAAGCATACCGACGTTAAAGAATCGAGAATATGTTCCAACCCATTCATCCGAAAGCGCATACTATAGATGCGGAAACCGCAAAAAGAAAACCGGTACGCTTTGCCAAGAACTGATGTAGACCTCATCATTGAACACGCGGAACAACTGATCACTGCTAAAGGATTCACCCAAAGACCAGCGAAAGGCCCCGAGATGGAAGAACTCGGAATTTTACATGATGGCGCCGTCGCCATACACAATGGAAGAATCGTAGCAGTATCAAAAACTGATGAAATACTCAGCACGTGTGAGGCACGTGAGAGAATAGATGCCACCGGTAAGATCGTAACTCCGGGCTTCATAGACGCGCACACTCACTTCGTTTTCGCCGGCTCTCGCGAATCTGAACTGGAACTGAAAATCAAGGGGGCAAGTTACCTCGAAATCTTGCAAAAGGGTGGCGGAATTCTCCGAACGGTTCGTGACACACGCGCTGCAGGTAAGGAAGAGCTACTTCAAACATGCAGACAGAGAGCCGAGAGTTTACTCGTACATGGAACAACGACGATTGAGGCCAAAAGCGGCTACGGCTTATCATTGCAAGACGAGATCAAATCGCTTGAAGTCATTAATTCCCTGAACCATGAAGGGCCGCTCTCTCTGATCCCTACATTTCTAGGGGCACACGCTATACCCCCAGAATTCGATGGTAGGGTTGATGAATACATCGACCTGATCATTGCCGATTGGTTGCCAAAGATATCGGAAAGACAGCTCGCACGTTTTTGTGATGTTTTCTGTGAAAAAGGCGTGTTCGAGATTGACGAGTCACGTCGACTGCTTCTGGCAGGCAAGCGACTTGGCCTGATGCCGAGGATTCACGCAGACGAATTGTACCCGTTGGGAGGCGCTGAACTGGCGGCCGAGGTGGGAGCGGTTTCAGCTGATCATCTTCTGTACGCCTCCGATTTGGGGATTGAACGGATGAAGCAAGCAGGGGTCATAGCGACGCTGTTGCCAGCCGCGCCGTTAACGCTGATGCTGGATAAGTACGCGGACGCCCGGAAATTCATAGCCCACGGTGTACCTGTCGCCCTTGGGAGTGACTTGAGCCCAAGTTGTTGGATTGAGAATGAGCAGTTAGTGACGGCGTTGGCATGCTACAAGTTGAAGATGACTCCCGCCGAGGCGATTATGGCCGTAACAATCAACGCCGCGCATTCAATCCAAGAGGCGAGTGAGATCGGAAGCCTCGAGGTCGGTAAGAAAGCCGATATCACGATTTTCAACGTTAAGGATTATCGATTCTTGGGGTATCGTTTGGGAGCGAACATGGTCGAGACCGTCATCAAGGATGGAAGAGTTGCCGTAGACGATGGGCACCTAGCATGACTTTTGTGCCGAAACTTAAAATCGTAAATCGACAGTGGATCAGTGACTGATTTTGCTGAAGTTCAAACCTTCTGCTGCGGCTGTTGCCGGTAAGAAGCTTCACTGCAAGAACTGGCAGATTGAGGGGGCCTACAGGATGCTTCACAGCGTCCTGGATCCAGAAGTAGCCAAGGATCCTGATAACCTAATCATTTATGGTGGAACCGGGAAGGCCGCTCGTTCCTGGGAGTGCTTTGAGAAGATTACCCAGACTCTACGGGAGCTGAATCCGAACGAAACCCTTCTCATACAAAGCGGAAAACCTGTTGCTGTTTTCGAAACTTACGAGTGGGCGCCGCGCGTCCTGATCTCCAATGCCATGCTAGTTCCGAAATGGGCCACATGGGATTACTTCTACGAATTAGAGCAGAAAGGTCTGATAATGTACGGCCAGATGACGGCTGGCTCTTGGGCGTTCATCGGAACACAGGGAATCCTTCAAGGTACGTACGAGACCTTGGCCTCCGTGTCCAAGAAGCATTTCGATGGATCCCTCAAAGGTAGACTGGTCCTAACTGCTGGGTTGGGTGAGATGGGAGGAGCTCAACCGCTCGCCGTAACCATGAATGACGGCGTCGCACTGGTTGTAGAGGTGAGCAAGGCTGCGATTGAACGTCGACTTAAGCACGGGTATCTGATGGAGTGGACCGATGACCTGGACGAAGCCGTGCGCATGGTCGAAGAAGCCCGGAAGTCGAGGCGGAGCCTCAGCGTTGGTTTGTTCGGTAACGCAGCTGATGTTTATCCCGCCTTAGTTGCGCGTGGTATCGTACCTGACATCGTTACCGATCAGACGTCGGCCCATGAACCCTTGCGGTATTACCCTGCGGGCCTAAGCAAAGAAGAAGCGGACAAGCTTCGCGAATCCAACCCTGACGAGTACATTCGTAGGGCGAAGGAAAGCATCGTCCTTCACGTGAAGGCGATGGTGCAAATGATGGAACGCGGCGCGATCACTTTCGAATATGGCAATAACATTCGCCAACAGGCGTTCGATACGGGGCTTAAGGAAGCTTTCGCGTTCTCGAGTTTCGTTCCGGAATACATTCGACCGATGTTCTGCGAAGGACGTGGGCCCTTCCGCTGGACATCACTCGTAGGCGAACCTGACGACATCTTCAAGATTGATCACATGCTCATCAAGGAGTTTGGTTACAACAAGGAACTTGTACGATGGATCGGAAAGGCGCGCGACCAGGTGAAGTTTCAAGGTCTACCCGCTAGGGTCTGCTGGTTGGGTTATGGGGAGAGAGCAAGGTTCGGGAAGATTGTGAACGACATGGTGGCCTCGGGAGAACTCTCGGGCCCAATATGGGTAGGCAGGGATCATCTGGATACTGGAAGCGTGGCTTCACCGAGACGGGAGACTGAGAACATGAAAGACGGTTCAGACGCCATTGCGGATTGGCCGATCCTAAACGC
Organism: Bathyarchaeia archaeon; assembly: GCA_049521055.1. Taxonomy (GTDB): domain Archaea; phylum Thermoproteota; class Bathyarchaeia; order 40CM-2-53-6; family 40CM-2-53-6; genus FEN-987. The sequence continues at coordinate 3,667 of JBEKPE010000044.1, forward strand.
GCTGTTGAATGCGGTGGCTGGTGCAACATGGGTATCAGTCCACCACGGCGGAGGCGTCGGCATAGGCTATAGCATCCACGCAGGTATGTGCCTCGTCCTTGATGGAAGCAAGGAAATTGAAAAGCGTGCGGAGCATGTTCTTACTACCGACCCTGGCCTAGGGGTCGTCAGACATGCGGATGCTGGTTACGATTCCGCGATTAAAGTTGTACGAGAAAAAGGGATCAAGATGCCTATGCTACGCTGAGATCAAGTATCGAATCATATTGTGTATGTGTACCCTTCGGAGTAGCCGATTGGTCTTCGCCTAGAAATGAAGACCATACCAAGAAGGAAACCGCCGACTAACCCGAACAAGTGTGCGAACATGTTCACACCAGGTAGGAAGCTGCTTTCGACGAATATGACCACGGCGTAGACCAGGGCGAAGCCCATGCGCTGCGTACTACGTTCTATAGCCACGTACGAGCCTACCAAGCCGAAGATCGCGCCCGACGCGCCTCCGGAGAGCGTTGAGGGGGGTAACAGGACAAGGGACATGATGCTACCGAGTAATCCCGATCCCAGGTAGATTGTTAGATATTTCGGAGTTGAGAACATGGACTCATTAATCCGGCCGAAGAAGTACAAGCCAAACATGTTGAAGAGCAGGTGCACGGGGCCGAAGTGCACAAACATTGAAGTGAACAACTGCCAATACGCCCCCGACAAGACCAGGTCGTTTTCTTGCGCCAACAGTTGGCAGGTGAACGAGTTGCAATCGCCGAAGTCACCGCTGACCAACATTACTAGGAAGACTATCACGTTAGCGATGATAAGCCACGTTGTCGGCGAAGAAAGGCTGCTTCGCTGCCCTTTGTAACGTATCGGCATGAAACCCATAGTTAAACCGTTTTGAGGAAGCGCATTATTAAGTGAAGACTTAAGGGATTACGATTACAAGGTTTGGCGATCTTGGAAAACCCGATATTTGGCTAGTCCTACTGGTGAGGACTAATTTTCTAATAGCTATAAGATGAATATGGCTCCTAACTGTTAATCACCCAGTCGGAGGGATCTTTGACGGATAGGAAGTTCGATCGCATCCTGGTAACTGGAGGAGCAGGTTTCATTGGAAGCCACACGGTTGAAGCGCTAGTTAATGAGGGTGTGAAGGTGTGGATTCTTGATGACCTTTCCAGCGGATCACCGCGCAACATCCGCCATCTACGTAGAGATCCTAGATGCGTTTTCAAGCGAAGCAACATCAGTAACTACCGTGCCGTCGAACTTCTGGCCCGAAAAGTTGAAGCGATCATCCACCTAGCGGCTGTTGTGAGCCCATTCGTTTCAGTCAAGAAACCTGAATTAGTTAATGAGGTGAACGTCGGGGGGACGCTAAACGTTCTACGCGCCGCCCAGAAGACCGGCGTGAACCGGGTCGTTTACGCGTCTTCGAGCGCGGTTTATGGAAACCAAACGATTCTACCAATCGCAGAAACCAACACCCTACAACCAATCACCCCTTACGGAGTGTCGAAACTGGCAGGGGAGAAGTACTGTGGTGCGTTCTACCAAACTTTCGGTTTGGAGACAGTGTGTTTCAGGTACTTCAACGTATATGGGAGCAGACAGAGCGCGAACCCTTACAGCGGAGTGATCTCAATTTTCGCCAACAAACTCCGAAAGGGCCTACAGCCACGAATCTTCGTGGATGGGGAACAGAGGCGCGATTTCATTCACGCCTCAGACGTGGTCAGGGCTAACCTATTGGGATTGCATACCGAGAGGGGAGTTGGAGAAGCATTCAACATCGGAACTGGACAGCCAACTTCAGTCAATACGCTCGCCTCACTACTGGCCGACCTGTGCGAGAAGAAATGGATCGTCCCCGTCCACTTGGAGCCTAGGAGAGGTGACATCAAGGACAGTTACGCTGACGTAACTAGGGCAAGGGATACGTTAGGTTTTCAGAGCAAGGTGGATTTGAGAGACGGCGTCCAGGCCCTAATTGACAGAACCGTTCACACCAAGTAGGATTTTCGGTCACGGTCGTAGAAGGGTGGTGGAGATGGTGGTGGATGTTGGGGCGCGATCTGTGAAACCGCAAGGGCGAGTACTTGGATGAGGATTAGGATCACGCAAACTGTTAACTAGAACATTTTGAACATTGCTCTATGTTCTTTCGTGTCGTCAAGTAAACAGGGTACCGAGTTCAATGTTCTCCTAATTGATTCTGTGGATGAAGCCATCTCCGAGGTTTTAGGAGGCAGAGTAACCCGAGCATTTTGGTACCATTATCAGGCGTTTCTTGGGATAGGCCGTGATGAGATGCCGGACCACCTTGACGAACTGTTTTCCTCTCTTAAGGGCATGTTCGGAGTTGGAGGAGAAACCTTGGGGCGAGTAATAATCAAGAAGCTCTACGCGAAGGCTAACATCCCATTGGAATTGAAGCCCGACCGGCCCCTTACTGAATATGCCGAAGCATTGAAGCAGATTCTTGCCCAAGACCCAATGAACGTCTCAAGCGCCGAAAAATGAGCTGACGGTTAACAGCCATTTCCGGTTTGAGGTATTTGCTAACAAGTTAACGTTACCCGAACTTTGAGGCAGGTCATCAAGCGGCACGAACCTGTAACCATCGAGCTGATCGATTGGTGACAGTTAACAAAAATGATCAATTCACTTTAGTGTTGGTGGCGGGTTTGATGGTAACGGATAAGGAATTGGACGAACTCTACAGACCCTATGATACGTTGAAGTCGATTGGGTTTAGTACAGATGAGGCTAAATCGTTTCTCGCCGGCATTGCGAATGCGGCGAAGAGCCAAACGATTACCGAACCTAAAGCTGAAACCGAGAGAGTCGTGAAATATACTGCGCAACGGTCCGAGCTAAGGCGCCTTCGTTCTAAAACCCTACTACTGGTAGTATGGGGGTACGCTTTCGCAGTCTGGCTCTATGTCACAGCCATGCAACTTCTCCACCCAGAGTCCATCAACTGGACACTCGCAACTTGGTTGCCAATCCGATTAGATTACGTGGGGGAAGCCGCTTTCGTATTCTCCTTCATCGTAGCCACGGCGGTAACCATGTGGAACACGAGACTAAGCCTGAAAACAGGACGAAACATAACCAAACCAAACGCTGACAGTTCGGCATAAGCCTCCTTTTTCTTCACCGAAAAGGCTTCGAGAACAGAACTGGCTATCGTCAAAAGCGAGAGCCAGAGGCTCTAGAACGCCAAGAATTGGACTGTTTGGGCCTTGGAGTGGAACATTTTTGGAACCTCTACCCCGCATGCTTATATATGCTGATATATGAATACATAGATAGATAGACTATGGATTCTGCAAATGCGAGGCGTGCAACTTCGGCAGATCCAAACCTAGCTACTAAATGGCATTTGACTGATTACCTCACCTCCATCGGAATGAGTCGGGATGATGCCGTGGCATGGGTTAGAGCTAGACGGCAAGGCAGGTCATTCAAGGTAGATGCAACTGATGGGGCAGGAGATCATTTGGATAATGTCTGGAAGAGAAACATACAGGAGGGTAAGGCGCTCAGACAACTCCAGGACACGGGGAATATTCGACAGGAACTGATTTTCGCGGCTCTCTGCATTTGCGGTTGTCTGTGTTGGATGTACGTTATAGTTCTAGTAATGCTAAACCCGGATTCAGTCTCGTGGCCCTTAGCGGCCTGGCTACCAAAATGGGTCAGGCTGGATTATTTTGGAGAGGCAGGTTTCTTCGCATCATTCCTTTTCGGGATCTTATGGGCGAAACTAAGGCATAGCTCGCTTGCGAGAAGAAATGAGATGTCCTTACGGGGAGGCGTGTAGCTTTGAAAGATTCAAGGTTTGCTAATGATTGGCATTTGATTGGTTACCTCACCTCGATGGGGATGAGTAAGAAAGAGGCTGAGGCATGGGTTGAGGCCAGGCGGAAGGGTCAATCATTCAAAGCAGATTCTACTGATGCCCTAGGCGATCACTTGGACAGGATCTTGACCGATCGTTGGCATTTGACTGATTATCTAATCTCGATGGGGATGAGTAAGAAAGAGGCTGAGGCATGGGTTGAGGCCAGGCGGAAGGGTCAATCATTCAAAGCAGATTCTACTGATCCGTTAGGCGAACATTTAGACAGGATCCTAACAAGAAATAGTAGGATCGTAGAAAGAAATAACACAGTCATCTGCACCGTCGATACTCTACTCACAAACAACATACTCCGCGCAATTCTACTGATCGTCTGCTTAGTTATTTCAGCGCAAGTTTACGCTGGTCCGCAATACGCGATTCCAATAAACGGGCGAGAACAGGCGTTAGTCATTGGATTACAAATACAAGCCACGCCTACATGGGCACATGATGTCGTTCTAAATGCCTCCCTCGTGTGGAATCAGGCGCAGGTCTGGTATCAACAGACCAGCTCATCAAAAGGACCAGTGTACATTTTTGTTGAGGCCAAAAACGGGAGTGCAACTGTCAACTTTAACATGCCTCAAGCGTATTCCAAGATAGCGGTCGGTTGGACCAACTTCAAGTGGGCCCCTTCATCTAGGATCATAATCGCCTCAACGCAGACCTTCCTCGATCCTAAAGTCTTCAACTCATCGCAGGAGAATAATGCAACGGCACGACAGATCGCATTCTGGTTAGCACTCCACGAATTAGGCCGCGTATTAGGATTAGGAAGTGTGCTTGACAGTCACGACATTATGGATCCTCTTTGGACACCTAATCGAGTCTTCCCCATGATCTCCATACTTGACATATACGCGCTGCACATACTAGCGTCGGGAATTGCCCCGACCTTCGTAACGCTACCGAGCAATGCTGAAAACACATTGTTAGACGCACGAACTTTCCTCACACCGGGAGTAAACTCTCCGAACCCCAACGCTTGAATTTGCGAATTTAAGCTAGTCTGACGTTAGTTATTCCCTGTTTTCCGTAGGTTACTTGGCTGCTGAGTAGTCCTCTTAGGCTAGCCGTATCTTTCGGGTCATGAGCGGACGGGTTGATGAGGAATATGGCTGTTGCTGTGGGTTTTGATATTAGCTCGATCGCATTTCGCGCGAATGCGTAAGCCGTCTTCATATCTGTCGATAGGGCCAGGTCTGTAAGGCTGTCGTAGACCAGGCTGAGAGACTTATCACGGTGCTTCTCCAAGATTGGTGAGAGCATCGAGCCAGGTGTAACGTCAAAAAACTCAACCCCTTTCTCGCCTTCAACAGCCGTTCGAACAGCGTTACCCTTCTTCGAGAAGACAACGACCACTTCACCATGATGCAGGCACTCCAAGACATAATCTCTCACGCACCTCTCGTAAGGCGCTGATGGATCAAACTCAAACAGCAACTTCTTCCCACGAAGCTGACCAGGTTCAATACCTAACTGTCCAGAGAACTTCTCAGCTCTGGCACGGTCAAGCTGTTTCTTCACTTCAGCTACGAGCGCTTCTGGGGTGAAGGGCTTCATGAAATGACCGTCTGCCCCAGCCTCCGCAGTTAGCTTCCGGTCAACATCTCGGCCAAGAGCAGTGAACATCACCACAGGTATGTGTTTGGTCTTAGCGTTCCCCTTCAGGATCCTACATACTTCCAAGCCTGACTTGCCCGGCATCATCATGTCCAGCAGGATGAGGTCGGGCATCTCCGCATCCACCTTCAGCAGTGTCTCATCTCCGTTGGAGGCGCTGATGACTTGGTATCCCTCACCTTCCAGCACCATCTTGGCCGCTTCAACCATCTGCACCTCATCATCTACTACCACTATTCTATCCGGCAACGCTAACTCCTCCTAGCATGATGTGAGTCTACTCGCCACTGAGAATTCACCATTTTCCATAACCCCAGCTGCCAAATTGAATAATAGTTATCCGCTAAGGATGAAGTCTTCGGAAGTACTCCATTTACCTTGCCGACCACACTGCGGTCTTTTGGCCGCAACGAGGACGGAGATGCTGGACATGCATCAGAATGCTGCTCCACCGATTCTATCCTTCGTGAATATTATATTACGCCAGATGAATGAACCATCGATGATACCACGATGGCCTGTTATGCGCGATCCTCTCACCGATTAGAAGACTTCTTCGCTTTTGCCTGATCAAGACGTCTCTTGACTTCCTCTACTAAGTCTTCAGGAGCAAACGGTTTGCGGAAGAACCCGTCAGCCCCAGCTTGAACTACAAGATCCTCAACGTTTAGACCTGAAGCGGTGAAGAGTAGTATTGGGATAAGCCTTGTCTTCGCGCCGTTCTTCAGAATCTTGCATACCTCCACTCCAGTCTTGCCCGGCATCTGCATATCCAAGAATATCAGGTCGGGCAGCTCTGCCTCTGCCTTCCGGATGGTCTCATCTCCGTCGTAGGCGACAACGACCTCGTATCCCTCCATATCCAGAACCATCTTAGCTGCGTCAGCCATGTCCCTTTTATCGTCAACAATCATTATTTTATCCGGCAAAACTAGCGTCCATCCCTGCTCTTATCCTCCACATGTTTAGAAGATCTAAGAATAGATAGTGAGACCAGTGCATGCAAATAATAAGGTTGACCTAGCAGTGGAGTGATGATTAACGGATCTACGTCTGAGGCACGTGCGGCAGCTTCGGCAAGGTGAAGATAAATGTCGTTCCTTTCCCTTCACCGTCAGACTCAACCCATATCTTGCCTCCGTGAGCCTCAACTATTCCTTTGGTTATTCTGAGGCCCAGACCTGCACCTTGCATCCAAGTGGGTTTCTGAATGGTTGCGAAAGGCAAGAAGACCATTGCAAGATTTTCTTTGCGGATACCGATACCTGTGTCAGAGACTCCGATCTTGAAAGCTTCAGTCTCGTCCTCTAGTCTGAGAGTTATCCGTCCGTTTTCAGGAGTAAACTTTGATGCATTGCTGAGAAGATTTGTCATCACTTGACTCAGCCTAGTGGGGTCCCCACTGATTGGTAGAGGCCCGTCCGGAACCTCTACGTGAAGACGCTGCTTCTTCGCGTCAAGAGCGACTTGCGCCTCTTTGACGCTTTGGTTGATGATTTCCCGAAGGTCCGAGGGTTGCAGATTCAATCCGAAGTTACTTGACTGAAAACGCTGAATATCCAGCAGTTGGTCTGTCAGCTCCATAAGTCGATCAGTATCCATCTTCATAACTTGCAGACTTGACTTCATCTTCTCGGATAGTGGTCCAAGTCTTCCTGCAAGGGCATATTCCACATGCACCTTGAGGGGGCCGAGAGGGGTGCGTAATTCGTGAGTAACGTGGGCAAGGAATTGTTCCCTCATTTCCTCAAGCAGTTTCCGTTCGGAGATATCTCTCATGGTTGTTATGAATGCCTTCGATTTTCCTTCTCCATCTTTGATCGTGGCGGCGTTTCGTTCGATCGGGAGCCGTGTTCCATCTTTCCTCAACAGTACATACTCTGCGCTTTTGGTGCGCGTTTCCTTCAATGCCCTCTGAAGGTCTATCGTCGCTCTTTCACGATCTTCAGGAGCGATAAAGTCAAGAGTATTCTTTCCAACCAATTCCTCAGCGTTGCTGAAGCCAAGTAATTCAAGTGTCCGATCAGATACGTCAGTTATTGTTCCATCCAGATCAGCCACGGTCACCGCGTCTGGACTGGTTAACACAAGCACCCTATACTTCTCGTCCGATGCATGTAGCATCTTGGTTCGATATCTCTTCAGCTCCTCCTCCATCCTTTTACGGTCGGTGACATCTCGAAGGATCACACACGCCCTTTCGCGGCCGTGTTTATCCTTGAATACGCTTGTGGCCACTTCCGCGGGGAACCTTGTTCCATCCTTACGCTTGTAAGTTAGTTCTCCTGCAAATCTCCCCGTGCGCGCCCTTTCCGTCATTGCTGCGTGAAGTTTGTGGTCCGCTGGATCGATCACACCCTCCATCCCGACTGCGCATATTTCTTCCTCGGTTCGCTCTAACATTTGGCATGCTGCAGGGTTCGCGGCAAAGATAGTGCCGTCAGGAGCGGTGAGCAGGATTCCGTCGCCGCTATTTTCGAACAATGAGCGATACTGTTCAGAATGGTTCTTCAGCTCCTCCTCCAACCTTTTGCGTTCGGTGATGTCTTGATGGGTTCCGATCAGTCGGAGTGCTCGACCATTAGAGTCTCGGGCAGATGCTGTACCTCGGCCTAGAATCCACTTCCACTCACCGCTCTTGGTCCTCATCCGGAATTCTGTTTCGAATCTTGGAATCCGATTCTCTATGCAATCCTCATTCAGCCCCACTACTCGGTCCAGGTCATCGGGGTGAACGAGACCCTTCCATGACGCGATAGTCTCGGATAACTCGCCCGGTTCATAGCCGAGTATTTGATTGTAGGCTGGACTGAAATAGATCTCGTCAGTCACTATGTTCCAATCCCACAACCCATCACTCGTCGCTCCCATCGCCTGGCGGAAGCGCGCCTCGCTCTCCCTCACCGCCTCTTCCGCTCGCTTGCGTTCGGTGATGTCCCTTCCATAGAGATTCACGTAACCCGCTTCTATGAATGGTTTGGCAAGAAACGTGTATGATCTTTCGTTAAGTTCGAGATCGATATCCCTACTTTGCCCGGTGTGAAGAACCTCAGTAACAAGATCACACCAATACTTTGGAGCAACTTGCCCGATTCGGGAACTCCAACTCTGCAACAGTTTCTTACTTGATTCATTTGCGGAGACGACGGTGCCGTGGCTGTCCAATCGCAAGACGGGGTTCGGGTTCTCAGACGGAAACCGTGCCATATCTCTGATATCTACCTCCATTTGCTTGCGTTCAGTAGTATCTCGCCTGAACGAGAGTGTGGCCGGTCTTCCTTCCCATTCGATAGCTATGGCATTGACCTCGACCAGTATTCTAACCCCATCCTTTCTGAGCATCATGAACTCATAGAGTGCTGGCACGTTTTCGCCGTGCTCCCGTCGGAGAGTCCTATCCCGCACGAATTCACGGTCTTCAGGAGCGACCAAGTCTACGCTATCTCGACCGACGAGTTCACTGGGATAACTGAAGCCCAGTAACTCTGCAAAACGCTTATTCGCATAAGCTATTGTCGTGCCCACATTGACTGTTACCGCATCTCTCGAAGCTTCCAACAGCATCCGATACTGCTCCTGACTTTTCCGAAAAACCTCCTCTGCCCGTTTTCGTTCTGTTATGTCGTCGAATGTAGTGTAGGCTTGGAAGGGTTTGGTTTCTCCAGGCTTGAATTGTGGTACCGCGTTGATGTTGATCCAGCGGTATTCCTCACTTTTGGGATTGAAGACTCTCATCACCACGTTTCGTACTTCTTTGCTCGTCTTCAAGGCAACCATTGACGGATGAGTTTCCCCTGGAAAATCGGAGCCGTCTTCGTGAATAGCCTTCCATCGAGGATCAGTAGATGTCGTGCCTTGCATCTGATCAAGCGTTAAGCCGAGGATCCTCTCGGCAGCTGAATTTGCAAAGAATATTCTTCCGTCAGCGTCCTGATAGACGACACCCTGCGCCATAGTCTCAAAGAGCGTCCGATGCTTCTCCTCGGAGGCTCGCAGCTCCTCCTCCATTCGCTTGCGTTCGGTGATGTCGCGAATGATCACACATGCCCTTTCGCGGTTGTATCTATCCTTGAATGTGCTTGTGGTCACTTCCGCGGGGAATCTTGTTCCATCCTTACGTTTGAAGGCCAGTTCTCCTGCAAATCTTCCGGTGCGCGCCCTTTCCGCGATGGCGGCGTGAAGTCTGGGGTCTGCTAGATCGATCACACCTTCCCTCCCGACTGCGCAAATTTCCTCTTGCGTTCGCCCTAACATTCGGCATGCGGCAGGATTCGCAGCAAAGATAGTGCCATCAGGAGCAGTGAGCAGGATTCCGTCGGCACTACTTTTGAACAGTGAACGATACCGATTCTCACTCTCCTTCATTTCTGGGAGAGAGAGAAACTTTCGAGTCAACTTGCTATCATTCTCTCGAGATGGAAATCATTCAGCAATAGGAATGGGTCTAGTCATCCTCCTTGAGTTTAGGCAAGGTGAATGTGAGTGTGGCTCCTTTTCCTTCGCCCTCAGATTCAGCCCATATCTTGCCTCCGTGAGCCTCAACTATTCCTTTGGTTATGCTGAGGCCTATGCCTGCAGTTTCAAAGATGGCAGGCTTCTTGATGTTTGAGAAAGGCTCAAAGACTTTCGGAAGGTCTTCGCTTCGGATGCCGATTCCTGCGTCGGAGATCTGGCATTTGATCGTATCTCCTTCCTCATCCACCTTAACTGTTATGGCACCTCCCTCAGGAGTGTACTTGAAGGCGTTGTTCAGAAGGTTCGCCAAGACTTGACGCAGTCTAGTTGGGTCTCCACGAACAGGCAAAGGTCCTTCGGTAACTTCCAGGTGAACGCGTTGTTTCTGACCTGTTTGGGCGTCAATACTTTCGTCTAGGATCTCGCGGAAATTCATTGGTTCAAGATTGAGCTGGAACTTTCCCGCCTGAATGCGGCGGAGGTCCAACAGTTCATTAGTCAATCCATGAAGCCGATCCACACTTCGCTTCATAACTTCCAGACTTGACTTCAGCTTCTGGGATAGTGGTCCAAGCTTTCCTGCAGCGGCATAGTCTAAGTGCACCATTAGGGGTCCGAGAGGGGTGCGTAATTCGTGGGTAACGTGGGATAGGAACTGTTCCCTCATATCCTCAAGCAGCTTGCGTTCGGTGATGTCTTCAATGGCTAGGAGTATGAATGGTTCTCGACCTAGCTCCGCCTGAACCTTCCGTGCATTAAGGAGCATCACCTTCTGTCCTATGGTGGGGAAGCTGTGAATTAACTCAAAGTCGGTGATGACAGATTTGGCTGGCAGAATCTCGGTTAACAACCTTCGCAATTCCGGATTGTCCCACTGCCTGTTACCTATCTCGTAAAGCGACTTTCCCTCAGTCTCGGCTGGGTTTACCTTGAAGTTCTCGTAGAAGGAACGGTTGGCTGAAACTATTCTCAAGTCAGAATCCAACACCACCATCGGGTCTCGTACGGTGGATACGATGTTCTCGGCATATTGACGCGCCACGTCAACAGCTTCACT
>JBEKPE010000045.1:0-14665 GCA_049521055.1 Bathyarchaeia archaeon
ACTATCCAAGTGTTGAGTTTTGGTACGTCTGAACGTGCTTCCATTTCATCTAATGAGAAATATCTAAGATCTGAGATCTCCGCGTTATCCGGCTTCAGTTCGCCACCCAGGACCTTTACAAGAAATGCCACGTAAACGTCGCACTTTCCACCTTCTGCCCTGCTCCTAACAGATACCAATTTGAGGGGCTCAACTTGAAGCCCCGTTTCTTCGCGCACCTCCCGCTTAACCGCCTGACCTATAGTCTCCGTCGATTTGACGTAGCCGCCCGGTAGAATCCATCCCATATGGCCGTACGTTAACTTAACCAGGAGAACCTTGTCGCCATCGATTATGACGCCTCCTACGCCGATCGTGAAAGGACCCGGCGGAAATTCCGGCTCCGTAGTTGCTGGCAAAACTTGTCGGTGGATTACGACAGCATGGGAACATAAATCTAGATTGTGCCTACCCACCGATGCGCTCTCCACATGATTCCTTGAGATTGCTCCTGACCAATGAATGACTTTGGCCCATGTTCTCTTCGCTTGAGCAGACGGTTTGAGAAGAAGAGCTTAGATTAGTCTTGCACCACCAGAGGGTACATGGCTACAAGTCGCCAATTCGCTCATTTTAGGCGGGATGTTGCTTCTCCGCGGATGAAGGAAATCCCTGATGGCGGTTTCTGTATCTCAACCTTCGTAATACTCACTAAGATTGGCAGTCCGCAACTGGTTCTGATGGGACACATCAACAAGAAGGCTCCCTGGGACCATATCGGTGCGCTAGATGCGGAAAGAATTGAGAGACATAGTACGGGGTGGATGCTACCCTCCTCAGCCCTCATACTCGGTGAATCCCCTCAAGACGCCGCGGAAAGAATCCTCGAGGAACAGCTGAACCTGAAAAACCAGCCTATAGACGGCCCCTTAGCGTTCTCAGAAGTTTACGGCTCAAGGAACCACTGGGACCTAGAATTCCTGTACCTTGGAGAGCGGAGCGATGCGCCTTCGAGCGAGGCGTGGAGTGAGCTGAAATTTGTCGACGTCACGAAGACACGGAAAGAGGACATAGCGAGAGGCCACGAAGACATTCTAACCCACGTAAGGAAGTGGAAGTCCGATCACTAACATTTGTAATACCGCTCCTTTAGAGCAAGGCCACGTCGTGCTCGCGCCATTTCTAACAGCTAGCCGATCAGGTCGTATTGGTAGAATAATCCTTAAGACAAGAGAATTATTAGGTTCGGTGTGACGAAGAGGAAAAAGTCATGGTAATGAAGGTCTCTACAGCAACGGTGATTGGTTTAGTTGTTGGTTTTGTTATCGGTATAATAGGACTCGGTCGAGCCAACAGCGTCAGCCCTGATTTAGCGAATGTTGCGTCGAAGATTCATCAGTACATGCTATGGATTGTGCTGTTGTCTTTGCTTGTGCCGTTGGCTGATTATTTTGTGTCCACAAGCCTGCCTGCAACGATTATTGGTTTCGTGGCGCGTCAACCTTTTCGTCACATAGCCGGGTTCTTCACGGGCCTCGCCGTAGGCTTGCTTGCTCTTATTATCTTGGCACCTCAAATCCTTCAGAGTCTCCATTAGACACCAACTGAGCTAACTCGACTGAATTTCTTGACCTGACTCCGCGTTTCACGTGTTGTGGCGTTGATCACATCGATAGAAGCTGTGCGAGTCTTCGCATTCTGAACCACGCATTCTTCGTCGACGTGGTTTTCATCTTTGTTGGCAGCATATCTTTATGCGGGAGGCAAGGTTCCTAAAACGCGATCCTCTCCGGAGAGTGGTATACAGTTTGTCTGGTGAAAAAAGGATAGTCGTATCCAAGGATGGACCTTACCTCGTCTCAGGGACCATTCCCATCGCTATGCAGATAATTACACCGAATGATGAGGGTTTCTCGTGGGATTGGAAGCAGGGCAAGGCCTTCGAAACGAAATCGGATTACAGCCTTTGTCGTTGCGGGCGTTCAAAGACCAAACCGTTCTGTGATGGCACTCATAAGAAAATTAGATTCCACGGAAAAGAGACCGCGAGTCGCACGCCGTTTGCAAGGCAATCAGAAACATTTGACGGACCGACGATGACTCTCAGCGACGCGGAACAACTCTGTGCTTTCGCGCGTTTCTGCGATCCTGGAGGTAAGATTTGGGGCCTGATCGGACAGTCGGACAACCCGGAAGCTCGCGAGTTGGCTATAAGAGAGGCTAACCATTGCCCGGCAGGCCGGCTGGTTTTACACGATAAGAAGACGGGAAAGGAGATGGAACATCAGCTGCCGCCGTCCATCGGTGTGGTTGAAGATCCGGCGCTTGGCTGCAGCGGCCCATTGTGGGTTCGTGGAGACGTAAGGATCGAATCTGAAAACGGCACACCATACGAAGTGCGGAATCGCGTAACGCTCTGCCGCTGTGGGGCCTCGAACAACATGCCCTTCTGCAATGGCAGTCACGCAAGCATCAAGTTTAGAGACGGACTTATCGAATTCAAAAACCAAGAGTAATGAACTACCCAAAATGAACATGAATTTCTGAGCGAGAAACTTGACTGTCGGGGTTGTTCGAGGCTCGCAGGACCTAGCCAAATTTCTTGCCGCGCGATTAGTGCAACTTAACGCGTTGTCAAAAATAACTTATAGTAAGTGCATCGTCCGTAGCCAGGGAAAGGAGAGCATCACATGAGCACGATCACAACTAAGGACGGCACGCAAATCTATTACAAGGACTGGGGCAGCGGACAACCCGTAGTCTTCAGCCATGGCTGGCCGCTAAGCGCGGACGCATGGGAGGACCAGATGGTGTTTCTGGGCGCCCATGGATACCGCTGTATCGCCCATGATCGCCGGGGCCATGGCCGATCGAGCCAGCCCTGGAATGGCAACGACATGGACACTTACGCCGACGACCTCGCGACGCTAGTCGAAACGCTCGACCTGAAGAACGCAATTCATATCGGTCACTCCACGGGGGGCGGCGAGGTCGCCCGCTACATCGGCCGCCACGGCACGAAACGTGTAGCTAAGGCCGTGCTGATAGGCGCAGTGCCGCCGCTGATGTTGAGAACAGCCGCCAACCCCGGCGGGTTACCGATTAAGGTCTTCGATGATATCCGCGCCGGCGTCCTTGCGGACCGCTCGCAGTTCTTCAAGGACCTCTCCGCGCCGTTCTACGGCGCAAACAGGCCGGGCGCCAAGATCTCGCAAGCCCTGCGGGACTCGTTCTGGCTCCAAGGGATGCAGGCCGGTTTCAAAGGCGTCATCGACTGCATCAAGGCCTTCTCCGAAACCGATTTCACTGAAGACCTCAAGAAGTTCAATGTGCCGACGCTCATCCTCCACGGCGACGATGACCAGATCGTGCCGATTGGCGCCTCGGCCATGCTTTCGTCCAAGATTATCAAGGGCTCCACGCTGAAAATATATCCTGGCGCGCCTCATGGCATGTGCTCGACCCTCAAGGACAAGGTCAACGCGGACCTGCTCGCGTTCATCAAGGCGTGAGCAATCAAGCGACGCATCGCCTGGCGGAAACGTTGCTCGCTCTCAAGCAGAGTCGCTCCTCGTTCTTTCGCCCGGACAATGTCTTGCGACAAAAGGCTAGCCTCAACCTTGTTCAGTGAATACGTGAGTAGGTTTTTTGGCGGCGACAGAAATGAACTGACCAGCCTCTCTCTTCGAACTCTGGCCTATGGGATTCGAATGATGGCTATTAGTAGTCAGCATCTATAGTTGGGCTTAGAAAATGGGGTGGGGGAGAAAAATCTCCCAGGTTTCTATTGGACTATTTCGCCGGTTGCGAATCTTGGTCCAACGGAATTAATTTTGACCTTCACCTTATCGCCAGGTTTGGATTGTGGGACGAAAACCACGAAACCCTCGATCCTTGCGACTCCGTCACCACGACGGCTAGTCTCTTTGATCTCAAGTTCGTATTCCTTACCCTCCTCAACTGGCTTGTTGACGGAACGTTCATAGCTCATGCGTTTCACCTCGTTAGTTTGGTTCAGCTAGTTTCTCGGGAGAAATAGGACGCCGACACGGATGATTACGGTAGGACGTTCGCTTCAGCCCGTATACCTAACTCATGCACAACAATGCAACCGTGTCTATTAAGCCCATCTTAACGCGAGGACAGGCCTTCTGAGGCTAGACGTTCTTTATGACTGGTTCGAACTTTACGCGTGCCGGAAAGAGTTTCTCCGGCGTCCTGGCCCGCTTGTCCTCGAAGACAACGTCGGAATGCCACTTTGAGCCGAAGGCGATGAAGCTCATCAATATCGGAAGCGTGTCTCTTCCCTTGCTCGTCAGCCCCCACCTGACGAGCTTGGGTTTTCTTTGAATCTCAGTTTGCTTGATGAACCCATTCTTCTCAAGCTCGGTTACTCGCATCGAAAGAACTCTGGGAGTTAAGCCTGGTAGCGTGCGAAGGATCTCGTTGAACCGACCTATCTTCAAGAAACCGATATCCCGCACAATTAGCAAAGTCCACTTCTTTCCTAAGACCCCAAGGCTTGTCCTAATGGGACAGCTCTTGAATGGGACGGTTGGGATTAGCGCTTCTTCCTTCAATTCTACCCGCTATGGTTTCGATGTCTGCCTCCTTAAATGATATACTAAAGATACTAGGTGAGGCGATATCCAAGATTTGCCTGATTTCATTGAGTGGGCCAACCAAGAGACCGGACTGAGCGAGAGCATGCATTGGACCAAGTTCCGCGTCCACCTACGCGATCATAGGTGAATCGATCCGCCAAAGGGTCTACTATAGGAGTTGGATACGATTTTCGAGACTAAATCTCCTATGAGAACCGAAGGTCAGAATAGGACGTCAAGGGCATTGGTTGAAGCCTAGGTTTGGGGGCCTATTGAGTTGGCAGACCGAGTCATCGAAATGCCTGCCGAGTGGGGAGGCATTGTTCCCACTGAAGTCTTCTTGGAAGAAGGGAAGCGGCTTGTTGACGAAGCAACGAAGCGTGGTATCCCGATCAGACTCCTAGGCGGCGTTGCCATCCGATTTCATTGCTTAGAATTCATAGAGTTCGCCAAGAAACTCGTGCGACTAGGCGAAGGCCAACAAGAGTACACAGATCTCGATTACATGTCGTACTCCAAATACCGCGACAAAATGAAAGACTTCTTCAAAGAGATGGGTTACGAGAAGAGGCCCACAACGATGTCAACCGCCGCCACACAACGCCAAATATACTTTCATCCAAAGGGTTGGTTCTTTGTCGATGTGTTCTTTGACAAGCTGCTTGCGGCCAATCACCCACTGGATTTTAGAGGACGGCTAGACCTCGATACGCCAACTGTGACGCCGACCGATCTGCTGCTTGAGAAGATCCAGATAGTGTTTCCCGGAGAGAAAGATGTTAAAGATACAGTGCTACTTGTAGTGTCCCATCAAATATCGCTTCAAGAAGAGAAGAACAAAATCAACGCCAAATTCATTTCAGAATTGCTGGCCTCTGACTGGGGATTCTGGTATACGGTTACAACCAACCTAAAGGGCCTGAAACAGTACATCCTGGAAGTTGGGAGTCTTTCTGATGACGCTAGGCAGGATCTTTCAAAGAAGATCGACACACTCCTAGAAATCATAGAAAAGGAAACGAAGAGCACGGGTTGGAAGATGCGCTCCTTGGTTGGAGCTAAGAAGCAATGGTACAAACCTGTTGAGACCGCTCAAACGGTTGGCGAATTCGGCATCTGGAAGCTGAGGGAAAGAAAATAACAAGAAAGCCACGAGCCCACCGGTAGAATCCTGCCAAAGCTTTCCCAAACTTTAGGTTTGGAGTTCATCCGGGAGGCCAATGTAGCGGAATCGAGACCAGAACCATCAACGTCCCATCCGCCCCACCACTGTTCGACGGAGGCCCAGCATTCTGTTCAATTGTGAATTCGTATCTTCGGTCGGTGTATAACATATGCTAGACATCTTTTTTGCAGGATGCCTTGGCCTTGGCGTCGGATACAGCGGTCTTCAGTTGGTTGTTGAGGAGTGCGTTCAGTTGTTGTTCCCTGATGAGCTGAGGTGTGCGGTAGTGCATGTTTGTGTACTGTGCGAGGCCGAGGTTGAGTAGCTCCCGCATGAGGGCACTGTTGCTTCGGCCTTCGAGGCTGGCTAACATGTTGACGATCTTTAGCCATTTGCTGCTGACCCGGAAGTTTACCTGAACGCTCCTGTAACGTTTCAACTTGGACGGCGGGGATGGACGGTAACGTCAAGTCTTCATCGGATGCGGCTTTAGATTCTTGTTGTAAAAATCCGTCGGATACTACGATTGGGTTCCCCTAACTTTTCGAGAAATTCGGTCTGACAAAGATTTCCTTGATCTCGAATGGCGTATGGCCTTCGTAGGTCATCTTAACCACCCACCTTAACAAGTCTCGTCCAGTAACAATCCCAACCAGTCTCCCCCCGTCTATTATTGGAAGTCGCCTGATCCCATGTTTCAGCATCATCTCCATCGCCTCTTGGTTACGAGTAGTGGGAGTCACGGAAATGAGCGGACTTGACATTACACGCTTTACCTGAATGCCAAGCGTCTTAGGACCTTTTGCTACCTGCCTTGAAATATCCCGTTCAGTTACGATTCCCACAGGCTTCCCTCTGTCAACGACAACTACGCATCCTATGTTCCGTTTCACCATCTTCTTCAAAGCGTCTTTGAGAAGCAAAGCAGGTTTGACGACTTCAACCTTGACGCTCATTATCGAGCCAAGTTCATCCGGTTTAACTAGTTCCGACAAAAGTGTATACTGAATTCAGGCCTTTTTATGGCATTAAAGCCTTCCGAAGGCGGGTGCTGCTGGGCTTTCCGGCGGCGTTCTGAATTAAGGCCAACCACTTGTTCTCGCCCTCAACTGTGATGCCTGCCGCCTCTGCTGGCGTTTTGCCATCCTAGGTCCAAGTGTGGCCGAATGTAGTTATGAAACAGTTGGTAGCCCGCGAGGATAGGGCTGTCAGTTTTTTCGAGGGTTCGCATTACTCGTAGTTCTCCGTTCATTCTTTCCATTTTGTCATTATTGAAATCGCCCTGTTTGGATTGCTTCGAACTCTAACTGGAGGACAATTGCAAAGATAGTTTGACTCTCAATCATTAGCTTGATTATCTTCTAATACCTGAGTTACAGGCCAGTGGGACGTTGTGCGCCTATGACAAGGACTGACCCTAGAACCAAGCTTGAGATTCTGGACCAACCTGATTCGCTTCGTGACACCGTCTACCAACAACACGGCAACATTCAGAAGATAGCCAGGAAAATCGTTGCCAAAGGGTGCGAGAGACTGTACTTGGTCGGCATGGGCTCTTCGTATTCCGCTGCACTGATGGGTATGATATTTTCCAGGCACATCAGTTCGATTCTCATCGAAACATACCGGGGCTACGAGCTGGAATTCGAGGAACCCGTGGGGGTTGGAGGAAATTGTTGCGTCGTTCCAATTTCGTTCAGTGGTGAAACTGAAGATGTAGTCTCTGCACTTCGATTCGCGAAGAGCCGCGGCGCGTACGTCGTCTCAATCTCAGGTCCTGAAGAGAACACTTTGGCTAGAGAGGCCGATGATGCAATTCGGATAGTTTCGAAGGATACGAAGGCTATGGTTGCAGCGCATCTCACCCAGGTGGCATTACTCTACTTGCTCTTGGGCTACATTGCAAAGTACCGAGACGGATCAAGCAAGATAGATGAGCTCAGACAAGAGCTCGACACTCTCATCCAAAAACTTCCGAATGTCATCGAGGAAGAGGAACCGAAAGCAAGCAAGCTAGCTGAGGAGTTCAAGGACGAGTCGACTTTCTATGTTATCAGTGCAGGACCCTCTTACGGAGTCGCATACAAGCTGGCCATGACTGAGCTAACGGAGAACGTTTGGCTTCACGGCATAGTTCAGTATAGTACAGAGTTCAGGCACGGAATTGTGGAGAAAATAGAACCCGGCCTACCGGTGATATTTCTGATCGGATCGGACAAGTCCCAAGTGGACCTGAGGAGAGAGTTGGAGACCTGCCGAAAACTCGGAGCCAAAACGATAGTCTGGGATGCGAAAGGCTTTCCGAGAACTGATGAGTTCCTTGCGCCGTTCTACTTATCCATACCTGCAAGCTGGTTCGTTTACCATCTTGCGCTGATCCGAGGAAGGCTCCCCTCCAAAAGGCGATACATGGGCACTGTTGTCCCGTATGCGAACATGAAGAGTATCAGCAAGACACCGTGAGAACTTTCTTGGCCAAGGCCTTCTCGATCGGCAACATCTGTCTGGATTGCATTTTGAGATATGCGAGGGATATGCCGAAATGGGGTAGGGAGATCTTCTTCGATGAAGGCGAGCAACGCTTAGCGGGTCAATGCGCGAATTTTGCGATCGCACTGGCAAAACTCGGATGCCCGACCTGGGTTGTAGGCAGCCTCGGAAATGACGAAACGGGGAACCGATTTGCCAGGGAAATGTCCTCGATTCCTCTCCTTAACTGCACATTCCTTCGTCAAGAAGGAGGGATTACAGGGTTTACAATTTCTGTCATACGTACTGACGGCGAGCGTTCCTTTCTCACATTCCTTGGACATCAAACCAACTATTCACTGGGACATGATGAAGGTCGAATCATAGAGAACGTCCAGAAGGGCGACTTCGTCCATGTCTCCGGCTACTTCATGTTGCCAAGCCTACAAGAGGAATTGCCACGCTTCCTGAAGATAGTGAAGTCGAAAGGGGCAATCGTTTCTTTTGACCCCGGGTGGGACCCGACAGATTTTGGAGAATCGGCCAGGAAACGGACATTCGCCTGCTTGACTGAAGTTGACTTGTTCTTGCCTAACGTCGCGGAGCTTATGGCGCTCACGAGCACAGAGTCTCCGGATTCAGCAATTCAGCGTTTGGCAAGATCGTACGGAGGCGTAACAGTGGTGAAAGCTGGCGAGAAGGGGTGCCGGATAGCAAAGAAAGGTGAGTCTCTTGCAACCGTGGCCTCATACCCGGTCAAGGTTGTTGATACTACGGGAGCCGGGGATGTTTTCGACGCGGGTTTCATCTACGCCATGACGTGCGGTCATTCGCTTGAGGTCTGCGGAAAATTCGCAAACGCAGCTGCAGCACTCTCGATTTCCAGACCTGGCAGTCCTGATACGAGATTCCCGAACTCTAATGAGACTTCGGGTCTCTTGAACGCTAAGTAGTGCCCACTGAATTGTCATCTATTCAAGTGGAAGCTGCACGGAGGCCAGGGAACGGTTCTAGCGAAGTGGAGGCATTCTATTCTGGCGGTATCTCCTTGAATGCAATGTTGAGGTCGATCCCTTCGCGCAATCTCCAGGCGCGGGCTGCATAGTATATTAGAATTGAAATTATGAAAATACCGAAAGTAACTCCGATGGCTGACCCGATAAGTGGTCCCAAGTACATGTATGTGATGATTGGGGAGAATTCGGCTCCAATCCAGATGAGCATGCTCACCAACTGAAGAATACCTCCCCATACAATAACAGGAACACCCAGCGGCTTAGCTCGCATCCACTTGGGCAACGTGCCGATTGAAGACTCATAGAGATCCCGTTTAACATATGGAAATGCGATTGCAGCAATTGCTGTAATAGCCCATGCAAATGGTGTCGCCAGAGACAAACTGAGCCAAGAGGTCACGAATCCATAGAAGTATAGTACCACGACCCAGATCTCGGCAATGACCGCCATGAGTAGTACTGAGTTGACTGGCGAATGAAGTCGTTCGTTCACTCGTGCCATTGATTCAGGAAGCACTCTGTCAAACGATTGAGCGAAGAATATTCGGCTTGCCGCAAGCAACGTACTCGGAATGAGGAGAAATCCACCAACTATTGGAATTGAATTCAACAAAATGGCAAGGATGACGTTACCGTAGATCAGGGAGACAAGGAAAGTTACAAATGGGGTCGCCGTCAGAGGCAACGCGGACGGGTTCGTTGCCCAAAGATAAGATGCGCCCTGCAGAAATGAATCGCCGAACACAACCTCACACTGATACGCAAGCGCCACCAGGTAAACCCAAGTTATACCCATGGATACTCCAAGCGCTAGGGCTTGGTTCTTCTTTGGATTCTTGATTTCGCTTCCAACATAGGTGCTGGATTGAAATCCGGTAAATGTTAGAAAACCTAACGGCACGAACGCGAGTAACGTTTGCGTTATGCTAAATTGGAAGTTTCCATATTGCCCTGCATTCGAAAGAACCTTCTCATAGGCTCCTGACCCCGCGATACTTTCCAAAGTTGACACAAATGCTTGGTGAGTAGTTCCAAAGAGTGCTACCACCAGTGCAGCAGCGCTCACGAAGTAGAAGATGAAAATTATTCTGAACGACCACTGAAAGGCTTTCATGCCGAACAGAACTACGAGTGCTCCAACAATCAGCAGGAGAGTCGATAACGCGAACTCTACGGCGACCTGTGACGAGATATAGGTCGCTGCAGCCCCATAACCCGCAATGCCTGTCACTGCTCCGACAGATGTCAATATCGACGGAAAGCCCGTAAACACCATGTACCAAGCGTTAAACCCAGTTAAAGCAAAAATGAAGAAACCAAACACGTTCAGCATACCCGACGCGAAACCGAGTGCAGGATGAAGTGTTCTCGAGACGTAGACGTAATCTCCTCCCGTCCTCGGAAAGGCAGAGGAGAAAATAGTATACACAACAAAGATCCCGACGGCAGGTATCCCACCGAGAAGGAATACTAAGGTTAGGTTCGCACCTGGAAAGAAGAAGAGCTGGAGGACATCGTACGCAAGCCCTCCTGCCATATTGACTACCGCCATGTTAAGTAGGAATGAATCATAGAAGCCTAACGATCGTACAAGACCAGTCGCATCTCTTACGAACACGTGGGGTTTACTACTTTGGCTCATACTAGGATCGGGTGAGGACTGAGACCGTACGTACATAAGACTATGGGTAGTTACGCTGCTTTTTCAACAACGATAAATTCGCACGTGTTAGGTCTCTCAATTTCGCCGTGACAAGCAAACTTTTTTCAATCAGACCTAGCGTGAGATTTTATCAACCTGTGACATTACATGATTCCGGCTGACATCCTTGCGGTTTAACGGCAAAGTTGCTTTTGTAACGGGTGCTGGTGCAGGTATAGGGAGGGCAATTGCTCTTCGTCTTTCTTCTGAAGGAGCGAAAATAATCGTCACGGACATTGACCCAGGAACGGCTGAACGAACGGCCGCGGAAATTATGAAGAACGGAAACATTGCAAATTCTTTGAGACTCGACGTGACAAATTCCAGTGAGGTCGCGGAGGTTATCGGGAAAGCTTGGAAGCTCTTTGGCCGAATCGACTTTCTGATCAACAATGCCGGTGTTTCTAGCATGAACCGACTCGTTGATCTGACTGAAAGAGACTGGGACTTCAACATGGATGTGAATGCGAAGGGAGTATTCTTGGTCACCGCTGCCGCAGTAAGGAGAATGCTTAGTGAAGACTACGGCCAAGAGAAACCAAAGATCGTGAGCGTCGCTTCAGCCGCAGGGAAGATTCCAGGACCATTTCTAGCTCACTATACAGCATCAAAGTTTGCAGTTGTTGGGTTCACGAAAGCGGTTGCGTTGGAACTTGCGCCCTTTGGGATAACCGTGAATTGTGTCTGTCCAGGCTACGTTCAGACATCAATGCAAGAGAGAGAGCTCGTGTGGGAAGGCAAATTACGGGGTATAACGGCTGATGAGGTCAAACAGGGCTACTTGACTCAAGTGCCATTGGGACGACTTGCAACTCCTGACGACGTGGCAACAATTGTCGCTTTCCTGTGTAGTCACGATTCAGATTACATGACAGGCCAAGCAGTAAACGTAACAGGCGGCCAAGTCATGATATGATTTTCCTTTAGACTGCTTCACGTCTCACTTCGTCGCTCCCTTGCCAACCTGCTTGATCTTATTTTGGACCGTATTCGGAAGCTGATAGCCGCAGATCCTGCACACCCAAGACTCGTCGTAGTCATGGGCACAGCCATCCTCTTTCAAGACTAATCATGCTCCAAACATTGCTGCAATTGGGCGATGGGGCTACTTGACCCTATTCAGGGGCGAATCTAACCCCCTGCACCAAATGATCAAGCCTTGCGTCTCAATTGTGATTACGTCTATACCTCCTTGTCTACATGGATTTACGAGATCCGTCCCGAAGACTTACCTAGGGGCAAGGAAGAAACGACAATCCATTGGACTTCGACATTCCAGAGAGGCCCCTCATGCAATCCGGTTCCAGTTGTTCGATTTGTAAATGCGAGGCTGAGTCGTGTGAGAATTGTTTGACCCCAGCAGAGTGCTCGAGCGGAGTCTCTTGTTGTTGCCCAGCGACCCACACCGCATGGAGGGTTGGAAGGATTCATCTGGGAATTATGGTCGAGTACCTTAGCTTGGGGTGGATGGTTGTTGAGGTTATTGGTTCAATCGGAATCGGTTTGCTTTCGAGCAGTTTGGCTCTGATCGCGTTTGGCAGTGATAGTCTAGTGGAACTAATTTCTGGGTTCGCGGTTCTAAATCATCTGAAAGATGATTCACCGGGCTCTGGCGACCGCGGTGAGAGAGCTGAGAAACTCACGAAACTGCTTCTCGTTGCACTGATCCCAGTCATTGGGTTGAGCGCAATTTACTCATATTCGGTAGGTACACGGCCTGAATCTTCCCCCCTCGGTATAGCGGTGGCTCTTGGAGCAGTATTCATCATGCCTATGCTATGGATTCAGAAGAGGAGGATTGGAAGGGAGACAAACTGCGCCCCACTCTCCATTGACGCCATAGAATCCGCCACCTGCTTCCTCATGGCTCTCGCCTTGCTCGGAAGCCTCCTCGTTAACTATCTCTTCAAAATATGGTGGATCGATTACCTAGCTACAGCAGTGATTCTAGCGTTCGTAGGAAAAGAGAGCTTAGAGGCGTTCCGTGAGTAATACCGGAACCTGCCAAAGCCATTTTGCTGGAACCGAATCACTGTCTCGCATGTTCAACGTGACATTTATGGTCGGCACTTTGAATTAAGCAGGGCGAGGAGGATGTTGACTTGGATAAGGCGGAGAAGATTTGGTATAACGGGCTGTTGGTCGATTGGGAGAGCGCGAGGATACATGTCCTAACGCACGCGCTCCATTATGGTACCGCTGTCTTCGAAGGGCTGAGATGTTACAAGGCAGATCCTGGACCTGCGGTTTTCAGGTTGTACGATCATGTTTGGCGGCTCATCAACAGCGCCAAAATTTACCTTATGCATTTGGAGTATGAAGCTGACGAGATTGCCGAGGCAATAACGGCTACAATCAAAGCTAACAACTTATCAGAATGCTACATTCGCCCAATTGCCTTCTACGGCTACGGAGAAATGGGCGTAAACCCGCTCAAGAACAAGGTCGATGTATCCATAGCCGCTTTCCGCTGGGGTGCGTACTTGGGTGAGGATGCATCAACCAAGGGAGTCAGGTGCATGGTCTCGTCGTGGCGGAGAATCAGTCCTCTAACTCTCCCACCCCAGGCCAAATGCTCCGCCAATTACGCAAACGCGAGTTTAGCGAAGATTGAGGCGATAAAGGCAGGATATGCCGAGGCGATTATGCTGAACACCCAGGGTATGGTATCGGAGGGTACCGGTGAGAATATTTTCCGCGTAAAACGCGGCGTGCTGTCTACTCCGAACGCCGCCGCAGGCATACTGAGAGGAATCACTAGGGACACTGTAATTCAGCTCGCTGCGGACATGACCATAAGTTGTCACCGAACAGACATAGCCAGAGAGGAGCTGTATACCGCCGACGAACTATTTCTCTCCGGCACAGCCGCTGAAATCACACCGATTAGCGAAGTCGACGGAAGGCAAATTGGAAACGGCGATTACCCAATCACACGCAAAATACAGCAAGCCTACGATGATTCTATTCACGGCCGGAACAAGAAACACCCGGACTGGTTGACATATCTGGAATGACACGGTGCCCATAAGAACTCGTTCAAATTTCTCATGTTTGCTTAGCCGTCCTGCGGAAGGAATCTTCTAATCAAAACGATGTTTGCAAATATTGCGATGCCGCCCGCCACCATCGGGGCTGGGTAGCCAAAGGTGAGATACAGCCCGGCTGCGACGATGGGGCCTGCGATACGGACGAGGTAGACCGATGTTGCTAGGGCGCCGAGCATTTCTCCCCTCCTCTCTTCTGGGAACATGGCTGCCGATAGGTGGAACTGTGCGGGCACCCAGGTTGAAATCGTGAAACCCCACACGATCCCGTATAGAGGAACCAGAGGCTGAGCCGGGTAGAACGCCCATCCCAATACCATGACTGCTCCCAGGATTTCCGACATCATAAGCAGTCTTCTCGCACCTATGCGGTGCGTCAACCACCCACCCGGAACGGTGCCCAACACAACTCCGATAGGCTGCGTGAGGGCGACAAGTCCGAATTCAAACTGGGTGAAGCCCCGAGTTGATAGAAGGGCATACAAGATTCCAGTTCC
Source organism: Bathyarchaeia archaeon (assembly GCA_049521055.1). Taxonomy (GTDB): domain Archaea; phylum Thermoproteota; class Bathyarchaeia; order 40CM-2-53-6; family 40CM-2-53-6; genus FEN-987. The sequence goes on from JBEKPE010000045.1 coordinate 14,480, forward strand.
GAGCGACCAAGCTATTGCGTCCATCATGAAGATGCTGAAGAACCCTCGGAACTGACTGATACCTTCCCACGTAGCCCTAAGGCTGAGCGAAGCTCTTTGAATCCCATTCGATACGCCTTTGTCTCGAACCTTGGCGAAGATCAAAGCGAAGCCTACGGTCTCGAGGCCAGCCGCGAGTACAAGAAG
>JBEKPE010000046.1:0-14482 GCA_049521055.1 Bathyarchaeia archaeon
AGTCCAATAGTGATCGGAGGATTCGTGTACGCCTATCTTAACGTGGTAAGGTTCGGATCCCCCTTATCTTTTGGGTACGGTGCGCTCTCATCGGTCACTAGCGAAGCGGTCTATGGAACAAACCCACTGATCGGAATTTTTGGCTTGTTGTTTAGTTCGGGAGAAGGCGTCTTCATCTACTACCCACTCTCAGCCCTCGGCATCTTCACTTTATTCATCAATAGACGAGACAACAACTGGGCAAGGTTCATGTTTGTTTGGATATTTCTGGCAACTCTTCTATTCTACTCGAGATACAACTATTGGGATGGCTGGTGGGCTTGGGGAGCACGTTACCTTGTTCCTACGATGCCTTATCTCATCCTTGGCGTCGGCCCGTTCATTGAATCAGCTAGGCATTCGATAATGCGCATTATCGTCGTTGTTTCTGCGACCGCAATCGGCATATTCTCAAACCTCATGGGTGTGCTGATCAACCTCGATTCTGTTATGGGGTACTTGGGTAGCATAGGCGCTTTCAACGCAGCCCCTCAAATGGGAGTATTTCCCAGATTCTACCCAGGAATCTGGATGCCGGAGTTTTCCCAAGTTCGCGGAAGTTGGGATCTTCTCTGGTCTCACATGAGATTGGATCTACTTCTATACAATTGGCTAGGCCCCCCCGCCCTCGCCGTTGCGTTGCTACTACTTCTGGTCGAAGCATGTTGGTTAGTGAGAAGCCTGAAACGAATCAATAAAGAACTATGAAGCCCCCCGTTCACGACCACCGGAGATGAAAGAAGAAGTCAGCAGATGCACTCATTAGAATCCACATTAATCGACACAGAGCACGTGACATGGAGCGCTATTGGGGGGATAGTCATCGGGTCCTTCAGTTAGACCAGTCTTGCATCATGTAGAATTCGTTTCAGCGCCATGAGTAGAATCTGGATCCCGTACTTGACGGCTTTGAAGGGGTGAATAGAAGAACTCCCCTCACCATATAGTGTAGGGATTGGCGTTTCCACTATGTTGATCCCTTTATCAACCAGTGCAAAGATTATTTGACTGTCAAAGTTAAAGTCATTCGATAAAGAATCGAAGTCCAACGAACTAAGTGCTCTTGCTGAGAAGACTCGATAGCCGGTGTGAAATTCCGTAAGCTGCAAGTGAAGGACGAAGTTCTCTACGAATGTTAGAACTCTGTTGCCTATGTACCGCCAAATCGGCATCCCTCCATGAATCATACGCCTTCTCGTACCCAGAACAACATCGGCTTCGCCTCTCATGATAGGTGCACACAGCTGAGGAATTAGCGCTGGCGAATACTGCAAATCGTCATGAAGAAGTACAACAGCATCCGCTTTTCTTCTCAGTGCTTCTTTGAACAGAGTTTTCTGGGCAGCGCCGTATCCCAAGTTCCTTGGATGCTTCAGCGCTACCGCCTTTCTCCCGATTGCTCTCTCGTACGTTTCATCCAGACTCCCGTCATCTACAACAATTACTTCGCTGACTGGTGGTCTAGGGATCATGTCGATGACCTGTCCTACGGTTTCTTGTGAGTTAAAGGCGGGGATTACCACAATAATCTTTGAAGGATCTCTCATTGTCAAATGCCGCATTCTCCTCCGCTGCCATCACTAGTGGCCTATTCAAGGTTGAAGGCAAAAGACTCCTTGAATCCTCCAATAATCCCTCCCACCACCACACAAAACATCTGATGACCAAATCGTTGGTTCTCTTTATTTCGGTCGACTTGAGTCGGATCGAATCGAAGAGTCTCCTCTGGTCTCAAATACCATTTCGGAAGTGTTCAAGCACCTTTCTCCGTCAAAACGAATGATTTAGTATTTTGAGTTTCCATAGAAGGAAGAACACCCGCATCCAGGACAACCGCGAACTCAGAGGATTCCTCCATGGACCCGTTCCAACGGATACTAGCGAAATACCGTGGTTCACATATACTGTTGGTCGACCCCGGAGGAGGATTCGGAGACCAACTCATCTTCATGGGCATAAGGAAACAACTCACAAGTCTCGAGGTACGCCACAGCATTTTGCGCCTTGAAATTGGCAGGAACATATTTCGCTCCGCATTTAATTTTGCTGAGAAACTGTTTCCCCCGCTACAAACTGTCCTAGTTTCATGTCGCCCAAGTGTTCTTGAGAGAACGATCAGGCGGGGAAGAAGTCGTCCCGTGGCTAATCCCGCTGTGATCGGAGAGTTTGATGCGATAGTGATGAACGGGGGAGCATACTTAAATGATATCTGGAAAGGTTACAGAGCATTAGCAGCCATCCTCCCAATCGCGAGAAAGGATCCGGACACTGCTATCATATTTGCGCCCCAATCATTCCTCACCAACAGATCGGACTACTTAGAAGAAATGGTGACAAGTTTAGGGAAAGAAATACACCTTTTTTGCCGTGAGGCCCCAAGTTATGCCCTCCTGAAGTCTTTGTCATTTTCAAGAAACGTTCACATCGGATGCTCCCCGGACGCGGCGTTTTACATGTCCGCCGCTGACCTTGGCGCAAAGCCCGAAAACAAATATGTACTCGTTGCTCCACGCCTAGACAGGGAATCAATCGTGAAATGGAATCTCAGTATGATTTGGAAGATATGGCCAAAGGCATCGGTACGATTCGGAGATGTGAATTTGCTTCCTGACTTAAGCACTTTTGTTGAGGTCGTAGCGCGCGCTTCAAAGGTCTTCACTGATCGCTTGCACGTCTCGATTCTATCATCCATACTAGGTAAGGAGACGTATCTATTGCCCAATTCGTATCACAAGAACAAGGGCGTTTACGACTTCAGCCTCAAACATTTTTCTCAAACAAAATTCATCAATACGACTGAGTTCCCAACCCGAGAACTCGTGTCGCGATTAACTATCGAAAGTTCGTGAGCTTTCCGCTTGAGGTTCGGTTGGTGGCGCCGCGGCGAGAGAAATCTATTAACGTCAATTGACATTTGCGAGTAACTTGGATGGTCGCAATTCTGCCCTTATTACCTCGAGCGCATATTCAGACCTCTCTGCTCGTACTTATCCTCCTGATTTTCGCCGTGTTGGCAACTTCTTATAGTTTCGTAATTCCAATTTTTGAGGCGCCTGATGAGAATGCGCATCTGGCGCGCGTCAACTATTATTATGTTAACCGCACAATATTTGACGCTAACCTGCATCATATGCCCCTTGGGCTTTACCCACCACTCTACCACGCAACATTGGCTGCCTTGCTCTATGCTTCAGGTACCGGGCCACTCTTTTTGCCGCTTAAACCTCAAGGATATAGTCCTCAAAGGTTTACGTTTTTTAATCATTCAACTCTTGACAGAAACCTCTCATCACCGGGCGTATTGACGTTTCACGCGCTGCGTCTCGTATCAGTACTATTTGGTTTAGGTACGGTTCTTGTGACATATCTGACTGGCAAGATCGTTTTCCACGGAAAATTGAGGTTTGCTTTACTTGCCGCTGCCACAAACGCGTTCATTCCGCAGTTCACCTTCATATCAAGCGCGTTGAACTATGATTCGATGGTGAGTTTCCTTTCCGCACTGTCCCTCTATTTTCTCCTCGCAGAACTTTCCTCTCCGGACTTCAGCCTTAAAACAAATTTGAAGTGCGGGTTAGCGGGCGGCGCGGCGATGCTAACGAAATACAATGGAGCCTTTTTGCTGCCATTAGCCCCCGCCGCCCTTATTGTAAAGCGCTACTTCGTGGGAGTCGGAAACAATCGCAAACTCGCGGTAAGCGCGGTGGTATGTGTTGGCGGAATGCTGTTGGTGGCCGGATGGTATTATCTCGAAGCGTTCATTTTCTACGGGAGCTTCACAAGATTTCCGAGTCCGGTGAGAGGCTTTTCATCTACATTCTTCACGAACGGAGAATTCTTCGAGATTCTTTTCAGGAGTTTCTGGTTCGCCTTTGGTTGGATGAACATTTGGGCGCCAAGGGTTACGTATTTCGTTTTGGCGTTATTATCAGGCTTTGCTTTAGTTGGAGTAGCATATTCACTGAAGGAAAGCTATAACGAAGATAGAGCCCGTCTTCTCTTGCTGAGCACCTGTATGATCGGTGTGTTGATCGTGTTGGCAGGCGTCATTTACTTCAACTTCCACTTCGTTGAACCCCAAGGACGTTATATGTTTCCAGCGATCTCGGCGATAAGTGTACTTCTTGTAGAGGGATTACGGAAGTTCGGTAATCGGTTTCTTCGGAATACGTCCTTGTTTCCAGTCCTGCTAGTCGTATTGATCTTTTTCTTGGATTTGGGAGGGTTGATTTTCCTCTCTCAGCTCTATAGTGTTTGAAACGGCCACTGCGGTCTTTGAAACGAACTTTTGATGGGAATCATTATTGCCTCGTGCATCAGCGATTTTACGCACAAGTGAATTGGATCAGAATCCCGTCCCGCATTGATTGCCCAATCAAAAGGATGTAAGGCTCTCTTATACGGCTACACAATTATGGCCTCGATTTCGTTAGAAGGTATCCAATCAGTTTTTATGGCTTTGACCCTTGCCCTTGCGCCCATGAAGCGTCGAAATTTCCTAATTCTCACGATTCTTGTCTATGGATTCACGTTAGCAGGGTTTTGGGTATCCGCTATCAAAACGTTGACCATATTTCCAGACAAAGACAGCTACAGCTGGCAGTCGGTCCCACTCGCTAACAACGGCAAATCAGACAACTTTGAGATCGCGTCCTACGACAAACCTCCCTACAATATGCGAGGCTGGATTGAGTTCAACCTCACATCGATTCCAACAGACGTCTGGGTCGCTTCAGCTACACTGCGTCTGCGACTCTGGCACCATACAACTGAAGACCCAACGCAAAACATGGGAGATTCCACTGGCAGAATATACGGAGCCCATCGTCTCTTACAGCCTTGGGGCGAGAGAACCATCAACTGGTCCAATCAACCAAACTACACTGATATCCACCAAGCAAACTCAACCGTTCCTTCTGAACAAGGGGGATGGTACGGTCCTTTCATCTGGATGGATTGGGACATTACAGGCATCATGAATGATTGGCGATCTAACTCGACAAGCAATTACGGTTTGGTTGTCCGAGATACTCAGGAATACTCGTCGGTCTTCTATTCCACCCAATTCTTCACACATGACCAAGTCCCGAACGAGACCTATTACCCAAGGCTGCTGGTGACCTATGTTTCACCTCTGGCTGCGGCCTCGTTTGGAGTAGTTTTTGTAGCCGAAGGATTTCTTATCGTAGTGCTGTGGCGAACTAAGGTCAAACATGCAGAGGTCTAGATTGGAGCACTGCTGCAGTTGGGTAACTTAGCTGAGGGAGCAAGAAACGCCGTTGAAGTGTGCATGGCTGTCAAGAAAGGGGAGCATGTCCTAATCCTAACTGACCGCGAAACCTTGGAAGTTGGGAAGGCCATTTCAGAAGCAGCAGAGAAAGCTTCGAAGGGAAATGTCAAGACTTTCGTGCTCGAGGATTACACGGAACGACCTGCGAAAGAAATCCCAAGAGAAGTCCTCGAATCGATGCCTTGGGCAAACGTCACATTCTACGCTGCACAAAGCAAACCAGGAGAACTTACCGTAAGAGGCCCGTTCATACGCACAGCGATCAAGTACGCGCGGCACGGTCACATGCCAGGCGTCACTAAGGAACTCATGGAGACGGGCATGTGTGCAGACTATCAGAAAATCTCAGAACTGACGAAGAAGATTGATCAGGTCGTCAAAGGCTGTAAGAGCGCCAGAGTCAGCAACAAATCTGGGACGGCACTTACCGCAGAATTTCACCCCAATTGGAAATGGCTAGTCTCTGACGGGCTATATCACGATAAGGGTAAGTGGGGCAACCTTCCCGACGGAGAGATTTTCACCGCGGCTCTCAACGCGAACGGGAAAATGGCCATTGACGAGCTTGGCGACTGGTTCAGCCCCAAGTACGGCGTCATAAAAGAGACACCCGTAACTCTTCTGGTTAAGGATTCACGAATCGATTTCCCTACCGTTACCTGCAGCAATGAACAGCTACGAAAGGAATTCCTGGATTATGTTCGATCGGACCCGAACGGAAACAGGTTGGGTGAGTTTGCAATTGGTACCAACATATTCCTTGACAGATTGACCGGAAACCTGCTTCAAGACGAGAAATTCCCATCCGTCCACTGCGCCTTCGGAGATCCGTACTCTGAAGAAACCGGGGCAAACTGGCAGGCGAAGACTCATGTCGACGGAATCATGCTCAACTGCAGCATCTGGATCGACGGCAAACAGATTATGGATGAGGGCAAGCACCTAATTCATTGATTGCCAAGACCTAGTAACTGAGCTTCATACCGACTATGAACTGACGCTAGAAAGTTGTAACGAAAGCAATAAGTAAGCACCTCTAGTATGACTCGCCCGCTCAATTCTGAGGGAACTATCTTTGCCGGAGTTCAAACCAGGAAGAATTGATCGAGTAGCTGGCCCGGTCGTCGTGGCGTCAGGCATGCTCGGGGCCCGCATGTATGAACTAGTCAAAGTAGGTAATTCGGGCCTAATTGGTGAAGTAATTCGAGTCGAATCGGATCGAGCCACAATTCAGGTTTATGAGGAGACTACTGGAATCAAACCCGGAGAAACAGTAGAACGAACAGGGCACCCGCTCTCGGTTGAACTCGGGCCGGGTTTGATCAATCAGTTCTTTGATGGAACCCAAAGACCGCTCCCGGAACTATTGAAGCAACAGGGCGCGTTCATTCACCGAGGGGTCACAGCTCCTGCCCTTGATCGCAAGAAGAAGTGGGAATTCACACCCCTACTGAGCAAGGGTGACAAAGTAACCGGCGGGGACGTACTCGGCGAGGTCCCGGAAACCGTCCTGGTCAAGCACCGCATCATGGTTCCTCCAAACATCGCAGGAACACTGAAGTCAATTGTCTCAAAGGGAAGCTATACTCTCGAAGACCCAATTGCTGAAGTTGAAGCTGGTAATGCAACACACAAGCTCTTTCTCATGCATACCTGGCCTGTTCGAAGCCCGCGTCCCAACCGTGAAAAGGTTCCGTCCGACACACCTCTAATTACAGGACAACGCATCATCGACTTCTTCTTCCCCATTGCGAAAGGCGGAACGGCCGCGATTCCGGGCGATTTCGGTACTGGAAAAACCATCACGCAACACCAACTCGCGAAGTGGGCGGATGCCGATGTGATAGTGTACGTGGGTTGCGGTGAACGTGGAAATGAAATGACTGAGGTTCTCGAAACATTCCCCGAACTAAAAGACCCAAGGTCCGGTCATCCGTTGATGGAACGAACTCTTCTGGTAGCCAATACGTCGAACATGCCGATCGCCGCTCGGGAAGCTAGTATGTACACGGGGGTAACGCTTGCCGAATATTTCCGGGACATGGGCTATGACGTGGCGTTGATGGCTGATTCAACTTCAAGGTGGGCAGAAGCGTTACGGGAAGTATCTGGACGATTGGAGGAGATGCCTGGAGAGGAAGGGTATCCAGCCTATTTGGCCTCCAGACTTGCTGAAATATACGAGAGAGCCGGCAGGGTCAAAGTGATTGGTCGCGAAGAGAACAAGCTTGGCTCCGTCTCGATCGTAGGCGCGGTTTCTCCTTCGGGAGGAGACTTTTCAGAACCCGTAACACAGAACACACTTAGAATCGTTAAAGTATTCTGGGCACTCAGCAAGCCGTTGGCTGAGCGTAGGCATTTTCCCGCTATCGACTGGTTAACGAGTTACTCGCTCTACTTGGAGTCGCTAGAGAATTGGTACCAGACCAAGATTGGCCCGGAATGGTCTAGTCTTAGAAAGGAAGGGATGGCATTATTGCAGCGCGACGAAGAACTTCGCGAGATTGTAATGCTAGTCGGGCCAGACGCGCTCTCAGAATCTCAGAGAGTAGTCTTGGAGGCGGCAAGAATGATCAAAGAAGACTTCCTAATACAAAGCGCGCTTCACCCAGTGGACAGCTATTGTTCCCCAGAGAAGACGTCTCTCCTCATGTCGCTCATAATGAAGTTCTACGAGAGTATGAAGAAATCAACGGAGGCAGGGGTTCCATTACAACGAGCCCTCGAACTTCCCGCAAAGAACGATATCGCACGAGCCAAGATCCAACCCTCCGAAACCTTCAAAGAATTCGCAACCGGGCTCTCAGCAAGAATTGACGAGCAATTCCAAACGTTGACCAAGGAAATAGTGGAAACCGCCAAGTGAAGCATAGCCGATGTCAGTTGTAATTCGCGAATACTCGACTGTTAACGAGATTTCTGGCCCGCTCCTTTTCGTAAAAAACGTAAAGGGCGTCGGCTTTGGCGAGCTAGTGAGAATCCGCACACCAGCAGGACAAGAGCGACGAGGCCAAGTCCTAGAAATACGAAGCGACCTAGCCGTGATCCAAGTATTCGAGGGAACCTCAGGCCTTGACATAGCCTCAACTAACGTTCGTTTCATGGGAGAAACAGTCAAGCTGCCCGTATCAGGCGACTTATTGGGCCGCATTCTTGACGGAAGCGGCAACCCAATCGACGGCGGACCACGCATCATACCCGAAGACTATTGGGACGTACATGGTGCACCCATCAACCCGTACGCTAGAACTTATCCAAGAGAATTCATACAGACTGGCATCTCCGCCATTGACGGCATGAACACTCTCGTCAGGGGCCAAAAACTACCTCTATTTTCCGGCGCAGGCCTTCCACACAACAGAGTTGCGGCGCAGGTCGCGCGACAAGCGCGAGTACGAGGGACGGGAGAACCATTCTCAACCGTCTTTGCAGCCATAGGGATTACGGCGGATGAGGCACGTTTCTTCAGAGATGATTTCGAGAGGCAAGGAGCCTTCGAGCATGTGACCATGTTCGTCAACTTGGCTGATGACCCAGCCATTGAGAGAATCCTCACTCCCCGCATGGCATTGACCGCCGCGGAATATTTCGCGTTCAAATTGGACATGCACGTTCTCGTAATCCTAACGGACATGACCAACTATGCAGAGGCTCTACGAGAAATCTCAGCTGCGAGGGAAGAGGTACCAGGCCGAAGAGGATACCCTGGTTATCTATACACCGATCTTTCAAGCATCTACGAACGAGCTGGCAGAATTCGGGATGCCAAGGGATCCATAACCCAGATGCCAATTCTAACCATGCCACACGATGACATAACCCACCCAATTCCAAACCTAACCGGCTACATTACGGAAGGACAATTAATCATCGATAGAGGATTACATAGAAAGGGAATCTACCCACCAATCGACGTATCACCCTCACTGTCTAGGCTAATGCGTGAAGGCATAGGTAAGGAGAGAACTCGACAGGACCATAGAGAAGTCTCCGACCAACTCTATTACGCCTACGCCGAAGGGCGCGCTTTCAGAGACCTCGTAGCAGTGGTTGGAGAAGAGGCGTTATCTGCCCGAGATAAAATATATTTGAAGTTCGCAGACGACTTCGAAAGACGATTCATTGGCCAAAGCGAATACGAAAATCGAGATATCGAGAAAACCCTCGACCTGGGCTGGGACTTACTAGCGGCTCTACCGGAGAGCGAGCTCAAACGCATAGATCCGTCGACCATCAAACAGTTCCATCCCAAATACAGGTCTGAATCGGCGAGTTAGATGCCCGAACTGATCTCGGGCGTGCACCCAACCCGAATGGAATTACTCACTCTGAGAAAGAGGCGTAAAATCGCGGAAAGGGGTCGCGACCTCTTAAGAGAAAAACTTGACGCTCTGATGATTGAATTCTTTCAATTCGTTCGAGAAATCGCCACCCTGAGAGAGAAGGCGCAGCAATTGCTAGCTGAGGCTTACGAGGAATTCGTTGAAGCCCAAATGGCTATGGGGTCCATGAAACTCGAACAGACATCGACAGGCGTTGAAGACCGGTTCTCAATAGAAACTAAGTCGAGAAACGTGATTGGCGTTACGATTCCGTACATTCAGGTTACGTTGAAACCCCTTTCGGCCTTCCCATACAACCCTTACGATACTTCGATCAAACTTGACGAGGCAACCGTTAAGATGGCTGATGCGATAAAGGCCATCGCGGAGCTTTCTAGTGCAGAGGCCGCGGTTAAGAAACTCGCTGAGGCGATAGCCTCTACGAAGCGGCGAGTGAACTCTCTCGAGTACGTGATCATTCCTCGAATGCTTGCTACGATTCGTTATATCGAAATGCACCTGGAAGAAGCAGAACGCGAGGACTTTTTCAGGTTAAAGCGAATCAAAGGCAGAATGGCAAAAGAGAAGCCTGTTGACTTAGACTTGCTCGACGAACAAATTCAAGCCTGAGCTTGAGAACTGGGCGGACCCTTAAGGATCAGGATGGCTTTTGCGAGGTCGCCCCCAGCCTCTAACAGCGCTTTCTTAGCATCATCAAGCGGTCTACCAGTCTGTTGAGCGACCAACTGAGCATCCTCTTCTCCGGTGGCTGTTGGGACGGCCGCGGGCGCGGTTTCCGAGACCCTGCCTCCAGCAATCTGATACATGGCCTGTCCCTGAACGGTCATTAGAGTTACGTTAGGCTCCTCGATTACAATGTCTTTTGATTCTGTCTTTATGATGACTTGAGTAACGTTGGCGACTTCGTCCACCTTCATCCCCATCTTCTGCATCATTCGTGCTGCGTCGCGCCCACCAGGTTTTCCTCGAGCCGCCTTCAAAGCCTTGTACGCCAATAGCCTCAACGCCTAATGTTGTCTTGTCATGAACAATAAGACTATCGTACCTAGGATAATGGGCCTATGTGGGATTCAACGGATGTAGCGATGCGTTAGCGATCAGAATTGCGACAAAATCTACGTAGTGAATTAATGTCAAATCAAAAAATGCTTCATTCCAGGGATCCTATAGCGTTCTCCACTTCCGTAAGGATTTCGCAGGATTTCACGAGCTCCTTCATTTTGTTGTGATCGGGATAAAGGGGGCGGTCGGCATCGAGATACTCGATGTGTTTACGGATCACATTATGAGCAACTTGTGTTCCCTTTCCGAATTCATATGGTGTTTCGTATTTTCTACGTAAGTCAAGGGCTTGAGCAGCAGCCATGAATTCAATTCCCAAAATACCGTAGGCATTGTCGAGTATCTGGAAATTCTTCAGGGCAGTGTTCATGCCCATCGAAACGAAGTCTTCTTGGTCGGCAGCAGCCGGGATGGACTGCATGGAAGCGGGCATACAGAGGATTCGCTGTTCTGCGATCTGCATATCGGCCGTATATTGGCTTAGCATTAACCCCGAGAACATGCCCGCGCCCTTACTGAGGAAGGGTGGAAGCCCGACGCTAAGTGCAGGGTTATTCAGGCGGTTCATACGGCGTTCAGAAAGCACGCACACCATAGTTACTGCAACACCTACCAAATCCATAGGCAAAGCAACTGGCGAGCCTTGGAAATTAGCGCCTGAGAGTACCAGGTTCTCATCAGGGAAGAAAATGGGATTATCCCCCACACCATTCAGCTCCGTCTCCACCTGCGCTCGGGCGAAGGCAAGTGCGTCGTGTGCTGCCCCAATCACCTGCGGTGTGGAACGCATCGAATAAGCATCCTGCACCTTTACCTTTAAGCGGCCTTCAGAGAGGTCTCCGCCGGCTGTTATGGTACGGATTGATTTTGCGCTCCGTACACCACCGGAGAAACCGCGTGCCTCAAGAATCGATTCATGATACGGGTGAAGGTTGGCTTTCAGTGCCTCCAGAGACATGGCACAAGCAATTTCCGCCTGTTTGAGCCACCGGTTCGTGTCATATACCATCAGGGCTGACATGGCGGTAAGTACGTTGGAACCATTGATAACAGCCAGACCATCACGCGCCTCGAGTCCGGGAATCTGGATACCCGCACGCTTCATCGCTTCATGGCCTTCCAGAAATTCACTCTGGTAGTAGGCGTGACCTTCACCCATCATAAGTAAGGCAATCTGCGCCATAGGTGCCAGATCACCGGACGCGCCCACCGATCCTTTCGTGCACACGTAAGGCGTAACTCCCTCGTTCAACATGTCCACCAAAGTCTGAGTAATCGCCAGGCGGCAACCGGAATTACCGTGGGCATGCACATTGATGCGCCCCAGCATGGCGCCGCGTACCCAGTCCATGGGCATGGGATCCCCGATACCTGCAGCATGATTGTAAATCAAATATCTCTGAAATTGTTTTACCTGGTCATCGTTGAGCACTATCTCCGAAAATTCGCCTATACCGGTATTGATACCGTACATGATCTCATGGGCTTCAACTTTCTTTTCAAGCATGGCACGGCATGAATTGATCTTTCTAATTGAATCAGGATGAAGTTCCACTTTTTCGCCGTGACGTGCAACGCGTACAACGTCTTCAATCGTTAATCCTGAACCCGTTACTGTCAGAGTCAAATCATATCGCCCCATTTCCAATACAAACCAAGTTGTTTGGTGTATGCCGAAACATTTTGGCGTTGATTAGCGACCATCTTCGCCTGATGCAACTCTCAATCGGGGCGTGTATCTCCGTAGCCCACGTTTTGAATGTGTGGGTCAAATTCTCGTCGCCCAAATCAGGCATAGGACCTCACGAACTATTAGATTCCCAGTTCCATCCAAATCCAGCATTCTCTTTGCTCGGAGCAAGACTTGAGGGGGAATTTATATACACGTTACACGCTAGCGCGAAGAAAATCCTACTGTTCAATAGATACCTTAGCCTAACGCTAGGAAGGCATAAACTGCTTGAGCTCACGGAAGGAAACCCGCCAGCTCTTTTTGAGTCTCTTATTGGCAGTAGTGTTATTCTCGGTCTTCGCCCAGTCAGTCGGAGCGGTCTACTTTTTCGATGACAGAATTACGTTGGAGAGTAAGGCCGATCCTGGGCTACGAGTTTTCTTGCACGCTAAAGCGACGGACGACGTGAGGCAGGTCAATGTCTTGGTTGTATTCTCTTCTATCCCATCACCAAACGACTTTGATATGCTCGAATCCCTATGTACGGTGCGAACCTTCACTGGTCACGTTGCTACAGTGACTGCCCCAATCAACTTGCTAACGAAAATAGCGAGCTTACCTTTCGTATCTCGGGTTGCAATGCCGAGAGTGATGAAGTCTAACCTTGATGTTAGCGTCCCGGAGATACTTGCGGATCGAGTTTGGAACACTGCAAAGTATCCCGGTGTTCGTGATTCGAACGGGAATGTAGTTAACGGGTCCGGAGTGTTAATCGGTGTCGCCGATAGCGGAATAGATTACTTGCATCCCGACTTCTACTTCCCAAATGGGACAAACAAAATTCTGTACATTTGGGACCAGACCATGGCCGGAAAATCGCCTGACGGCTTAGGTTATGGGAATGAGTGCGCGCCAAGCGATATTCAATCGATGACCTGTACAGAATTTGATGACGGAGGATCTTCACTTACCACTGGACATGGGACAGCAGTTGCGGCGGTAGCCGCAAGTAGCGGGCAGGCGTCTCACCAATACTATGGGGTGGCACCAGGCGCGTCGATAATTGCGGTGAAGTTGGTTGATGGGTCGGAGAACTACGTGATAGATGCCATGCAATACATGATAACGAAAGCCCGTCAGCTCAACAGGCCACTGGTCATTGTTCACAGCCTAGGAGACGCGTTGGGATCACACGATGGCACAGAGCCCCTAGAATTAGCTTTCACCGATTTTGTCTCCGAAGGGGTTCCGATTGTGGTTGCGAGCGGTAACGATGGCGGCTCGAATTTGCACGTGAGTGGAATTCTATCTCCTGGTGAAACAGTTCATGTGCCGTGGTCTTTGGCCGCGGGTGCGAACACCAATCAAATCGACTTGTGGTACCCAGTTGCGACGTCAGTTGCACTTTCAGTAGTAACCCCTTCGGGCGAGGTGGTTACGGGTCCCACTGCTGATATTGGTGCACAGACCCTTGACGGTACCGTCAACATCATCGCGGATATGCGATCAAGCGGCAGAGAGTGGTGGATCAATGTGACGACAAGTGCGGCTGCGTCTCAAGCCAAGAGCCCCTGGTCTTTCGTTCTGACGTCACAATCCGGTGCGGAAGGGAAGTGGGATGCGTGGACGGAACCAGGGCAATTTGTAGGAAGCAATGAGACCGACATGCAGCTGTATTCGATTGATCGATCAGATACAATCGATGCGCCGGGAACAGCGAAAGGAGTCATAACCGTAGGCGCCTACATGTCGAAGTACAGTTGGTGGGCTCAGTGTACCACTTGTGTTCAGTGGGCGCAAGAGAATGGTTACAAGGGGTATTGGTGGACTCCAAGCTATGCGCCGGGAGAAGCTCAATTACTGTACACGAATACTTCTACGGGCATTGTTAGAACGGTCTTGGTTGGCGGGCCCGGGGCCGGCCAGTTACTCTACTTCAGCGGCGCGGGCCCAACTCGAGACGGCAGGATGAAACCTGACGTAGATGCTCCGGGAGCCAACATTGCCGCCGCAAGGGCATCGACCGCTCCCGAACGGCATTCTGACCCAGATAACTACCATCAAGTGTGGGTAGGA
>JBEKPE010000047.1:0-14069 GCA_049521055.1 Bathyarchaeia archaeon
AGGTGGCTTCGCGGTAGGGTTTGCCGATTGAGGGTTTCTTCCGTTCCCAAGCAAGGTCATGTTTGGTTTCGGCTTGGCACTTTTCACAGTAGAGAGTTACCCATTCGACCAAGCCCAAACATCCCCTTGGAATGCGCTAACTCGCCCCCGCGCTTAATATCCCGTCCATAGTTGTCTAGCTCCCAGAGACTAGAGTACTCCGGCGGAAGTTTCTTCAGTTTCTTGATGGAGTGGTTTTGGATAGTTGCCTGCGCTAATGGGCCGCTTTTGACGGAGAACATGTAGGTTGAGGAGGCTTCTCCGCGGCTGCGAATTTCAATCTGCAACCCCTTACAATGAGCCTTACCTCGACGGCCAGCTACAAGTAAGGAATCATGAAACCCAGTAAGGCTCAGGTTATGCTTCCTCGCAAGCTGAAGCAAGTAAATTAGATCCCTATCCCGACCGCGAGCACTCGGGACGTTTCCTAACCCTGGAATGATGTTTCAACTCCGCGGGCAGGTACTAAGAGGTCATTCGTAATAAAAGCGACGGGAATTATGCCTCAAAATCTCGCCCGCAACCCAAACGAGTACTTGAATCATTCGGTTCAATTGGTGCCTTCAAAGCTATTATTGAACAGCCTCTCGCAACAGGGAAACAGGGCGCGGTTTCCTGCGGTTGGTGATTTAGGTGGTTGACTTCTGCACGGAATGCGGCGCTTACATCTCTCCCAAGCAAGTTGGCTGTTCCCATTGCAAACCCCTTCAGGTCAAGGAATTTCAACCGCTCAACCTCCCAATTGCAAGCCTCACGAATGAGGACGTTCTGACGTACTTTCCAAGTGCCACAATGAGAAAATACCAGAAGGAGATTATCACCCAAACCGTTCAAGCCTATCAATCAGGGAAGAAGTGCGTTATCGTAATAGCGCCTACGGGTTTCGGAAAATCCCTCGTCAACGCCGCCTTTACATCGGTCACCAAATCGTTCTACGTCACACCGCAGCTTGCCCTTATTGATCAGTTGCTCGCGGATCCTAATTTGAGAGGTCGCTTTGTTGAGATTAAGGGTCGCCAAAACTACCAATGCTACTACAGCCCGCGCCGCGGAGTGCACGTTGGTAAATGTGTGACGGAGGGTTATCCTTGCAACGAACGTTTGGATGTCTGCCCGTACTGGATGCAGAAACACCTAGCCTTACAATCGCCAAGCGTCCTCATGAGCTTAGCATACCTAATCTTTGAGGGCACTACGGAAGGAAGCGAAACCTACCTTGGAACACGACCGCTACTCGTTCTAGATGAGGCCCACAACCTAGAAGAGCAATGCCTCAATCACATCTCTCTAAAGTTCACACCTTTCTCAGTCCCATACGAAACCTACTACAAACTCCTTCCCAACTTGAAGAATGTGCGCAGCAGGATCGACTTGGATGTCTTCCTCGCCGACGTGGCCGGCTACCTGAAACTAATGCTGGGACGGCTGGAAACGAAGAGTGAACAGAACGCGATTTCGCTGATTGATGCTGAGAATAGGCAGCTTATGGAGAGGTTCCTTGAGAATTACAACCTGTTCATGTTCTCCAAATCCGAATGGGTATGGCAGGTTCGCAATGACCAACTTATCCTCCAACCAGTCTTCGCGAGAGAGTTCATGAAGAACCTGGTCTGGAAGAGAGGGGAGAATTACCTAATCTCATCCGCCACCATCCTCGACCCAGAAGAATACGTGAAGCTCAACGGCCTAACAGACCTCCTGAAGGAGGATGAGATTGAGATTCTCGAAGCACCAAGTACATTCCCACCAGAAAACCGCCCGATAATTGACTCAACCGTCGGCCCACTAACCATGCAACAATGGGACACCAACATGCCCTTAGCGGTGGCCGCGGTCGAAAAAATCCTCTACCAAGAGAAGGGCAACGTGGCAATCCATTCGCACTCGTATCGACATCAACGCGCTCTGGTCGCCCATCTTTCACCAAAATTCAAACACAGACTAATAGTACATACAGGCGAGGACCGAGAAGAGAAACTGCAGGAATGGATGAGGTCCCGGGGCAAAGTCTTCGTTTCAGTCGCCTTCAATGAAGGACAAGATTGGAAGTATGAAGTATGCTCCGCCCAAATTTTGTTCAAGGTTCCTTTCGCGGACATTGGCGATAGGAGGGTTAAGAGGCGGTTGGAGCTGGGGCATCGTCAGTGGTACCTGAATCAGGCGATGCTGGAGGTTATTCAAGCGTACGGCCGCGCGGTTAGGGCTGAGGATGATGTCGCGAGGTTCTATGTGGTGGATGGTAGCTGCACGGAATTGATCAGGAACACGTGGCAGTTCATTCCGGACTGGGTCAAAGCAGCCTTCCCCCCAACCTTCAAGCAGGGTCCAACGAACTAGTCAACTCGATCGATATGTCGCTTATTTCCGCAATATCGCTTGAGGCATCGGGTATACTTCAAATCGAAACCCCACATCGGCTTTGATCGCCGGGTCGTTTACTCCAAGCCTGTTGGCCTCTGCTTCATCGTTGGTTTCCACAACCGCCAACCCCCACGCCCCCTTCGGATCCAATACTGGTCCGAAGAGAACAGCGATCCCCCTATCTGCCAAGTCGCTCCAGTACTTAGCGTGTATCTTCAACAGCTCCGTTTCAGCGGCGGTAATGTCTTGGGCTAACGTTGGCCGAGGCGCTATGAGTTTATACACGAAATATCCCACGTTCTCACACACCTAGTTTCATATTGCCGTAATTAACCGGAATAATGGAGTTCTCGTTGTCCACTGTAATAGTTACCCGATTGGTTACTATCTCCAATAGAACGCAGGAACTAAAAGACTTAAAGCTTGACTTGGCTATGTAAAATAGTGGCTACTAGACTAGTTAGGTTCATCTAAATTTGCAGCTCACGCGATTCCTTAGCAAGTATCGGGCCCTTTTCATTTTTGCGGGTCCGGCGTTGATCACTAGCATGGCATACATGGACCCGGGGAACTATGGGACGGACATTCAGGCTGGCGCGGCTTTCAACTACGGTTTGCTTTGGGTTGTGTGGATGGCGAATTTCATGGCGATGCTCCTCCAGTACCTCTCCGGAAAGCTGGGAATAGCAACGGGCAGTGATTTGGCGGGACTCGTCAGAGAATCTCTAAAGAAGTCCAGGTTTGACATTCTTTTGAACTGGATTGGGGCCGAAGCTGCAATAGCGGCTACCGATCTTGCCGAATACTTGGGCACGGTTATCGCGCTCAACATACTGTTCAACATTCCCCTCTTGTATGCGTCGATATTCGGAGCCGCTGACATCCTGATTCTGCTAGCTCTGACAAGGCGGCGTTTCAGATCGCTTGAATACTTCTTCATGGTGTTCATTTCGATCATCGGTTTCGGTTTCCTCTACGAAGTCTTCGTGACCGGCCTAAACCTGACCCAGCTTGCCAACTCCTTTGTTTCCCCCGCGTTCAACCCTGACAACATAGTCTTGATAGTTGGCATCATAGGCGCGACCGTTATGCCACATGCATTGTACGTACATTCCACGCTAACGAGAGACAAGGTGGTGGATCACACGGCTGAAGGAAGGAAACGATTGCTGAAGCTCCATACCACCGAAAGCCTGATTGCTTTCACGATAGCCGGATTGGTCAATGCGGCCATTCTGATCGTGAGCGCTCAAGTCTTCTACCCGAAATTCAGCAACGTGTCAGCAGTAGACGAAGCGTATCGCATAATGATACCAATCTACGGCCCGCTTGCCGCCATTATGTTTGCGGTGACGTTGCTATGCTCCGGCCTTGCGTCCTCGACGACCGGAACATTAGCCGGTCAAGCGGTCATGGATGGGTTACTGGGAACAAAGGTAAACAAAACGATCAGGCGGGTTATTACGAGGGGTTTCAACGTTTTCCCCACGACGATAGCGGTGCTTCTAGGTCTAGACCCGTTGTCCCTGTTGGTCTACAGCCAAGTACTCCTAAGCCTGATGATCGCGTTACCCATGATACCTTTGTTACATTTCACCTCTAAGAAGGAGCTCATGGGGCAGCTTGTTAACAAACGCATAACCACATTCCTCGCCGTGTTAACCGGGTCGGTAATTGTGGCGCTAAACACTTACCTGATATACTATCTTATGGCTCCATTCAGTGTCTACCTGCAGGCTTTGGTTCTAGTCGCTTATGGCACCTATCATCTGTACCTTGTCTACGCTACGATGCGATAATCTGGATTACTGAGAATAAAGCGACACATGATAATGATGGTGAAAGGAGAAGGCTGTTGAGGTATGGGAAGTGCTAATGCGATAACTCAAAGTTCGGGTCTGAACCCTGTATTCGACCTGACACGGGTGGAAGATTACCTTGAAGTCGTATACGACCTTGTACAGACGAAAGGCTACGCAGGGTCAACGGATATTGCGGAACGTTTGGGTGTCAAGACTCCTAGTGTCACAAATATGCTTCAAAGATTGGATGGAATGGGACTCATTGTCTATGAACGCTACCGCGGTCTAAGGCTCACTCCCAAAGGAGAGGAGATGGCGCGGTTCATTAAACAGAAGCACATCACAATAATCAGATTTCTTCAAATTTTAGGCGTTGCAGAGAAAACAACGAAATTGGACGCGGAAGGCATCGAGCACCACGTCCACAAGGATACCATAAATCGTATGGAACGCTTTGTTGACTTTGTGGGCAAACATCCGTCTTGGTTTAAGATTTTCGAGGACGCACAAAACCGACGATTGAACAAGGGGCGTGAGACTCGGCATAGATTCTGATTGCAAAACATACTAGAACTGTTGAACTCGGTCGAAATCAATTGGTAAACTGTGAATTAACCTGGCTCGGTGTCTGAGCGGTTAGTGTGTGAGCTACAATTGCAGCACTTGCCGCATTTCCCGCAGGTTCCACAGAGGGCGTAGGTTGGTTGATGGCAATTGGGGCATGTTTGATCTTCAAGGCCCTTCCCAACCTGTGCCAAAGTCTACCGCGTCCTGCCGCTCGCTTGACCCGCTCTACTGGCCATTCTCTTACGTTTCTTCTGCCATTCAGGCCTCGTCAAATCAAGACCCTTCCGTCACATCCAGTACTATGCTGCGAACTGAAGAACCTTTCCTGTTAACATTTACCTGAATTACAAAGCACAAGATTGTCTTCCATCGCGCCATCGGAAATAATTCTGGCTAGCCGAACCTTAATCCAAAACGTTTGTAGAAGACGCTGACATAGATGTAATGGAGCCAGAAATCGCAAACGGTGTGGAGAAAGTTGACTGCAAAAACGAACGAGACTAACCTGAAGTACTGTTCAAATTGCGGTAAGAAGATCGAAAAACCTGTTCTGCACGAGGGGTACGCATTCTGCTCAGACCAATGCCGAGAATCCTTCACGCAGCCGCGACGTGCCCCGAACCCCTAAACCCCTGACTACTTGCGGTTCTGGAACTGAACAGGAAGGGTTCTATTCGCGCGCCTGCTTCAATTCCGTGAAGCCTCGATTTGACGAAAGGAGGTCTCAGCAGTAGCTGGTGTGGGATCGGCTGTGAAAGGAAAGGAGAGACGTAGAGTCAGAAGAATGAAAAGGACCAGCCGCAGAAAGGAAGGGAGGAGAGAGGAACGAAAACGAGAAAAGAACAGAACGAAGGCCACTAAATCTTATGACAAAAAGGAATTACGAAAGAGAATCGCAAATTCCTAGCTGCGTGACATAAATTGCCTCAAACTCAAGAGAAAAAGACGATGAGAAGAAAGAGAAGGAAAACGACGAGGGCACACGACTAGAACCAAGGGTTGCTTCGAGCGCTGCGATACGAGTGCGTCGAGCATCGATCTTGATTTGCTCAAGCGGAAGTCGTCTTTGCGCATGAATTCGCATGAACTTTCGGATACGGGAAATGGTGTGCTTATCGGATTGGGGTTCGGAAGAGAGAGCGTAGTGTGTGGTTAATATAGCGCGGACGACATATATGTTACTAGAGGTAACAGCCAGAAACCATGTGGCGCAGGCCACATAATCTTGAGGCTCTCTAAGAACAGGCCTCTGAGTCTAGGTCAAGGCGGTTGCCTCATTCATAGAAATTACAATTTGATGATTTGATATGTCCACACAAGGAATGCAAGTGATGATCCTGAGAGAAGGGTCTCAACGTACTACTGGAAAGGATGCGCAACGGAACAATATTCTCGCCGCGAAAGTAATCACTGAAACCATCAAGACTACACTCGGGCCGGAAGGGATGGATAAGATGTTGGTAACTGGGATGGGTGATGTGGTCATAACAAACGACGGAGCTACCATCATGAAGGAGATGGACGTTCAACATCCCGCCGCAAAGATGCTAGTTGAGGTAGCGAAAAGCCAAGACAGTGAAGTGGGCGATGGCACGACCACCGTCGTAGTTCTCGCCGGCGAACTCTTAGCGAGGGCGGAAAAGCTTCTTGACCAAGAAGTCCACGCGACCGTCATAGTTGAAGGCTACAAGAAAGCTTCCCAGAAAGCTTTGGAGATCCTCCAAAACCTATCAATTGACATACAACCTGACGACGATAAGACGCTTAAGCTCATCGCAATGACCTCGATGGCAACAAAGGCAACTGTAGGAACGAGTGAACACCTCGCAACACTAGCCACGAAAGCCATCCGTCAAATCATGGAAGAGAGAGAAGGCAAGACTACTGCCGACATAGACCGAATCAAAGTCTTGAAGAAAAAGGGCGAAAGCATGGAGGCAAGCGAACTCGTCAGAGGCATTGTTGTCGACAAAGAGGTCGCGCACCCTCAAATGCCGAAACAAGTGAAAAACGCGAAGATCGCCCTACTCAATGCGAAACTTGAGATTGAGAAGACCGAGTTCGATGCTAAGATTAACATCAATTCACCAGACCAAATGAAGGGCTTCCTCGACGAAGAAGAATCGATGATTCGCGAAATGACGGACAAGGTGGCAAAGAGCGGGGCCAACGTCATCTTCTGTGAGAAGGGTATTGACGACATGGCACTGCACTTCCTCGCCAAGAAGAACATAATGGCTGTGAAGAACGTCAGCAGCGGCGACATGGAGAAGCTCTCCAAAGCCACAGGCGGAACCATTCAAGCCAGCACAAAAGACATACCCACCGAAGGGCTCGGTGAAGCAAAACTCGTCGAAGAAGTCAAGATTGGAGACGACAAACTCATCTACGTTCGTGACTGCAAAGACCCTCACTCAGTCACCGTGATGATCAGGGGCGGCTCCGACCATGTGGTCGACGAAGCCGAACGATCATTCCACGACGCACTATGCGTAGTCAGAAACGTCGTCGAGGATCGCAAGATTGTTGCCGGCGGAGGCGCACCAGAAGCTGAAACAGCCAAACAACTTCGCGACTACGCTCTAAAAGTGGGAGGCCGCGAGCAACTCGCCATAGAAGCCTACGCCGAAGCACTGGAAGCCATCCCCCTCACAATAGCTGAAAACAGCGGACTCGACCCAATCGACATAATGGTCGAACTTAGATCAAAGCATGCAAACCCAGAAAACAAATGGTTTGGCGTCCAAGTCAAGACCGGCAAGATCGCTGACATGCTCGCAGATAACATACTCGAACCACTTAGGGTGAAACAGCAAGCGGTCAAATCCGCTACAGAAGCCGCCTGCATGCTTCTGCGGATAGATGATATCCTCTCTTCAAAAGGCATGAAGGAAGGCGGTCCTCCAGGAGGCCCCGGCGGGATGCCGGGAGGAATGCCTCCAGGCATGATGTAACCGCCTTAAGTCCGCATGATGTTTCGACCCGCTCGACGTTTTCTAACAGGACCACGTCCACCAACCGACTTAGCGGCACGCCTCTTCGCCGCAGTCATTCTGCCACCTCTACTTTTCTTTGCCATCTTGAAATCACCTCTTCAATCTCTTTTCCAGGTTTTGTCTCTTCTATCCTGAAGGATTCGCTTCGTACGTGCTCATTTTAGAGCCGCATTGTCGGGCAATCAGCCATTGCATAGTCTGTTCGGCGCTTATGCTCTTTGGCCACGACGGTTCTAGGGCCTTTGCACTGCAAACAGTAGAACAGCAGGGGCTGGTCCTCGCGGAACTTGAACTGGGGTTTCAGGTTGGCGCCGCACTGATCGCAGTAATTGTTCGAATAGCTCATAGCAAGAACTCCTATTACAATATCCGACGGCCTTGAAGTAGTCTAACTATTATCACTATGACTGCGATGACGAGCAATATATTGATTAGAAATCCGCCGATACCAGCAATGAGTCCCAGTAGCCAGAGAATCACGATAACCACAATTATGGCCACTAATATGTCCATCAACGATTCACCTCTCGACCTAACAAAGTTGAATTGAGCTACATATCTATATCGTTAAGCTGTCATACCCAAGAAACTAGGCCCGAAGTGCCCAATTCCAATCTCTACCAACAACGACCAAATTCCAATAAAACATGAGCGATTTGTCCGTCCGCTAGGGTTGGAGTTCATACGACCATACATACGGCCATAAGAGAACGTGTCACGTGGCACACTGAAAATAACCTTAGATGAGTACGGATTCGGACACATCATATTTGGAACGTGTCGCGTATATCCCTTTTCCGTCGTCAATAATTGAAAATGTCGCGGGTGCTAAGTGGCTTTGCCGGCGCGTAATCTGGACATGATTAAATCAGCTACTTTGTCCGGGTTCGGGACGTCGGCCATATCTGCGACGATGTTTTCACCATGCTCCGTCCCACGAACTAAGCCGTAACCACTCTTTGTAACAGGAACAATGTCCCCATACCTCGCCAATCGGCCCACAATACTCTGCGAAACCTGCACATCACTGATAGACGAGAACGGAATACGACGAACACTACGACGCAACAACTGCCTCTTCACAACAACATCAGAGTCAGTAATCAGATACGTGAACGCATTCCTACGAACAACACCAATCAACACTCCCAGGAGGCCTATACCAATCAATGCCAAGGCTCCAAGGCTTAGAAGAGAACCAACAGATGGTGATGGAAACTGGAGAGCAAAGCTCACAACGTAAACCACGATGCCCAATAATATTATGACAAAGCCTTTCCAAGCAAACGGCACAAGACTCGGTTTGATTCTGATCTCTGGTTTAGCTTGAGCCGACAAAACCTTTCGCCTGGTAAAACAAGAGACTTGCTCCGATAAGGGTTTCTACGCCCGATTGAGCACAATTCATCGGGTGGATCTGGCCTCCTCATCGAATTGCTAATGTTTGGAGAATCAATGGCGGCAAGAGCTGGATTGCACAGGTAACATTCAAGCCCTAGGTTACGCAGAACAATGCTTACATATGTGTACTGATATCTATATATTTGGAAAGAAGGTGAAAAGAACTCATGAATGGTAAAAACCAGCAGATAAGAGGTAAGATTCGCGAACTACAAGGCAGAGCGACATTGAATGTAGGCCAGATGATTAAGGGTAAGTATCAACAGCGCGTAGGAAAGGTTCGCGAAAAATGGCAAAAGACTAAGGCATCGATTTAACCTAAATTTCTATCTGACGATTAAGCGGATTGCTTAATCGTACATTTTTCCTTTCGCATCATTGAGATGCCACAAGTAGATTAAGCGATGGTTGTGAACACGAACGATTAACCCCTGTCGCAGTCACTCGAGGCCCAACGGTAACATTCGATCTCATGGTGCGCGCGTACTAGATCGACTTAGTTCCTTGCTCGGTACGTAGGTACGCTGAAATTCGGCCCATAGCTCGCCGTATGAACTGAGACTTGATGCTCACCGATTGGCATTCAGTTGGTTTTGTGACGAGTTCTGACTTCTAGAGTCGATTGGCGAGTTTCTTGGATACTATTACTGAGGACATGAATAGCGTTGAAAGTACTATCGTAGTTGTAGATATTATGAGGGCTGGTTGTGATGAGAACAGCTCTCCGAACGCGAGGGTTCCTAATCCACCGAACAGCATGGCTGCGAGCGCTCTCTCAAGCATCTCCTGGCCTTTCCAATTGCGGAGACGCCTGACTCTAGCTCTCAGCACAGCCAATGGTATTCCCAAGTAGAAAGCGCCGATTAGAGAACTTGCTAGGAGGCCGGATATTAGTACAGCAAATTCGGGGTAGGAAGAGGTTGCCGAGAACAGGTTTGATGTTAGGTATAGGATTCCTACGAGCGGGTAGAGGACGCCTTTCATCACTGTTCGTTCAACCCAATGTGTGTTCAAGTATGCGGCAACGCCGGGGCTGAACGAATAGTACCAAGCGTTGAAGACTAACATGAAATTGGACCCGGATTTCGTCGCCATGATAGAATTGTCACGGAAGTTGCGGAGCAACTGAACCTCAGGTGCGACTTGTGAACCATATGTTGCAGTCGCGATGAGGCATGCAGGAGGCGCGCCACTTGGGCTAGTGAATGTACCGCTGGTAGATGTACCGCTAGTAGACGTACCGCTGGTGGATGTACCGCTGACAGTTGTAACGGTAGTTGAAGGTGACGTGACCTGAATAGTCACGTTCGCTGTATGTACAAGCAGGCCACTGAACCCGGTGATCTGTAGCAGGTAGCTTCCCGTTGTGGCCGTGAGGGAAGTGGTTATGGTTAGAGTCGAGGAGGCAACCGCGTTTGGCAATGGGGTTACAGGCCCATTGAGGTTGACCGTGACTCCGCCAGGAACTATGTTATACCAGGAGGCTGACAGTGAGACGCTTGAACTGAATGCGTTTTGTGAATAGACAGATATTGTTGCCGTCGTTGAACTTCCCTGATTTATCATGATCGTCGCTGACGAAACTCCAATTGCGAAGTCTTGCAAGCCAGCCCGAATCACTGTTACCGCCAAACTTGTGGAATGAGACAGGGATCCGCTTGTTGCAATAATCGGTATCGTGTAGGTTCCCGTTGGTGTAGACCCTGCGACTGATACGATAAGCTGGGCGGCTGCGGTTCCAGCTAACGTTACGGGTATAGGGCTCGCATTGAAGCTTACGCTCAATCCGTTCACAGCGGCCGTTGTGAGAGTGACAGGAGAGGAGAATGTGCCGGAAGCTTGCACTGTAACGACTGAGGTTGCTTGTGAGCCTTGAATCACATTAATCGGTGTCGGTGAAACTGAGACGCTGAAGTCGCCTCCTGATATCAGGACCTGGACCAAGACATTCACCGCATGGCTGAGTGAACCACTCGTCCCCACTACGTTGAGCGTATAGGTTCCTGGTTGAGCTGTAGTCGAGGCGGAAAATGTTACGGCAGCAGGGGTAGACCCATCGTCCGGCGGGGTGGCAGATCCAGGAATAGTGAAGGATAGGCCTTGAGGGGAAATACCAAACCAAGATGCGGACAGGGCGATGGGCGACGTAAAGTGGTTAACTGAGGACACATAGACGGTTCCTCCCGAACTCCCTCCTTGACTGATTCCGATTGGAGCAGACGAAGAGGTGATAGTAAAGTCTGGGCTCGCAGTTTGCGATACGACAATCGTAAGGGTTGTGCTGTGCGTTAACCCTCCGCTGGTTCCAGTAATCTGCATCGAATAAGTTCCCGAACTAGTCGACGAACTGACTGATACGGTCGCGGTTGCAGTCGCTGCCCCTCCAGACAATTCGGTCAACGGATTTGATGAGAAACTCAAAGAAATCCCGGGGGGACTATTAGTTGTTAGTTGTACGGCAGAAGAGAATCCGCTGAAAGAGCCCACGGTCACAGTGGCGGTAGTAGATGTGCCCGGCTGAATGCTTAGACTCGAAGGCGCAATTGCGATAGTGAAATCCTTCGCTGAAACCACCTGCAAAGTGAGCTGGGTCGAATGAACGATTACGCTTTGAGGGATACCTAACGGGCCGCTTGTACCGGTCACGGCTATGGGATAAAGCCCAACAGCCACCCACGACTGGACGGAGATCGAAATGACTGAACTAGATGATGTAACATAAGGGCTCGTAACCCCTGGGGGAGGAAACAATTGGTTTTCCGAGAAACTCAAAGACACACCCGAAGGTTCCCCGCTATGTACCAAGGATACGCTTGTAGAGAAACCGTTGAGGGAGAAGACGGTGACGGTGGTGGATCCTTGTCCGCCGGGTAGTATGTTGACGACTGTCGGGGAGACAGAAAGCGCGAAGTCCTGCGGGAGAGCCTGGGGAGTTACTTGGAGGCTAAACGCGTAAGTGTGGACAGTTGACCCACTCAATCCAACAAGCGTGAGATAGTATGTGTTACCTGCCACATTTGAATCCACCGTGAACGACGCGGTTGTGGTTACGGTACCTCCAGCAGGCGGCGTAACTGGATTTGAGTTGAAATTAGCCGTGACACCAACTGGAAGGACTGAGAAGGACAGTTGCACCGGATTACTGAATCCGTTCACCGAAGTGACGGTTACAACTCCGTTCGCTTGCGAACCTGCGACTAAATTCAAACTCGAAGGTGAAGCGGCCAACGCGAATGTAGGGAGCAGTTGTTGTCCGTTTACCGCCATGACGGAAAAGGAAAGTAATGTAAGAAGAATTACTGCGGCTTGAAGGAAAGTTCTCCTTCCTTTTTCAATCAAGTTGTTTCACACTTCTGTCCTTCGAGGGAGGGACACAAGATAATGTGTGTGCTCCTTCACTCTTTCAAGCTGAGTTGATTCAGAGGAACTTGCATAGTAAGCCGACTATGCCGCCGAGGAGTACTAGTATACCGCCAAGGCCGCCTCCGAGCACGCCTACGACTATGAGAATAATGTCCCACATGAGGTCGGGAAGGCGTTTGGCGCCATAGATGGCAACGAGGCCGAGGATGATTTCAATGATTCCCCAAAACGCTCCACCGAGGGCCCCAAGCAACGATGGCATGAACATCATGAAAGCCATTCCCACGAAACTCAGAATCCCTTGGATTATGAGGATTATGCCGCCGATTAATGCGAGATAGTACGCAAGTTTTCCCAAGGAAGCGTTAGCCATCGAGGATCATCCGTTTGGGTTCTAAATCTAGAGGTGTAGGTACGGTAGGGCGAGGAAGATTAATCCCACGATGACCAATATGATGCCGACCCATTTCGCTAGCTTGCCCGCGAAGAATACGATTATGCCTAGTATTATCATAACGATTGGGTTTAGGGTCAGCAGCCACTGATACGCTGAATTAACCATGGATCCTGCATTCTGATTCACACCTATCTCGTTAAGGATTCGAATTAGACTTAGGCCGAGTAAAGGCGCTATCATGGAGTAGATTTTGCTCATATCAATTAACTCAAAGCCTACATAGCTGAACTGTGCTTATAAGGTTATATATTTATAGCGATAACGCTGAATATAGCATGCCTTAGGGAGTGTAGACTTTAGGAAAAATGTTTATAGTTCTTTCTGACGAAACCGAACGCAGACTCCGACTCGCCGTTGTCACAATTCTCGGAGGAAAGAAGGGCGATCTAAGCAGCGCTATCGAGCTGGCGATCAAAGAATGGCTGGACAAACATGCCACAGAAGCCAACATCACCAAATGGGTGCACGGCCAGCTGCATGAAAGGGGAAAACACAGTACTTCGAAACGGTCCCCCTAAATCGATGCGGCCGACATGCATCCTCGAATTCAGGCCGCTCCTCTCTAGGCTCCGCCGTAACGACTCACCTTCGGTCTCATAATTCTGGCATCGGAAGGCGGAATTACTTGTAAGCTCACACTCCTTTTCTTCACGCATTTCTGGATCTGCGCTGACTCTGCACTAGTACTGGGGGAATCGCATTGAAGCGAAACTTTCCTAACGAAGAACTAACCAGAGAACCACAACAATAACTATTATCCCAAGAATACCGATGTTTATGCTCATTCTGAATCTCCCTCCAAGATCCACTGTGGTGCAGCCGCAGTTATAAAGCTATATATGTATAAAGCTAAATATACAAGCTTATATCTCGCTTTACCCATACATATGGCAGAGCCAGACATCCCTTGGGAAAAATCTACGTAGTACTCTCGGATGAAATTGAGCGCCGACTCCGAGTTGCAGTAGTGAAAAGACTCGGAGGTAAGAAAGGCGACCTCAGCATCGCGATAGAGCAAGCTGTCAGTGACTGGTTAGGTAAGGACTGGCCGAAACTTGGAGTTCGTGGAATGTAAGAACGGAG
>JBEKPE010000048.1:0-14059 GCA_049521055.1 Bathyarchaeia archaeon
TACCCAGGGAAAAATGTTTGGCGAGGCGCCAGCTTTAGTTTCGATCGCGGCGAACTTGTAGCCATCATTGGCCCCAACGGAGCAGGCAAGACAACACTATTTCGGCTGCTTCTCGGACTACAGCAACCTGTTAGTGGAACAATTAAGATCTTCAACGAACCCCCCAAGCGGGGCAACCCCCGCATCGGCTATGTACCTCAACGGCACGTGATAGACAGCGAGACGAATGTCGAATGCCTTGAACTAGTCCACTTAGCATACTGCGGCCACCAATGGGGCTTTCACCTATCCGCAAAGGCCGGACGCAACGCCGCCCTTGTGGCCCTTGAAGCAGTCGGAGCGGCAGAACTTGCGCCTCAACCACTAAGCGCTTTGTCAGGCGGCGAGTTACAACGAATATTCCTCGCCGAGGCGTTGGTAAGCGGTCCGGACATACTATTGCTTGACGAACCTTTGTCAAGTCTTGATATCCGGCGAGCGCAGGAATTGGTGCAGCTAGTCAACGGCGTCGTTCGATCGCGCAACGTGACTGCACTGCTCGTTGCGCATGACATTAATCCGCTACTACCATATCTCGATAAGGTCGTTTACATTGCAAACGGGAAAGTCGCAACAGGGAAGCCAAAAGACGTCCTAACCTCCGAGCGCCTTACGGCACTATATGACGTCCAAGTTGAAGTTATTCGCGATTCTAGAGGAAACGTTGCAATCATCGGCATTGAAGACCATCACGGTGACGAATAGCAATGACGTTCAGTGCAAATCTACTGCTCGACCTGCAACAGATGTTCCAATACCAATTCATGCAGCACGCTTTTGAAGCCGGAACACTCGTAGCCATCGTCGCGGGCATCGTCGGCTATTTTGTCGTGTTGCGTCGTTCCTCCTTCGCGGCGCATGCACTCTCGCACATCGGCTTCGCCGGAGCAGCGGGCGCGGTTCTAGTTGGAGTCAGCCCTGTTTTCGGTCTGTTGCTATTCACCAGCGTCGGTGGGATGGGAATGACTGTTCTCGGCCCCCGCGCATCCCAGCGCGATGTGCAAATTGGCACTGTCCTCGCGTTCATGCTTGGACTAGGGGTGCTATTCATTAGCCTCTATACCGGTTACGCGACGGAAGCCTATTCGATTCTTTTCGGAGAAATACTGGGAATCAGCAGCATCGACGTCCTAGTAACGGCTATCGCTGCGTTAGTAATTCTCTGCGCGGTCGCGTTCGTTTATCGACCCCTCCTCTTCGCATCGCTCGACGAAGATGTTGCGGAGGCGAAAGGATTGCACATGCACATGCTTGGAATCGTCTTCATGCTTTTGGTCGCACTTGCCACATCGATTGCCGTTCAAGTAGTGGGCGTACTTCTAATCTTCTCGTTGATGGTCACGCCAGCCGCGATTGCGCAACGCCTGGCAAAACGACCCTGGCGAGCGGTAGTACTGTCGATAATCATCGCCCTAGCCGCCACATGGTTCGGCCTGTTTGTAGCATTTTACGAGCCTTACCCTGTGAGTTTCTTCATAACAACTATCGTGTTCGTTCTCTACTTGCTTGTTAGATTGTTCCATCCGAGGATCAAGTCGATGAAACACGCGGAAGCAAGCCTTCAGGGCGATCGACCAGGACAGATGACTGCACCTGAAGTTACTGCGTAACCCAAATCCTGCGACTCACGTTTCCGAAAACAAATGGGTCCGTTATTGAAGACGTTAATAAGTTGCAGGAGAATGTTCTTATTGATTATTAAGATCGGAGGAACATCGGAATGACGATAGTCAGCTTATCGTTTCCTGAAACCATGATCAGTGAAATGGATCAAATCCAGAAGTCAGGAAGTTTCGCGGGTAGATCCGAACTCGTTAGGGCCGCAGTTAGATTGCTCATCGAAGATTCGAAGGAGAAGGACAATCTTTCTGGACACTTGAACGCAATCGTACTGGTAACACACGACGAGTCCGACGAAGCCCCCGTAACCCGACTCAAACACGAATTCGAAGAAATCGTGAGGACGCACATCCATAACAAGATAAGCAAAAACAACTGCGTCGAGCTTTTTCTACTAGAAGGGGACGGAAAGAAGATCGCCTCAATGGTACGAGAATTCCAAAAGGAAGACAAGCTCAAGAGCGTAAAGCTAGTCGCAATAGATTGAACCACGCGTCGACACGCCAATCATTCCATCAGACCTGGCTATCTTGAAGGAGAAGTACGGGCCCAGAGGCATGTCCGATGCTATTAACGCAATTCTTGCTGAAGCCCTTTTGACCTCTACGCGCAACGGATTATGGTCGTTCAAAACTCTCCAATGAGTATGGACTATCTAGCTACGTGTACTCCTCTTACGCCATTTATCGTCTGCGAGAACTACCGATGTTTCGATCTGACGATCAGAGATAGACCAATACTCTCTCAACAGTTGATCCTTTGTTTCTTTTGATACCTGCTCGAAGCCTTGATTTCTGTAGAAACGAACAGCCCACGCTGCGTCCTCCCATGTGCCAACTAAGAAGGGACGGTCCGTGAGACTGCGAAGATGCGACAACAGCTGGCTGCCAATACCACGATTCTGATATTTCGTGGTGACGTAGGCATGCCGGACCAGACTGACATCTTTCACATCCTGAATGCCCATGACGCCTAATAGAACACCGTTTTCCTCGTACCCCCAGAACACAACACCGTCGCTAATTTCGCGTCGAAGTTCATTCTTCTCCATGTATGGTTCTTTCCAACAATCCTTGGGAATAACGCCCCGGTAAACTTGCGCTGATTCATTGATGATTGTGAGAACCGCGTCGAAATCCTCCTCCCGGCATCTGCGAATCACTACCAAATCCTCCCAGACTGCGCTTGATTATGCTTCGCGATAAAGATGCTTTTGACAAATGAGGAACGGATGGCTCGCAGAGTATTGTTCGAGAACGCGAGCGAACTTTATCGAATTGGTTTTCGGTAGATCTTAATTGCTCGCAGAAAGCATCCGATCTGTTTTATATCTCGAACTACTGTACGCAAAATGGAATTCTGATGTCGCGAGAATCCGTAATCAAATCAATTCACGATAAGCAAATCCAACTACTGTGTGCCGAGTACGTTGATTTTGGAGGAATCTCAAGATCCAAGGCTGCCACCTTAAGGGATTTGGACAGCTTCCTTGAACACGGTGTCACTTTCGCCAAAGGAAATTTCGGACTTACCTCCTACGACGCGCTCGCAGCTGAAGCAGGATACACTCCGGCTTCCGACGAAGCGTACCTAATCCCAGATATTGAAACGTTCGCAGTTGCACCTTACGCAGATCGAATGGCTCGATTTATGGGTGAATTGAGGAATGCTGATGGCTCCTGGTGGGAACTCTGTCCACGTCACGGGTTCCGCACTTTCCTGCACCGCGTGGAGGCACAGGGTTACAGGTACGTTGGAGGAGCCGAAATGGAGTTCAATGTTGTTCGGCAGGAAGGGTCTGTTTTCGTTCCTTGGTTGAATGCTGCCATGCAATCGCAGCACGGTCTCGACCTTGGCTTCGAGCTACTTAACGAGATCCGACAGAGCGTGGAAGCAATGAATGTGCAAGTTACAAAGGCGCATGCAGAAGGTGGTGGCTCATACGGCGGACACTTCGAGATCGATATGCACCATCATGAAGGGGTAAAATGTGCTGATGATGTGGTGACCTTCAGAGACGCTGCGAAAGCAATAGCCTACAGACGTGGACTGATCGTGACATTTCTTGCAAAGGTTTCTGATCAGTTCACTGGGAGTGGGATGCATCTCAACAGCAGCTTAGTTGAACCGCGGACGGGTAGAAACCTGTTCAGCGATCAAAACGATGATCGCAAAATGGGTTTGAGTCAATTGTGTTACTACTTCATCGGAGGGATACTCGAGCATACTCGAGGCCTCTGCGCAGCGGTAGCGTCGAACGTCAACTCTTACAAGCGGCTTATTCACCCAGGTCATTGGGCGGCTGACGGGGTATTCTACGCGCTAGGCCATCGAGGGGCTGCTGTCAGAATTCCCCACCTACCCAGCGGTTCAACCAATGCGCATATTGAGTTCAGGGTCCCAGACCCCTCATGTAATCCATACATCGCTTTCACATGTCTATTGGCTGCTGGAATAGACGGAGTAAAAAGGAAGATCGAGCCCGGAGACCCAGTCGTCGGTGACGTTAGCCGCTTGAGCTCAAGCGAGCGAAGAAACCGCGGAATCAAACCCCTACCAAAGTGCCTCTATGAGGCTGTAGATGAGTTCAGTAAAGATCAGGTGTTCAAAGAAGCACTCGGTGCCCCACTCTTCGATGAGTACGTGAACATCAAACTCGGGGAGTGGGATGAATACAGCTCGATGGTTACTCCCTGGGAGGTTCAGCGAATGATAAATTTCCACTAGCTCGAAACATAGCCTGGTCTTCCCCTACACTTTAGGCCACTTCGCATAGGTTCGTGGAAGGGTTTTCTGCTAACTTATCCGACCGTCAATAGGTAGTTCCTGATTTTCTCGCCGTCTAGCTCCACGACCACCCCGCGTAGCATACCTTCAGTGTACTCGCTTCCGGGGTTAAGGCAGAGCGTTCTTCCGATCTTTATGAATCCACGTGACTCGTGAATATGTCCATGTAACCCGAGTAAGGGCTGATGCTTTTCAATTGCTGATCTCACGGCTTTGCTTCCGGCAGATGTCATCATTATCTCAGAGCCCGCGTAAACTGGTTTCAGGTTTTCGTCTAGCTTAGGACACGTGTCAAGCCCAGTGTCATACGGCGGAACATGCATGTTGAAGATGCATCTCTTCATGTCCTTGACTTTGCTGATCATGGAATCCAGCTTGCCTGCGAGTTCTTCTTCACTACACTCTCGGGGGGTCTTCCACGGGGTAGGGTTACTCCATCCGCTGCTCAGCATCTCGTAGCCGCCGTCAAGAGTTATTATTTCTCCTTCAGGGTCAATCACATAACTTGAACTCTTGAGAACGTCCTCTATCTCCATCCGATCATCGTTTCCTCCCGTCATGTAGATCTTTATGCCCTTACCCTTCAGGCGTTCCTCAGCAATCTGAGTCCAGAGGCGGAGGGTATCTATCATCACTTGAGAGAATACAGCGTCTACTTTCGCCGGATCGCGTTGCATTGCCGCCATTTCTTCGACATTCGTACGATAAGGATAGTATCCCGTGAACCGAATTCGTTTTTCCAGCTCTTCAATCTCCTGATCCGACTTCAAAACCTGTTTTGTGCCAAGAAACTCCGCGCTACATGTTCCATCGTCGCGCTTAACAATTGGCACTATCATTTTACCGGTGATGTCTCCTCCGAGGATTAAGACGCTTACCTTGTATGCGGCTGGTGCATTAACGAATTTGAGGAAGCACTTTTCGGATCCATGAACATCCGTGGCGAAGAATAGACGAGTCTTGTTGCCCATGGTTTTACCTTCTGAAATGCTGGGGGATTTACCAGTGCTTAATTGACGTTTGCCTTCGCTATCCGTTCTACCGGCGGTAACCCCGCATCATTACGATCACCCTCATTCTAGTTCTGCGTATGTGTAATTACCGTAATTACAATTCAAATCCGAAATAGTCGTTTTCTTATACGCATTGAAGCTTCGCAGCCGTGGAGTTAGACTTTGGGAGAACAACAATATTTCGTTAGAAAAGCAAGTGGTCTAGTCAGAGAATTTGGAGCTACAGATCTTCTCTTAATTAGCTCAGCAATGGTCTTCGGCCTAGTCTTTACAACACTTCAATTTCCGTGGTTCTACGGTTTCAATCCAGGCGCGAACCTCGCCCTCTCGCTGATCATAGCGGGCGTACCTTTTCTATTCCTAATGCTCGTCTACTGGGTCATCGGCGTAGTAATGCCAAGATCAGGCTCAGACTACGTCTGGGTCAGCCGAGTTTTCCATCCATCGATTGGCTTTGCATGGTCGTTCCTCTACATGTTCGCCGTCTTCACGGCGGCATACGTTGGAGGCCTCACCGCTTTCTCATATGCACTGTCGATCGCAGTCAACATGTGGGGGATTCTGTTCAACTCCTCAAGTTTGATTGCTGCAAGTACCTTCCTAGGCGGAACCATGGGAACATTCTACTTAGCTCTCGGATTCACAATTCTTTTCGCATTGTTAGCAGCGATGGGGGCGCGTTTGATCAAGGGCTTACTTTATTTCTCTTGGGGCGCCGCGATTGTAGGAATAGTGTTGATGTGGTGGCTCCTAGCCAGCACAACCCCAGCCCTGTTCGCAGCCAAATGGAACACGGTAATGTCGAGCTACCCGACGTATCAGGCGCTGCAGGATACTGCAACCAAAGCAGGCTGGACTCCTCCTGTTGGCGGTATGGCCGCCGTGATGGGGGCGCTTCCACTAGCATCCCTATTCCTTCTTGGAGGCAACTACGGAGGCAACGTTATCGCGGGTGAAGTGAAAAATGTCAGAAAGACCGTACCAATCGCATTGCTCTTATCATTAGCTTTGGGAATCATATACTGGAGCATCTCAGGGTTTCTAACGCTAAACGCGGTAGGTCAGAACTGGTTTTACGCCGTCGCATATAGCTGGGAAGTCGCGCCCACATCATATCCCCTTCCATTCCCACCCTCACAGCCACTCTTGCTATCAGTAATCGCTTTCCCCAACGCAATACTGCTGGGGTTAGTGTTCCTGACATATTTCTTTGGCTCAATCCAGATACTGTTCGTCTACTTCTGGGTGCCAAGCCGATACTTCTTCGCTTGGTCCTTCGACAGAATTATACCAACCAAATTTGCTGACGTCAGTCGTCGCTTCCACACACCACACATAGCCATAACCTCTATGGCAGTGCTATCGGCCGTCGTTCTAGCGCTATACACATTCACCAGTTGGTCAACGGCATTCACTCTGGGAACGGTTCTATGGGATGTAGCCTACGTAGTACCTGCATTAGCAACAGTCGTATTCCCCTTCACCAAAAAGGACTTACTTCAACAAGCACCGGATTTCATGAGAAAGAAGATCGCAAACATCCCAATAATCAGCATACTGGGCGTTCTGTGCTCGATCACCTTCGCCTATATGGGATATGTCGCTTGGTCCAACCCCTTGATCACCGCGCAAACGGCTTCAGGCGTAGAGATCGCCGTCGGAATCATCGTAGCATGCTTCGCAGTTTACTACCTATCGCTAGCGGTTCACAAACGGTCAGGACTCGATATCAACATGGCGTTCAAAGAACTACCGCCCGTCTAACCCACTCCTCCTTTTCTTTCCTCCTTTTATGAACTGTACCCGGACTAGATTATCACCCGGTTACAGCGTCAGGATTTGCGTTCGCTTGCTCATTGCAGATTTTCTTACATGACGAGAATTGGAACATGCGAAGTTGCATCATCTAACTATACGGGCAGCAAAGTTTCCAACTTCTTGAAGTCTGAAAGCTACAAACATAAAACTCAAGGCGCACCGTTAGAAGCCCAAGAACTAGGACGTATCGGCAGTAGAATCGACCTTCTCACTCCACAACTTAAATGACTGTTAGCAGAAAAATTTCCCATGAATAACGGTCAAAAGGTCATCGTTGTCACGGTGTTGATTGCTATCCTGAGCGGCTACGGTTGGGGTTGGACAGTAAGACCCCAACTCAGGTACGGATTGCTGACCCAGACTAACTACTACTATTGCGGCATCGTTGGACCGACGCCGCCGTTGACGGTCAAGTCTCAGTTGACAACGTGGGAGATACGACCGTCGTAACGGACGTAACATTGTCAGCTATCAATGCAACAGTCTCGACCAGTCAACATGGGTCATTCAGTACGTCAGCTAAAGCACGTCTGCTAATCTACCCAAAGGACTCGTTCGCATGGTCGTTTTATGTTATCCCTGACAACCAAACTAACTCGTTCAAAGTGTTCATCAGCAACCTCCAAAGCGTTTATGGTTCAGACCCATTGTCCGACTTAATCTACTTCGCATATTCAACTTCAATTTTTCAACCTGTCAATCTCCAACCGCTGACGTACATAGGGTCTGGCTGCAATTTCAATCTGCAATCCAGCTGACCGGTCTCGCGCGATCTTGTTGGCCCGTAGAGAGAAGTTTTGACTTGTGGGCCTAATAGTGCGCATACATAGATCTGGGTACCGACGATTGCCCAAGTTGATTAAGCTGAGAGCTTGGTTTGCGCCTTTCCGAGATCACGTTTGGCGCCTAATTTCTTGAAGACCTCCACGGCCTCCCTTAAGCGCTTCTTTGATTCTTCCGGGTTTGTCTGTGCCATTGCCTCGGAGTAGGCAACAAGCGCCTTGGCGTGATAGTAAGGCCAACCAGCCTTCTCCCAGAGGCCCAAGGATTTCAGGTGAGCTTCTTCAGCGGCTTTTTGGTTCCCACCTGCGAAAAGGACGCTCGCTTCAGCCTGCAAAGCCATCGCCAACCCAGCATCACTTTTCAGTGTTCCAGCAAGTCGCTCAGCCCACTCAGACATCTTCCGAGCCTCCTCCAGTCGCCCGCCCTTTGCGTAGAGCGAAGTGAGGTGAAGGAGAGTCTCAACGTGGAGTAAGGGTTCCGTCGTAAATTCCCACTTCTTGAATGCGTCTACGGATCTCTCGAAGTGCGCTCTGGCTTCCTGATCTTTGCCCTGCTCCAGCTTGAGTAAGCCTAAGGCTAGATTGGTGGTCACAACGACGGTGATCTTGGGAACCTTTTCGGCCAGGTGCTCCGCCGCCTCCAGAACCTTCTCAGCCTTTTCCAGGTCTCCCATGCTCAGCGCGTACCATCCTCTCCAGGCTTCGTGTTCAACTGTAGTGATATCGACTCCGATGCCCAGTCGCTCCATGATTGCGTCTGCTTTCTGGAATTGTTCTAAAGTGCTTGCCCAGTCTCCTCTAAGCCAGTCGATAGCGGATAACCACCACAAGCCTCGCGCCTCCGAATTCATGAGGTTTGCGCTCTTGGCTAGTTCAATGCATTTCAGGGTTAATTCGCGTGCTTTCGCTAAGTCCCTTGGGTAGGTGTAGAAACTCAAGTTGAAGGCACAATTCCGCGCTACCAATAGGTCTTCGTGCTGTAACGCTATCTCGTAGGCCTGTTGCCAGAGTGGTAGACCTTCATCGATTTTCCCTGTGTCAGTTAGGTAAGATCCTTGCATGCTGAGTGCGCCTGCTACTGCTTGGAGGTTGTTCGTCTTCTTCCCTACTTCTAGGGCCTTCTCAACCCACATGTTTGCTTCATCAAATTGATCCATGAGGCCAAGATACCATGCCAGTGAATAGTAGGTCGAGGCGGCTTCGGAACTATCGGGTTCTCCTTGGAGGTAGTTGAGGCCACGCTTCATGATGATTGTAGCCTCTTGAGCACCCGGTTCGCCCTTCACGGTGGTGATCGCCTCAGCGATTTCCCTGCATGCTCGTGCACATGCTTTGTTATCACGTGATTTTTCAAAGATTTTGAGCGCCCGTTCATAGGATTGCATGCTCTCGTGGAGTTGCCCAGTGAAGGCGTAGCATGCGCCTAGGTTCTCTAACAAGGCCGCTTTCTCTCCTTCTCTCTCTCCTTCGAGGTCAAGGAGCTCCGTAGCCCGTCTGTAGTCCTTGATCGCCGGCTCATACGCGTAAATTGATTTGTTCAAATCCCCAGCAATAACTGAATACTTGATGCAGCGCTCTGTGTCACCGCCCTCTGAGAAATGGTTGGCTATGGCTTCAACATGCCTCTCTAACTTCTTTGAATAGAGTTTCTCCATCGCCTCTGCAATCTTGAGATGATACCTCGCTCGCTTTATCTGAATCAAATCGTCAAGCAGCATTTCTCTGATCCGATTGTCGGAAAACCTGAACTTGCTCTTTTCGCGAGGGACCTCGACGATTAGGCCTTGAGAAATGGCTGTCTCGAGTCTCTGAACCAGTTGGTCTTCAGTTACCTGCGATACTTCCAGAAGAACTTCGAAGTCGAATTCGGGGCCCATCACACTGGCCCACATTAGAGTTCCGAGAGTCTCGGACTCAAGTTTTGACAGCCTCGAATTCAAAGTGGATTTTACGGTTTCAGGAATAGCGATCTCCTGAATTGGTTTTCTGTCCCAGCCTTTCTCAGTTCGGAAGATAGTGCCATCCTCTACGAGGGAACGCAAAACCTCCTCTACGAAGAAGGGGTTGCCGCCAGTAGTCTTCTGGATTAAATCCGCGAAATCGATGCTTGTCTGCTTCTCTCCGAAAACTTGTTCGATGAGTCTGGCTGTGTCGTCTTCGCCTAGATTCTTCACCGGCAAAGCCTCAAGAAGCCTATCTCTGTTAAGCTTCGTGAGCATCTTGTGCAGCAGGGTGTCCGGGCCGGCATCTTCGGTTCGGTAGGTGCATACCACCAAAACCCTGAGATTGCCCGTGCTCCTTACGAAATACTCAAGCAAGTCGAGGCTAGCTTGATCAGCCCACTGCAGATCATCGAGCAAGATAAGCAGCGGCGATTCCTTAGATACAGAAATGAAAAAATGTGTGATAGACTCGAAGAGTCTAATCCTGTCCTGCTGTTCGCCCAGGGATTTAGACGGAGAAACCGTCCCCACTTTCGCCGTTATGTCTGGTACAAGTCTTGCGAAATCTGAAACGTGTGCTCCCAGCATCCTCCGAAGTACCTCAGCGGGAGCCTGACCAATGTATTCACGGGTAACCTCCACCCAGGGAGCGTATGGGATACTATCTTCCGACCCTCTTCCTGCCAACACAGTCGCGCCGTTCGATTGCGCGTATGTTGCCAGTTCACGCATTAGACGCGTTTTGCCGACGCCAGCCTCCCCGTGGATGCCTACTATGGACGATTTGCCGTCGACCGCTTCGTGAAGAGCTGCCTCCAGCTTTGAAAGTTCATTCTTTCGATTCACGAGGGGAGTTAGCCAGCGTGGTTCCCTGAAAGCAACAGCAGGAGTTGTTGAATCGTCGATTGGAGCATAGCCTGCAGTCAAATCCGTCAGGGTAAGTTCCTTCTCAGCTACTTCGATCCCGTGCATCCAGTTCACACGAAGCGATTTGTTTCCCCTTTCTTCGACGAGTTCTATATTGCCGTCGAAGAGTCCTACAACAGCTTGGACCTCCTCCTCGTTGTGCATGTGCGGATTGACGACTGCCAAGACCGTTATGTTCTTGGATCGCAGTCGTTCAAGAAGCTCAGTCAACCATTTTCGGGTTTGTAAGGCCTTATGACGGAGCAGAACGTCAGACAGGATATCTAAGACAATACGTTTGGGCTTAATGGAACCAAACGCTTCGGACAATTGCAGATTAAGATCGGTGAGGTTATCGATGCTCCTGCCCGGAAGAATGTTTATCGCCGGCGAAACCGGTTTGTCGCTGCAAACAATTGACTTCACACTGTCGAGTTTGTCGCCGACGACCGTTTCGACCCTAGAGAGGCTTCTGCAAACCAGCAAACTCTCTTCCTTATTGACCTCAAGGAATTTTCTGAGCAAAAGCGGGTTCTCATCATTTGCGGCGGCCATAAGAACGACAGAAGACCCCTCCATAAAGCCGCCCTGAAGCGATTCATCTAGTCTGAGGTAACCAGTTGAGACCTTGGCCCTTAAAGTAGGGCTAACCGAAACAGGGCCATCAGTCAAATTTCACATTTCCTAGGTGTGTAGCCATAAACCACCTCAAAATAGGTTTGCGGTTAAGGCAGGACCAGCAATTTCGTCTCCCGGAGTCACCAGGATTTGGCGACGGTTCCGGTGCCGCCGATGTTAAAATATGAAACCGCCCCCGCAACCAGAACCAGAGCGGGTAGGCCGTGTGTAACTGTAATTGTTTGGGTGCAAGGAGGGGGTGTTGGGGCGCAGGCATTCGAAGAGTTCAGAAGAGACCATAACTCAATATTCAAAGGATTCGATAAATTAAAGAAAGAAAATTAGGGCGATTATCGCCCACGCTTAGTAGCCTTATGCTACCTGTTCCTCTTGTCTAACGTTCTTGTCGTGCTCAGTACCCAACTTCATCTTAACCTTGCGACTCTTAGCCATCCTCAAAACACCTCCAGAACTCATCTAGAATGAGTATATATGCCGACTAGGTATTTAAGGTGGCTGGGAGAGACAGTCGTAAAGGGTAATTATCCCTCATTTCTACTTAGTAGAATAGAGTGCTTGTTAACCCTGCAATGATTTAGTTCCTTGTCGGTAAGTCTAATTAGCGATAACTGCCCGTGTGCGTCATAGGGGGAATGGAGTGAAGAAGGTCAGCCTATTCTTCATGATGATGGGTTTCATCGTCCTTCTGTTTCCAGCTACCAATCTAGCAAATACCCCCGCATATGCAGCAGGTTCATGGACTTGGCCCATGTTCTCCTTAGCCATCATCTTGTTCATCGTAGGAGTCGCCTTGTACCTGAAAAGCGCATCTCAGATGAGCCGTGAGTTAACAACCCAATTCCAGAATTCCAACCCTAACCGCAACCAGTCCGTTCTATCTTTCATGAAGGAGGCTATTGAAGAAGCCAAGTCGGGTTTGGCGACCGACGGAATTCCAATCGGGTCGATTCTGATCAAAGACGGTAGAATCATTGGAAGAGGACACAATATGCGAGTTCAAAGAAACGATCCCATGGCTCACGCTGAGATCGAATGCTTGAGGAATGCGGGAAGAATCGGCAGTTATAGAGGAGCTACGATTTACTCTACACTTATGCCATGCTATCTCTGCGCTGGTGCAATAGTACAATTCGCGATAAAGGAGGTAATTGCAGGAGAATCCGAAACATTCCTCGGAGCACGTAAGTTCTTGGAATCCCAGGGCATCAAAGTGGTAGATCTGGATCTTGAGGAGTGTAAGGGGTTGATGAAGGACTTCATTCAGCAACATCCGGACATTTGGTCCGAGGATATTGGAAAGCTGTAGTCCACGTCTTCTGGCATCTATGCCTGTCTTGATTCTGCCCGTGATTTGCGGAGAAGCGTAAGTTCAGTTGTCGATTGTACCCACGAAAGTGGTGGGGCCGGTGGGATTTGAACCCACGACTTGTAATGGCTCGATATTTTCCTAGGTCGTGAGTTTAGATTGCTTTTCGATGTCTCGTTTTGCTCCTAGTTTCCCGAGAATCTTCAACCGATGGAATAAGTAGCACATCAGGAATTATCGTCGGCCATTAAGTGGATAACGATAATTCAGAACTCAAGAGCTAGGTCAAGTCGTTAAGCCCTTTCCTACATTCTCCTACTGCTGTTTTTGGATCGTCAACGATCTTGTAACAAAACGTGTATTGCCCATGTTTTCCTAGATCGTTATGGGCATGTTCAACTTCGATGAGCCATGCGTTTTCCATCTTCTTGCTTAGCGGATTGGGATGTGGAATAATGGCGTGAGTACACTCATGACCCATTCTCAAAAGCGCATAGAAGATGGCATCGTCTTTCTCCAAAGGAGACCACTAAACTCTATGTGTCCTGCCTGCCTCAGAGCTTAATAGGTAAACTGTCGAACGATGTTTTGGTCGGGCTTGCCTGGAAAAATCCAAAGAAGTAAAGCACTAGAAAAATTGAAAAATACTAGCCAGAACTTATGAAGAAGCGTGAAATTCACTAGAGCAGAACTGACTATTACTCGTCTTACCATACTTTATCGTCAACTGATTCCGCTAAAGTTCGGATTAGAAAGCATCTAGACTTCGCAAAATAATAGAACTGGCAAATCCACATCCGCAACCAAACAAAGTAGTTTCGAGCTTTGTTATGGCAGCCGTGACGCTATGATAACGTAAGTTAGGGTATTTTTCTGCACTGTGGGGTTACATCGTGAGGATGCCCTTGCTTTGAAGTACTTGCGCTTGGTTCTGTGTGTAACGCCAGAGCACGTCCGCGCGACTGGTTTGGAAATCCCAGGGGGCAACCAAGACTACATCGCCGTTCTTGATCCAGGTCCGCCTCTTCATCTTGCCTCGTATGCGGCAGACTCGGTCGAGTCCATCTGAACACTTCACCATTATCCGATCGTACCCGAACATTTGGGTTACAATTCCAAGCAGCTGGCCCGTTCCTGGAAGAACGAGTTGATTAATGTCTCCCTCTGAAAGGACCTTTCTCTTTCCCAACCAACACTGCCTATCCT
>JBEKPE010000049.1:0-14024 GCA_049521055.1 Bathyarchaeia archaeon
GGGTCGAGGCTCCAGGAGAAAGGAAAGGAATTCGGGACAGTGACTGGCCGGAGACGCAGGTGTGGATGGATCGACGCAGTAGCGCTAAGATTAGCCGCCAGAGTAAACGGCCTCACAGGTATAGCCCTTACAAAGATGGATACGCTCGGCGGGTTCGACCCCGTCAAGATATGCATCGAATACAAGGTGGGCGGAAGAACGGTCCGCGATCAACCCGCAGGCCTGCACGAATACTCAAATTGCAAACCGGTTTACGAAGAGATGAGAGGATGGCCTGACCTACCTAACTCTGAGTGGGCGTCCATAGCGAAGAAAGGCTACGAATCATTGCCCTCGCAGGCGCGAGACTACGTCGAGAAGATCGAAGAAATCACAAAATCCCCCGTGAAAATAATATCGGTAGGAGAAGCACGCGAAGCGACGATATACAAATCCGAAGTTTGGGCAAACTAGCTGGAAGGCTTACCCTTTACATTCCTCATGAGCCAGGTTTCAATCGAAGTTATGTGCCTGAACGAGTTCGTTAGGGGGGAGACCACTAGCCCCGCGGGAATCGCAGCCGCTAGGAGGTTAATCACGTTATACAAAGCTGTGAATACAAGTACCCAGAAAAGGAGAACGACATCTCCGCTGAACTCCCACCCCGTCGTCTTGACGAGCGTAATCCTCGCGAACGCCATGTAGTTGAGCCCGAAAATCACTGGTCCGACATAGAGGAGGACGATGTAGTTGACAATGGTCATCGCCA
This sequence comes from Bathyarchaeia archaeon, assembly GCA_049521055.1. Lineage (GTDB taxonomy): Archaea > Thermoproteota > Bathyarchaeia > 40CM-2-53-6 > 40CM-2-53-6 > FEN-987. The sequence goes on from JBEKPE010000049.1 coordinate 749, forward strand.
AAACCCGGAGTAGCATCCCGCCACCGAACATGAGTGAAAGTGCGACCGCAGGGCGACCCCGTCCCCGTGCAAGATGAGAGTAGATAGAGCTACCCGCCCAAAATCCGGCGAGGGTGGACAGGACTGCGACCAATTTTATCGCGGGGCCTAGAGGAGCATCAGAGCCGGTTATGTTGAGAAACAGCCAATGCACTAATTCCGTTATGATGGCTGCTACTGGTCCGAACAGGAAAAATGAAATGTAAATCGGAAGTTCTGCAAAATCTATCTGGAGGTACGGGATGAGTGGGAATGGAATCGCGGCTCTGGAGAGAGTCAGCAACGCCGCAAGTGCGGAGAATACGGCTGCGCCGGCGAGAGTAACAGTGAACCTTTGGGAATTGTTCTTCAACCGTCTTCGGTGACGCCTAAGAATCTACCAAGAAAAGTGTTTCTACCCGTTTTTTGGTGATGAATCGTGACGGGTCTTCAGAGCCCTGCCACCCGTTCTGGACATCTTTCTCAGGACGTCGACGGCTTCGCGGACATCTTTGTAGGCCTCTCGTGGATCTGAATCGAACGTAGCCTGGGCTTTGGTGATGAGGTCGCGCGCATAATCAGCAGAAAGTGTGTCTGCGGGGTTAACTTTCGGATCATAATCACCCAAGTCGTTAATGATCGCTATCCTGAACGCCAAATACTCAACCTCAGCCGCGCATTTCCAAAGAAGCAAATCCCGACTTGGATCAGACTGGGCCCGCGTCGCATTACGAAACTGATCAATGAGCTCTAGGGCTTTGGAAAAGGAGCGAACAGTTGGTTGATCTTGTCTTCCGCTTGATGCGCCGTTCGTTGAACCAGACCTCTCTTTGTTACCTGTTCTTGCTAGTGTACGGTTACTGATTTCGCTAGGTTTCTTGGAAAATCAGGATTGTACCCCTTTCTCACCGACATGTAATACGCGAAAAGTTGGAGAGGAAGAATGAATACGATCGGCGTGAGTGCCCAAGGAATCCCAATAGGCATAGTTATCGTTTCATCCGATAAACCTGCAACTTGCCCATCCCCTCCTTCAACGACACCAATAACCTGCGCTTGCCGAGCTTTCATTTCCATAACGTTGCCAACGATCTTAGAGTAAACCTCATCCATGGGCGCAATGAAAATCACTGGATAGCCATCCTCAACGACCGAGATGAAACCGTGTTTCGACTCACCTGCCGGATATGCGATTGCGGGTAGGTATGAAAGTTCGAGGAGCTTCAGTCGTCCCTCAAGGGCAGTCGCCACACTAATTCCTCTACCCAGAAAACAGAAGCTTATTCTGTCCGAGTATTTTTCAGCAAGCCGTTTTACCTGATTCTCTTGACTGGATAGAGTAGTTGAGACCCAGTCGGGCAATTGATCGAAACCCCCTTCTAATACCTGCAATTCCTTGCCGCTCAAGGTTTTTCGTTTCAGAGCGAGGGCCACGGCGATTTTGACGAGAACGGCAAACTGTGCGGTGAAGGTTTTGGTCGCGGCCACTCCCATTTCCGGGCCGGAGTTTTGGCCAATATAAACGTCCGAGAGCCTAGTCAGGGTTGATCCCATCACATTGGTTATTCCGAGGATTGTGGCACCACGATCCTTTGCTCCCCTGACTGCGGTCAGGGTGTCCGCGGTCTCTCCTGATTGGCTAATGGTCAGGACGACAGTATCTTGATCGATCAGGGCCCCATACCCATCTATGAATTCCGAGGCGACGACCGGCGTGACCTCAGTTTTGGCTAGGTTTGCGAAAGCATATGTGGCGGCGACGCAGGCGTGGTATGAGGTCCCACAGGCGAGCAAGAACACTCTCTTCGCTTGGTTCATTGCTAAGGCCATCAAATCAAGATAGATTGGATGCGTTCGCAGGGCATTACGAATTGAAAGCGGCTGTTCATGAATCTCCTTCAACATGAAGTGCGGAAAACCACCTTTACTCGCCGTCTCCACGCTCCACTCTACGGTGAAAGGCTCCCGAGAGACCACCTCTCCACTTTCAACCTTCATCAAGTGTATGCTGTCAGCCTCTAGAACCGCCATCTCATCATCTTCAAGAAGTATGGCCTGTTTCGTTCGTGAGAGGAAAGCGGGAATATCTGAGGCGAGATAGTTTGCGTTAGCTCCCGTCCCGATCACGAGCGGGCTCTCCCGCCTCACGCACACAATTTTATCGGGTTCATCAGTGCATATGAAAGCGAGGGCGTAAGCACCCGTGAGCTTCCGCGCAGCCGATCGTACCGCTTCAACGAAACCCATTCCTGATTTCAGTTGCTCTTCCACGAGGTGCGCGACTACTTCCGTATCAGTTCTTGATTTGAACTTGTGCCCGGCAGCTTCCAACTCCTGCTTCAGTTCCAAGAAATTCTCAATTATGCCATTATGAACCACAGCAACCCTGCCCAGGCAATCTGTGTGGGGGTGAGCATTTTCTTGCGACGGAGCGCCGTGGGTCGCCCACCTGGTATGACCAATACCTACGACCCCACCCAGCTCACTGATCCGGAGCTTGCTTTCGACCTCGTCGATCTTCCCCTTGTCCTTCTTTACGACGATCACTCCATTGATAATCGCCGCTTCGCCCACTGAATCGTAACCCCTGTACTCCAGCCGTTTCAGAGAGTCGTATAGTATCGGACCGACGTCGCCAGATTTCTGCACTACACCGGAGATTCCACACATGAGTGCCAGTTTCCAGATAGAGTTCGCCGAGGTAACCTAGCAGTCGTCATAAGGTTTCCTAAGGTTCAGTTTTGACGAATCAATGATTTTCCAAGTAGTCTAAGTTCAGGATGCGCGTGGATTAATCAAAAACGTGTTTAATAGTCAAATCTCCACTTTATTAATGATGTTCCGAGGCAATGGAAATGCCATATCTATTATTGAAGGAAAGGCGTAACAACCAACTCCTCCCCACACGAATTATCTCTGACCCCAAAGTCGCTCAACTGCTTCTCCAACCCACCCGCTGGAAAATCCTCAGCGACCTGTCGGATGGCGAAAAATGTGCCAAAGACCTAGCAGAATCATTCCACACCAGCGAGCAAGTAATCTGTTATCACTTGAGGGAACTCGAGAAAGCTGGCCTTGTAGTGCTAGAGAGAACGGAGAAGAAGAGGGGCGCGACCGCTAAGTATTATCGAGCAGAGGAGAAGGCGATCGCCATAATACCGCGACGAGGAGCGTCAGGCACAACCTCGCGGGACCTAGTAGAGGAACCTCTCTCGGAGCCTGCCTCGAAAATGCTAGACCCGTTTATCTCACAAGGCCATTTCAACGGTCACATTGTCCTCGGAAGCCCCGATGCGCACGGCATCTTCAGTAGCCGCGCACGCTGCGGCGACAGGGCAACAGACCTAGCGCTATTCATTGGATCACTCCTCCCCGTCACACGAGAAAGTGTTGTACGCCTGGACACAGAATTATCCCAACAGGAGTCAGCACGGAACCTCATAGTCGTTGGAGGGCCGAGGGTAAACACCGTTACAATGTCCGCAAACGAATACCTCTCCATAACCTACGAGCTAACCGGCCACAACATGATGATCTCCCGCCTCTCAGGACGAAGCTATACCGGCGAGGAGGAGGGGGCAGTGCAATTGATCGACAACCCCAACAATCAAGACTCAAAAATGATCGTCATAGCTGGGAACAGCTACCTCGGCACAAGGGCCGCCGTTCTGGCGTTCATTAAGTACACCGACGAAATCGCCAAAGGCAACACGTCGAACAGAAAGAACATCGCCCGAGTTGTAACGGGCCTAGATATGAACAGCGACGGCCTAGTGGACGACGTTCAATTCCTCGAATAAAGCCCATGGCGTTGAGTTGATGTATGCTGGCTTGGACTGCCCGCAATTGAGTTACAATTTCGGCGTAATTGACATCCAATAGCGCGTAATGCTTCAACTCGGTCCAAACCAGTTCGCTTCAGGGGTGGGCCCCACCCCCACCTCAGCCACGGTCCAAATGGTTTCTAGAATACAGCGCCGTTTTGGCGACTCCGATTCAAATATCAGGCAGCACTCGCGAGCCTCTTCTTCAGGGTCTCAGTTACGAGCTTAGGGTCAGTTCGCCCTCGTACTTCGGACATGATGGATCCCATGATCGACGCAAAAGCACCCTGACCCTTTGTCTCAATTACTTTCTTGTTCTTCTCGACGTGACGATCAACGACTTGCTCCAATTCCGTCTGCGACAGCATCTGTAATCCAAGATGCTTTACCCCTTCTGAAGGATCCGCCCTTGGGTTTGATGCCTGCCACTTCAACAGATCAGACATAGCTTCTTTCGAAAATGCACCTTTGGCCAGGAGCTGGAACATAGCTTCTATTTTGGAGTCTGGGACGGTGCGAAGGGGTACGCCATCCCGCTCAAGGCTCTTGGTCGTTTCCGTTAGAAATGTTGCAGCGAAAGTAGGTTGCACCGCTTCTTTCGTGGCGACCTGTTCGAATAGGGTTAGATAATCAGAATCCACAAGCTGTTTTGCTAATTTTTGGTTAAGTGAGAATTGATCCATCAACCGCCTCGTGAGTCTCTCGGATGTCTCGGGTAATTTCACCCTCAGCGTAGCTATGTATTCTTCTGGGATGGGTGTCTCCGGAACATCAGTTTCTGGATACATACGAGCTGCGCCTGGCCGTGGACGCATGTAACGGGTGGTCCCATCAGGCATAGCCGTACGGGTCTCTTCCGGAACCCCCTCTAACGCTTCGTTCGCTCGGTCGACAACCGCATCGAGCGCATCTCTTGCCTTGACGTTGTCGTCAGCGACGAGGACAAATGCGTCTTCGTCTGCAAGACCAAGCTGATTCCTTATTGCGGTAACCTGGGCCTCGGATATTCCGTAGGCAGGTAACTCGTCTGAATGAAATATTCCCCCTACCCCAGCCCAGAATGATGCACGGTTGGAAAGTTCGGTCCCTAGTCGTAGCCCTGGTCCAAGCTCTCTTCCTAGTAGGCCTTTGAACTTAGGTAGTTTTACCGCTAAAACTACCCCTCCTTCGGTCATCGCTACTTTGATGACTCGCGCATCTGAGTTCAAGAACAGTTCAGAGAGGTTGACGTACTTTCTCTCTATCTGGTTGGGCTTCAGGTTTCTGGAGGATAATTCTTTGCGAATGGCTAGTAAGTTCTGCTGGCGGTTCACTTCCAATTCGACGGCTTTACCTATAATATCTAATTCCTGAACGCCTTTGATTTCAATGAGCGCTCCTTCTGGAATGGAGACATTCAGGTCCTGCCTGATACTTCCGAGTCCTCTCTTCACTTTTCGAGTTGCTCTCAGAACGGTGCCGATTGCGTATGCAACTTTCTCAACCTCGTCAGGTGATTCCAAAACCGGGCCCGTGGTAACTTCGATTAGTGGAACACCGAGCCGATCTATAAGATAACCAGCCGCAGTCTGCGACTGCGATGATTTTCGCGCCGCATCCTCTTCCAAAGAGATCTGTGTGATCGGAATCGTCTTCTCGTCTACTTTCAATCCGCCATTTAGTGCCACTACCGCGGTTCGTTGAAAGCCGGTCGTGTTTGATCCGTCTATAACCACCTTACGCATTACATGAATCTCATCCACGGGTTTCGCGCCCATCAACAATGCCGCAGTCAGGCATACATCGATGGCTTCGCGGTTTAGTTTAGCAGGAGGTTCTTCGTCCATCTCAACGAGGCAGGATGTCTGATGATCAGACTCGTAGAGGACACTTCTGCCGCGATGGAATTCGAACATCGCGGCTTGGTCTACTTGGCCGAGTTCGCTTTGAGTTGGCCTAAGCCTGCGCAGAAACTTAGATTCTGGTTCGGATTCCGCGAACTCGGTTGGGCAACCGCAGAAGAGTTTATGATCCGTGTCAAGCTGACGGTGAATCTCTAACCCTACCGTGAGCTTGGGTTTCGGGATTTGCGTACCGCTCATTCGATCTGTTCCTCTAATTCGCGCCTTTCCGAGAGTTCATTTGCTAGGTTTGTGGTCATGATCTTCTTGACGTTCTCAGGGTTCTTTTCTTGGCCGAAGGCCCACATCATCTTCACCAAGGCCGTTTCCGAGAGCATGTCCCCTAACGGGAGAACCCCGATCCTCAACAGGTCTCTTCCTGTTGAGTACACATTCATGTGAACCCGGCCCCAGATGCACTGCGAACACATACCAACGACGACTCCGTCATTCACCGCCCTTTCGAGCGACGAGAACAACGCTTCGCCGACATGACCTAATCCCGTTCCTTCCAATACAATGCCCTTGAACCCAGTCGCCGTTGCCCAATCGATAATTCCTACGGAAATCCCAGGGTAGAACTTGACGAGAGCAACGTTAGGGTCGAATTGTGCTTTGACGGTTAGCGACGCACTCTTCCCCCTCTCCCTATATTGGGTGACGTCGAGATTGAGGGTGCGGTTAATGAGGTCGTAATGTGCGATTGGCTTTTGGTTTACGGTTCTGAATGCATCCCTTCTGCTCGTGTGGCATTTGCGAACCTTCGTTCCTCTATGCACCGCAACCTTCTCATCCGATATCCAATCATGCATTGCGACTACGACCTCAGCAAATGGTGCTTGGCCCGCCACCGCGGTTGCGGCCACTAGATTGGAAGCGGCATCTGAGCTCGGGCGATCCGATGAGCGTTGTGAACCAACCAATACGACTGGAATTGGCAAGTCGATTAGCGCGAAGCTGAGTGCCGCAGCCGTGTAACCAAGAGTATCCGTCCCATGCGCGATTACAACTCCGTCTGCACCCTTTCGGGCTCTATCTGCAACGAACTCTGCTATCTTCGACCAATGTTGTGGGCCTATGTTTTCGCTGAATAGAGAGAAGAGAACGTTTGCCTCAATCTCGGCTAGACCCGCTAACTCTGGTACGACGCTGTAGAGATCCTCGGCATCAAGAGCGGGCTTCACGGCTCCAGTCCTATAGTCAACTTTACTCGCAATTGTGCCGCCAGTGCTCACGATCGAAACCTTGGGAAGACCAGACGTCTGGGAAGGTGGAGGGGGACGCGTAAACTGGGGTTGTTGTCCCTTACCAAGCAGGGCGATCTTAGTGGATGAATCGATCCGGACTCCAACGTTATATCCGGTTTTGAGTTTAACTACCACGTAATTCTCTTCGGTTTCAGTACGGTAACGTGGCATAAGCAGGCCCTCAACCACTTCCTGCTCTCCTGCGCGTTTGAGTTCCAACCGTATTCGGTCGCCGATTCGGACTCCAGTCTTCGCGAGTAATTCATGCGCCAGTCCGATGTAGCCACTCAATTCTTCTTGCGGCAATGTTCTCCCCAGTTCGTGTGAGGAATGAAAACCTGTGCGCCTTAAGATGTTAGCTGCGTCGTGAAATCACTTTATCACTTTGCCCATGTACGGGCCGACGTGTGAGTATCCCAAGCGTTCATAGTACTGCTTAGTTCCGAGAGCACTCAATACAAGGACTCTACTCGCACCAGCCTCTCCAGCCTTCCTCTCGGCCTCTGCCAGGAGTTTTCGCCCGAAACCAGTGTGCTGCCACGCGCCAGACCGTCGCTCTCCTACCGGAACTTCCGGGCCATAGACGTGAAGCTCACGCACCAGAGCCGTTGAGCTGTCAATTTCCTCCCGGGTAGCATTCTGCGACGGAATCCTGAGTCGGACATATCCGATGAGAATGTCGGTTTCTGGATCTTCCATCGAGATGAAGAATTCTTTTCCGTCCGATGCGTCATATTGCGTGGCCATTATCTCAATCCGGTCAGGTTTTACTAGCAATCCTTCCTTCAGTGTTCTGTGGCCGATCTCTCGGCATCGTATACACCTGCATCTCTTGCCTCTCTCCCGAAGACGCGCAAGGGCCAGTTCGCGCAGGTTACCGCTCTTGACTCCCGCTTGAATGAGATGCACTGGGAACTCGCGATGAACACGCATAATCCGGACCCATGGCGGCACGAATTCCTTTATCTGAGCGATCAGTTCCACCGCCTGTTCCGTATCAAAAGCTTGGTACTCACCTCGTTTCCACCACTCGTACAGCTCCGTACCTTCCATGACGAGACAAGGGTAGATTTTCATCATGTCGGGACGGAAGCGCGAATCTGAGAAGAGTAGATTGAATGAAGCTAGATCTTTCTGGAAATCGGATCCAGGCAGTCCGGGCATCATGTGTGCAACGATTTTGAACCCGGCGTCTCTTGCGATTTGGAACGCTTCGACAACATCTTGAACGGAGTGACCCCGGTTCGTGAGATTGTAGATGGCGTCATCGATTATTTGAACGCCGATTTCTACGCGAGTACAACCGAACCGTAACATTTGGTCTACGTGTGGTTGTTTGCACCAGTCTGGTTTCGTTTCAATCGTTAGGCCAACGTTTCGGATTTCGCTCGTTTCAGCGTGAATCTTAGCATCAGTTAGGGTGGATGAATTGACACCGTTTAGGGCGTCTAGACACCGTTTCACGAATTCTTCCTGATAGTCGTGTGGAGCGGCCAAGAAGGTTCCGCCTTGGATTACGAGTTCCACTTTAGAGGGTTCATGCCCAATTGCCTTTAACTGCTCGACACGGCCGGTGATTTGGACGAATGGGTCGTAGTCTGATTGCAGGCCACGCATTGCAGCGGGTTCTCCTGATGTGTAGCTCATAGGGAAGCCTTTCTCCATCGGGCAAAATACGCAACGGCCATGTGGACAGCCTCGTGGCGAACTCATCACGCCGATTACGTTCACTCCCGAGACGCTTCGGACTTTCTTTATGCGAAGATGTTCCGAAAACTTTTGGCGAATGTCTGGGGGAAGGGCGTTCAGTATGTCCGAATTCCGTGGCATCCAACTCAGTTCATGTTCCCGACAGAATTGTAGCTTTGCTTTGTTTAGGCCGTCCTGATCGATAATGTGACCTTCCGTTATCTTGGAGACGAGTTCAGAGAGCGGGAAGTCTTGATGTGTCGAACTTAGTTGCGCACACATTACTAGCATCCCGTCTATGGAAATCCCAAGACACGACTTGAATGCCGACGCCTGGGACGCGTTTAGGCAGGTTGCTTGGTCGCGTCGACACAGATGTAGAGGATGTTGCTTCCTCGCAGGATTACGTTTCCGTAGTTTGCCGTCGGCGAGTTGCCACGGTACTCGGTGGCTCCTTCCAGTATGATGTTCATGTGGCTGTCGGCATCGATCATCTTGCCGCGGTATTCGACATCGTTCTTGAGTCGAATGTTAACGTCGCCGTTGAGCTTCTTCACGAGCAAGTTGAGAGGTTTTCTCGAAGGTTCCAAATGCTTCCCACTTATTCTTCCGGCAAGTCACGGCCCTACGCTAAATAAGCTTGCCCCCTCCCAATCCCAAGAGCCCAACGTCAATTATGGAGAGTTACGTGAGGAATTGACTTAGCTTCGCGTCCTTCCTACTCTTCAACACTGTGAAGCATTTTTCCGGGGCCAGTCGGACAAACTCCAATTTCAATGTGTTCAAGGAGGGCTGCGCGTTTTTTCGGAGTTCTGGAGCAACTACCAGACCTCTGATTGGTCGACTAATTCGTTTTCGGAGTGTGTCGAGGTATCTCTGAAGCTGCATTACCGCGTCCTTAGAGGCCGGCACCCGCTTTATCTCGACCACCACAAGGTTACCCTGCTTGTCCTCGGCGAAGATGTCAGTAAACCCAGCTTCGCCCAGGCTCTTCTCCTGTTGAAGAGGTTTCAGACCCGCCTCCACAAGGTCTGGTGCCGTGAGTATAGCCTGTTTCATTTGCTCCTCAGTAACGTGGAGTGCAAATTCGCCCGAATCCGCAAGCTTGCCAGTGGCGACTAAGGTGATTGTTTTGAATTCAATGGAGACGGTTTCTTTGGGTTGAGGACGGGACGCGTTTACTACCAAAGCGCCGTCATCAAGCTTCAAGCTCATCATACACTTTGGGGGTTGCCAATTTACAGGTTCGTATCCGGTCGGCCGATGGACCAAGACTGAGCCATCTTCTTTTATCATGGCAATTCTTTCGCCCCATTCCAATGTTGATGACGCCCGGCCTTCATAGTCAACTCTGCAATCGCCGATAATGATGACCAGGCTTCTTGCCCGAAACGCTTTCTCGAGGATTTCCGCTGCCTCCGGCAACGGTGGATTATTCTTCACTATGAGGGCCATTGACAAACGTTCCCGAGGTTTCTGTGAGATCGTTTCAAGGGTTTCGACGGTACTTTCATCCTCCTCTCTCCGTTATATCAAGCAACGCCACTAAGAAATCTAGCCAATCTTGAAATAAGCAGGGTGTTAGTGTTGTCAACGACCCAAGTCTTGAAAGAGAAAGTTAAGGGAAAGGAGACTAAGGAGAAGGAGACGAAGGAGACCCGGGAGGAAATTCCCGAGGAAAAACGAGAGGAACCCTTAGAGGAAGAAAAACCTGAGGCGGCGACCGTTGAACCACCGAAGAAGAAGAAGTATGAGTTCATAGAAGACATACCGGGCGTAGGCCCTGCAACAGCTGAAAAACTTAGAGAGATGGGTTTTCACACCGTCGAATCACTCGCCACAGCCACGATCAAAGAATTGACTGTAGCGGGAGTCGGCGAAAAACAGGCGGCTAAAGTAGTCGTAGAGGCGAGGGACAGTATTGCGCTCAGCTTCATCAGGGCTGATGAACTAATCAAGATGAGGCAGAACGTACGACGCCTCACAACCATCAGCAAGCAAGTTGATGAACTTCTGGGAGGAGGATTAGAAACCCAAACGATAACAGAATTCTATGGCGAGTACGGAGTGGGCAAAAGCATACTCTGCCATCAACTCGCCGTAAACGTCCAATTACCCGAAGAGAGAGGCGGCCTCAACGGCTCCGCCCTCTACATCGACACTGAAAACACATTCCGCCCCGAATGGATAGTCCGCATGGCCAAAGCACTCGGACTTGACCCCACCGAGACCGCCAAGAGAATCATCTACTCAGAAGCCTTCAATTCTGATCATCAAATCCTTCTTCTTGAGAAGGCGGACCAGGTCATACAGGAAAACAATGTGAAGCTGATCATTGTGGATTCGCTGACTGCACATTTCCGAAGCGAGTACCTAGGCCGAGAGATGCTTGCCGAACGGCAGCAGAAACTCAACAGCCACCTGCACCGTTTGGTTAGGCTTTCACGTGCATTCAATGCATGTGCTGTGGTTACGAACCAGGTTATGTCTAAGCCTGACGCGTTCTTCGCTATGGTGGTGGAACCAGTCGGAGGACATATAGTATCCCACACGAGCCATACTAGGGTGTTCCTGAGGCGCACAGCAAGTGGCCCAGTTAGGATATGTAGGCTCATCTCCAGCCCATACCTACCCGAAGGGGAACGCATATTCAAGGTAACTGAGGAAGGTATCAAAGATATCACCGAAGAAGACGAAGTCAAACGCAGACGCTGAGAAACCCACACCCAAACCAGAACCCACCCCGACCTTCAATTCAGAAAGACTCTTCCAAGCACTCATCGAGAGAAGAAACGCTGACGCAGAGAAAGAACTGGATACAATACGAGCAACCCTTCCTTCCACGGAATCCGCGAAAGGTTACCTAAAGGCACTCGAAGGCCTGCTCCTAACCGCAAAATCCAACGAAGACAAGTACCTTTACCTTTCGAAGATCGAGAAGACGCCCAAGAACCTCAAGAATCTCCGCAGGGAATTCAGCCAACAGGCAAAGAATGGGTTACACGGCGACTTCGACCGTGGTTACTTCCAGGCCCTGGAAAATTATATCAGAAAGCTAGAACGAGCTGGACCCACCGCAGAACCCGCTACTCCAAAGAAAGCAGATTGATTTCCCTTAGAGCCCGATCGTGTAGAAGAGCACGGTCGTCATGATCCAGATGAAGATGAAGGTGCCGCCGCCCAGGGTTATGTCGCGATTCTTGCCTCTGAGCTCAGTCGGGCCGTAGTGAAGCAGATGCCGTACGATTATGACAGAGAGAAGATAGAAGGCGACGCCTAGGCCGATCCCGACATAGGTTGAGGCGTCGCCGAAACTCGCGGCATCGATATGGAGTATTTGGTTAGAGAGGCCTGCGAGGATCGCTAAAACGAAACGCATCCAGTAGACGACCGACGAGGGCTTGAGGAAAGGCTTCGGTTGAGTTTGAGTAGTAGTGGGTGTGGGTGTAGTCAACTCTCTCCCGTTCCAACTTAGCGTTTGCGGGCCCCTATCACGCGTCTCTAGATAATACTTGCCTGTCGCTCCCAAATGGCCCAGCAAAGTCCTTAAGGCCTCGCAAAAGATTCCATTTGTGACTCTCATTGACAACCGCCGCCGGTGCCCCGGACGTGAAGGTGGAGGATCTGATGTCAAGCCCAGTCATAACCATCAACGACACGGATACGGCACTTACGGCAACCAAACTAATGAAGAAACATGGGATAGGCTGCGTTGTCGTAGTCGACAAGTCAGGCAAACCTCTAGGCCTGATGACGGAACGCGATGTCGTGAGAAGAGTAGCCGCCCTCGACCTACTTCCAAGTAAGGTCAAGGCAAGTAAATCCATGACCAAACCAGCATCGACCATCGACGCTGCCGCAAATATAACAGATGCTGCAACAAGGATGCGACAGTTGAAGATCAGAAGATTAGTTGTCATGCAAGGTGGCAAGCTAACTGGCATCATTACCAGCAACGATATTGTCGACATCACCCCTGCGTTGATCGATGTTATGGCGGAAAAATCGCAGATCTCACCAGTACAGAAAACCAAAGAAGCCGCCACGTTAAGCGGATACTGCGACAAATGCGGTTCATGGGCCGAAGAAATGAAGTCGCAAGATGGCCAGTTCCTCTGCGATGACTGCGCGGCAGAGGCTGAAGGACCAGCAGAAGAGGAAGACTGAGCCAAGGCATTAATCTGCTGGACTCGGTGGTACGACAGCAGATGGTGCGTAGAGACACTTGGCCTCGACCCTAATCGAATCAGCCGAAATCCCAATAGGGGATGAACTGACTCAGGCAAACATTCTCATTGAAGGCGACAAGATCAGAAAGATCACAAAACTGAAACCAACATCTCCAACAGACCTGACCATAAATGCAGACGGCCTGTTGGCCTTACCGGGTATGATAGACGTTCACGTTCACCTCCGTGACTTAGAGCTTTCGTATAAGGAAACATTCGAGACAGGCACACAAGCTGCCGCGGTCGGAGGATTTACTACAGTTCTAGATATGCCTAACACGAGGCCACCGACCAGCTCCGCTTCGAACCTTAAGGAAAAAATGGCGCGAGCAGAGGGACGAATTTACTCAAACGTAGCCTTTCAAGGCTCCCTTCTCTCGGACCCAGTA
>JBEKPE010000050.1:0-13911 GCA_049521055.1 Bathyarchaeia archaeon
AGACTGAGGCCCCAGAGAAGGTAGGCGATGTATACGAGCCCGCGGGAACCGATGAAGAATGCACCCGCTGATGTCAGCCAGCACGCGATGAGGAAACCACTCCCCGCAAGAATTAGCTTCCTGCGTCCCCGGCGGTCCGAGAACCTCCCTCCCACCACTTGCATCAAACCGGATATCGCTCCGTATCTTCCTGCCCCACTCTCCAAGACGCCGATTATCGCGATAGAGATTCCGAGAGAAACTATCCACGGCTGCCAAAAGACCCTGATGTAACCAAGGTACAGGCCCTGGACCAGGTTGTAGACGATAAGCGTACGAACGGTCGGCTCTGGAGAGAAGACCTTCGCACCTAGCGGACCAACACGCGGGCGGATTCTCGAAAACACCTCAGACCCTGCAGGCGAATTGGTATTTCAGAGTCCAGTCCCCAAGCTTCGGCGCTTGGCGCAACCGCTGTCACGTAGCATCGCTATCTATCCTATCGATCGTCGTGTGTTAGACAGGATGCATGGATTTGCGGCCCTGAATCATTCCTCTTATTAGTTCCTTCGTTTGCTTCGGGCCCGAGACCGAGATGCACCGGATGCCTGTGCTCTTCATGATGTAGTCGTTTCCACCTCTGAAAAGAGCATCCCCGACAAATAGCATGTCTCTCTGTTTCACACCAAGGCGTTCTCTCAGCTTCTTTACGCATAATGTCTTGTTTACGCCCTTTCTAGTGACGTCAATTGACGTTGTTCCACCGATCGAAATCTCGAAGCTATGCAATTGCACCCTCAGGAGCCTCCTCATCCTCAGTCGCTTCTGTTGATTTGGGTCCCATTTCCGCTTCAGTCGCAGCGGAGCCTTCTGACCCAACGCGGAGAAAGTAACTTGGCTTCCTCTGTTCTCGAAAACTGGTCCGTATGTCCTTGCCGGCTGGGAATATGCGATCTCCGCGAAAACTCTTGCGAAAGTTCTCAAGATTTTCTTGACGTCCTGTAGGGACAGGAGATTGGTGTATACCTGAGAGAAACGGCCTCGTTTTCTGTCATAATAGTAACCGCTGGACGAAGAGGTCGGAAATAGGAGTAAGTTGCGTAAGTTCGTGTTCTTTGGCAGTCCACTTAGGAATTGGCTCTTGAACTGTTGAAAAGAACATCCTGAAGCAATGGCAACGTACTTTAGCCGGAGCAAATCGCAAATCAGTGAAGCCATTTCATGATCGATGTCTGACTTGCTCTTTGTCAGAGTACCGTCAAGGTCAAAGATGATGATTCTCTTATGCGATAAGTAATTCATGCGACTCATTATCCGACGAATCCTAACTGTAGCTTTCTAACGTTTCTATCAACAATTTCATTGGAATGCTCGCGACACAGCAGGTTCTGTCTGCTCCGCCGTAGAAGACCTTGAGTTCATCCTTTACCATAACTGCACCTTCCGGGAAAACAACATTAGGTACCACTCCGACCCTTTCGAAAACTTCTTCCGGTTCAAGGATGGGTTCTGGAGTTCGGGCGATCACTCGTCGCGGGTTTTCAAGGTCAAGGAGGGCTGCACCTGCGCGATATACGGTGTTAGAATCCACGCCATGATAGATGACCACCCATCCTACGTCAGTTCGGATCGGGGGTGGGCCTATTCCAACCTTCTTTTCTTCCCACTTCCACTTTGGTTTCATGATAATTTTTGTCTCTATGCGTTTGAGATAATTCTTCGAGTATGGGTTTTGCGAGACTTTTTCCATCTGTTTGATATTATGATAGAACGCAAGTTCGATGTTTGGCGCTATTCTGTGTACAACGGCGAACTTTCCGTGAATGAGCTGAGGAAAGAGGGCGGCGTCCTTGTCGTCGTAATCCGGTCCTACGACTCCGTAGCGTTCGTACGTCATGAAGTCGATAGTGGAGACCAGAGCTACTCGTGGACCCCGTGGCGAGTACGCCGTATAGAAAACGTAGAATCTGCCATCGAATGCTGTTATGCGTGGGTCTTCACAACCCAGTACTTCCCAAGAGCTAACTGGAGCGAGGACAGGTCCCAGAGATCGGTCCACGATAGTTTCGCCATCCGTCGTTGTTGCGTGTCCAAGGGATGATACGTTGTGTTCGTTGACCGCCCTGTACAGTACGTGAATGACCTCACCGTTTTTTGCAGCTCCGGGGTTGAAGGTGCCCCCGCTTTCCCAAGCTATCCGTGGTCTTGGTTCAATGATGGGATTCTTGGGGCTCCGGATCAGCTTGACGTTCATATCAACACTTCAGTATCTCCACGCTTGACATAGCTGCACTTCGTATCAAAGCTCACATGCGAAGACTTCGTTGTGTTTTCATGTTGCAAGTAAATTAGCCAGGTTAAGTAGGTCCGGATCCAAAACTTTCTGCGTATTACATGATTTCTTAAGCTCGACACTTCCAATCTTGCCATCTTGCAATCCGACTATTCTGCCGCCGTCTTTCTGTGACAATAGCTGGATCGCTTTTTGTGCGAACAAGCTCGCCAAGAGCCTGCTCCTCGCCGTGGGACTGCCGCCTCTTTGGGCATAGCCTATGATGCTCAATCTGACATCTGCCTTTGTGTTTCGCTGAATCTCTCCTGCAAGAAGACGCGTATCTCCTATTCCTTCCGCCGCCACGATCAGGCCTGACTTCTTTCCCTTGGCCATGCTTTCTCTTACGGTCTCGAAAAGTTTCTCGTTTTGATATTTCACCTCTGGAACTAGAATTATCTCAGCGCCAACGGTGAGGCCGATCTCCAACGCGAGAAAACCACTTTTTCGCCCCATCACCTCAATCATGAAAACTCTCTCAAGGGAAACCGCCGTATCTTGGATCTTGTCGATTTCGGCGACTGCCGTGTTTGCAGCCGTGTCAAAACCTATGGTTTCCTCTGTTCCAAAGATATCGTTGTCGATTGACGCCGGAATTCCAACTATCATTGCATCCGTGTATGCGCTAAGCTCAAGGGCGCCTTTGAAAGAGCCGTTCCCGCCGATGACAACGAGCCCATCGATATGATTCGATATGAGAGTTTCCGCAGCTTTCCCGATCCCTTCTTTTTTCTCGAACTCCAAGCATCTTGACGTATGCAGTATTGTTCCACCTAACTGCAGAATGCCGCTTACGGCTCGAGGCGTCAATTGGATGGACGCATTTGTAATCAAGCCTTCCCACCCTCTCCTGAAACCCAGAACTTGAAACTTCTTTGAACAGGCGATACGAACAACGCCTCTGATGGCAGCATTCATGCCAGGCGCATCGCCACCAGTTGTAACAACGGCTATCCTCTTCATTCGTCCCTTCTCCATTTGGAAAATTGGAAAACGACTCTCTCATGAACTAAGCAACTGACGGAATCCATCAAGTCTTCTGAGTAGGAGCATGTAACATCGTTATCTCAATTGGGATTGGTGTTTCGCGTAGTCGTCTTCCGACGAGTTTCTCTATGGTTCTCACGGCGGCGGGAGGGACGCCCATCGTTGGACTCTCCCCAACTCCTTTCGCCCCGTGTGGTAGGGGTGATGGGTTCGTTGCGAGTTTAACTTCAACTGGGGGCATTATCGATGCACTTAGTATCCCCGCGTCGGCGATGGTGGCGGTGAGTAGCTGTCCTTCATCATTGTATTTGATTTCTTCAGTGAGTACTTGGCCGAGGCCTTGTGCAGTTCCACCGATGATTTGGCTTTCGATCATGCCGGGGTTAAGTTGCCGTCCAACATCGTAGTAAGCCACGCACTTCTTCAACCTGATGTTTCCAGACCCATCTAGTTGGGCGGTGACGAGGTTGGCTCCAAATGCGTTCACCTGTTCCTTTTGTGAGCGGAATACCGTTGCGTCGAGGTCTTGGTTCAGCATTTCGGTTGAAGAATATTTCCCAAGCCCGGCAGTGGCGTCAGCCTTGATTTTTCTGGCGGCTTCGATCAATGCGGCGCCCGCGACGACTGTGCTCCTGCTACCCCATGACCCTACACCCTCATCGAGTTCGGCCGTGTCCGATTTCTCGAAATCGATTACCGATTGAGGAATGTTGAGTTCTTCACTGACCAGCATGCGTGCCCATACGTCGTGCGCTTGTCCATGCGTACTTGTGCCCAACCACACCTTCACTCGTCCTCCTTTCACAGCTATTCTGGCTGATTCGCCGGGCTGAGCGGCGGGGATTAGTACGAAACAGGAGAAGCCCACGCTCTCACCCGCTCTTTTGTCATGGTAACCCAGCTGTGTTATTGCAGATTCGAGAAACGGCTTGAATGGATCGAGCTTTACACCGAGTGGAGAAGTGAATGGTTCTGGGCTAGCGTTTCTCAACCTAACCTCGACAGGGTCTATTTTCAATTCATCCGCAAGCAGATCCATCATTCGTTCTATGAACATGGCCGCTTCGGGCCTGCCAGCGCCACGGTAGGGACCGAGGGGAACCTTGTTTGTATACACCGCTTTCGCATCGACAAATACGTGTGGGATCGCATATGGGCCGGTTATCTGAAATCCTATCCACCGGGGAGACATTGTGCCCATCCCGAGCGCGTATGCTCCTCCGTCGATCAGCAGCTCCACCACCAAGCCCTGAACTCTACCCGTCCGATCTGCGTGGAGTCTCATCTTTGCCCTAGCCCCTCTTCCTTGGTTGGTTGCCATCTCGTGTTCCATGCGGGTCTCTATCCACTTCACCGGCCGTTTCATCTTCATAGCCGCATAGCACGCGATCACGTACTCGGGGTAGATGCCGCCCTTGCTTCCGAAGGCTCCGCCGGTGTCCATTTGGATGATTCTTACGGATTTGGGGTCGAGCCCCAAAGATTCACACAAGCCTTCCTTCCATGCGTGTACGGACTGGGTCGAGGCCCACACTGTCAGCAACGAACCATCGTAATCAGCGACTAGGCCTCTGGGTTCTAACGGGTTAGGTGAGATTCGCCGATTCAGAAGGGTATCTTCCGTGACCACTGGAGCAGAGTCCAAATGAAACTGCTTGCCCAACTGGAAGCTGGAAAAAACATTCGAACTTGTACCGGCGTGAATCGGCAGCGAAACTAGAGCTTGCTCAGGGTCGACAACGGCCTTTAGAGTTTCATATTCGACCTCCACCTCATCCATTTTGTCCTCGGCTAAGTAGGGGTCTTCTCCAAGAACTGCGGCAATAGGCTCACCAACATAGTTCACATACCCCGAAGCGAGTACCGGTTGAGCAACGCCGGACCCTTCGCTTCCTCCCTCCCCGACTGAAGATAATCTAGCCTTCAGTTCAGAAGAATTAATCCCGCCACTTACCTTAAGCAGCCTAGCCCTCCCATAATGGCTCCGTACCACAGCCAAATGCAACATCCGAGGGAAATGCAGATCGTTTACAAACTGCCCATGGCCTTCAACTAGCTTCTTTGTCGTGTCCGAGGTCATTTGTATCAAACCAAACCATAAGCAAGACGAAGTTCACGGTCCTTCTACGAACAATCCTTAAAGACCATTTCCCAATCCTGATGTGGGACGAGCTTGCGACCTCGATCGTTCGAATACTATGCCCCTTCATCCCTACGCGAGGCGTTGAACCTACTCTCGACGACAGAAGATGCAAAGATACTCGCGGGAGGCCAAAGCCTGATCACGCTCATGAAGCTCCGCTTAGTAGCTCCAACCGCCCTGATCGACATCAATGGGATCACTGAACTAGGCTACATACGTCAGGAGAGCGGAATGATTGCGGTTGGGGCTCTGACTCGTCACGATCAACTTGCTCAAGAGATAATCATCCAAGAAAAATGTCCCCTTCTCGCCGAGGCCGCCAGCGTGATTGCGGACCAGCAAGTAAGAAACCGTGGAACGATCGGCGGTTCACTTGCACACGCCGACCCGACTGCTGACCTTCCCACCGCATGCGTCGCCCTCAATGCGAGCATCATAACTATGAATGAGAATGAGTCACGTTCTATCCCGTCCTGCGACTTCTTTCGCGATTTCTTCAGCACTGCACTCAGACAGGATGAGATCATTCGGGAGGTCCAAATTCCGATTCCCCCTCCCAAATCGGGTGGCGCGTATGCGAAGCTCGCGAAGGGTCACAATGATTTCGCACTCGCTGCAGTAGCAACCCAAATCTCCTTAGGGTCAGATGACGTTTGTAAAACCATCAACGTAGTTGTGGGATGCATTGACTCAAAGCCAATTCACGCGACTGAAACAGAAAAACTCCTCCTAGGCCAGTCGATAGATGAAGGACTAATTGCAGAAGGATCGCTGAAGGCTGGGGAAGGTTTGACGCCAAATCCTGACTTCCGCGCAACCTCCGAGCTGAAGCTGAAAATGGTCAAGACGCTGACGGAGAGAACACTCAGAACAGCGATCAGCCGAGCTCGTGGAGGTATCTGAGACGGCGAAGGAAATCGAAATCAAAGTCGACGTTAACGGTAAACAGTACCGGCTTGGGGTTCCATCGCGCTTGTTACTTGTCGACTTTCTTCGCGATAAGTTAGAATTAACCGGAACCCACATCGGGTGTGACACTGGCCATTGCGGTGCCTGCACCGTTATGCTGAATGATGTAACGGTGAAGTCGTGTCTACTTCTTGCAGCCCAAGCGCACAATTCGAAAATATTGACGATCGAAGGCGTCTCAGCCGACGGCAAATTGCACGAGCTGCAAGAGGCTTTCTTAGAGCACCAGGGGCTTCAGTGTGGATACTGTACTCCAGGCATGATACTCTCAAGCCTATTTCTCCTAAAGAGAAACCCAGCCCCAAGCGACGACGAAATCAAGAGAGCCATCGATGGCAATCTTTGTCGGTGTACCGGCTACCTCGGCATCGTGAAAGCCGTGAAGGCTGCTGCCTCTAGAATGGGTCGAGGATCGCCCAATCAATAGGAGCTACCTTCCCGTTTCCCGTTTTGAACTCATATCAAAGCGATTCTAACAAAGGATGAGGTTAAAGACTCAATGAGAAGGAGGAGAATTATCCTTGCTTTTGAGAATTCTCCTCTCGTTGACATCTAGCCTTCTATTGTGCGTTTATCCCTTTGAAGCCTTCAAGGCTATGTGTAACTAGACTTGCATACTAGTTAGTAGGAGCTGAAATGACGGCGATACAATCTGACCTCGATGGTATTGTTCAAGGTCTTCACCACATTACGCTCGTAACCTCAAACGAGGAATTGAACCGGAGGTTCTACACCGAAATTCTGGGCCTTCGGCGAGTAAAGCTTACGGTAAACCAAGACGACATCTTTCATCGGCATTTGTTTTACGCCAACGATAAGGCTGAGACGGGAAGTGCGATAACATTCTTCGAATGGCCCGGTTTACCGAAAGGCATTCCCGGACTCTCATCTCCCCATCACCTCTCCTACGCTGTGACTACGTTGGAAGTGCTACCGAAATGGCGGGCTTGGCTACTCGCGCACCATGTTTCCGTAAGCGGTCCGTTCGTCCGAGACGGCCGCATCTCACTTTACCTGAAAGATCCGGATGGAGTTATGGTTGAGATTACGAAACCAACCGATGAAGACATCACCCAAGACTATCTACGCGAACTGAGCCGCGAACTCCCCGTTGTCGGAGAGATCGGCCCCGAGATGAGGATGACATCATTCAATCACGCCAGCCCCGTAACACTAAACCCGGAAGTCACAGTTCGGTTCCTAGACAAACTACTGGGTCTGAAGAGTTTCTACAGGCGAACGAATCCAGACCAGAAGGAAACCGCTATAATTGGCATAGGTAACGAGGATCGACCTGATTTTCTCCGCTATCTCGCATCTCCAAACGCGCCGCTGGGCGAGGTGGGGACTGGCAGCGTACACCACATAGCAATGTGTGTCGAGGATGAAACCGCTCAGCAGAGGATACTTCGCCGAATGAACTCGTTGAATGTGCACAACTCTGGCGTAATCGACCGCTTCTGGTTCAAATCCCTTTACTTCCGTGACCCGGATGGGAATCTTCTTGAAATCGCAACCAAAGGTCCCGGGTACAGCGCTGACGAACCTTCCGAGAAGCTTGGCTCACGCTTGGTACTTGCGCCGTGGTTGGAGCCGAAGAGACATGAAATTGAGGGAGCACTCAAGGAACTTGATGCGGGAAACGCGCATACCTGGCCTCCGGTATACCAAGCCGTCCCCTCACCTCCCGAAACTCTTGCCAATTGATACCGTCGAAAATCTATCCTGTTCCCATAAACAACGAGTCGACGAAACCCACAGACTCAGTTAACGACTTTATGCGCAAATCGGGTTCCACATTCGAATTACCATACCGCCTAGCCTTCCTCGCCAAGGCGAATAATGAGTCAGGCTTCCACTTCGAAACATCCTCTGTGTCTTGGTCTAACAGAATGGCATGCATTCCCGCATGTTTGGCTCCTGCAACGTCAGTTGTTGGATCATCGCCAACGTGAACGATGTTTGCGAGTTCTGAGCCTAGCAACCTAGCGGCTTCATTGAAGATCCTTTGGTCCGGTTTACGGCATCTTAACTCATTTGAGAAGATCGTCGCGTCGAAGAATTTCAGTATCTCATAAGTTTGCAGAAGTTTGCGGAGTGCTTCTCCTGGGCTTCGACCTGTATTGCTGATAAGCCCAATCTTGTACCCCCGGTTTCGCAGCTCGCCTAGAACCATGGGTGCCTCAGCATTCAGTTTTGGTGGAGTCGCAAGGATTGGGTCTACGTACGCTTTCTCGAGAGACTGCATCCATGCAGGACTTACGTTGATTGGCCGTCCAGCGGCTAATTGGAGTATCATACGGATCTGGTCTGGAATCGGTACCTCTTCGTTTCTCTGCCATACCTCTTGAAGCCTAACTGCACTCTCGTCGTACCCTCGCTTGATTGCAGCCATAGGCAAATCAATTCCACGATTTGCGAGCTCATGTTGAAGACCTTCGTACCTCTCTCGTCCCCGGGCCTCATCTCGGTCGGGTTCGTCGAAAATTAGCGTCTCCCAAAGGTCGAAGGTCACGCATCCAGTCCTATCGTTTGCTCGCACGTGAGCGCTTCAGTGATACTGGTCTAAATTAGTTTCTCGGCGTGCTCTAGTCACATCCAGAAAGGTATGTTCTCGCATGGAAACCCATCTGCCAAACTTATTTGGGGTCTTGAGTGGGGTACGGCATGATCGAGATCTTTGAGTTAGCCGGCCTGTTCCTTGCTGCCGTCGTAGCCGGAGCAATTAACTCCGTGGCTGGCGGTGGCACTTTGATCTCATTTCCTTCTCTCGTCGCTTTCGGGGAACCTGAGATTATCTCCAACGCTACGAATACTGCTGCCCTCTGGCCGGGCTCGGTGAGCAGTGCGATAGGTTATCGAAAGTTTACACACGTAAACCGAACACTGCTCACATTTCTAATCGTTCCCAGCATCATTGGTGGCCTCGTAGGCGCTGTAATCTTAGTGGTCACGCCTGAGAGTTTGTTCAAGCTGGTCGTTCCGTTCCTCATTCTATTCGCCACAATACTCTTCGCTGCTCGTAATTTCATTTCACGAAAATTAGCCATGAAGACCACTGAGGAAACGGTTACCAGGTCAGGCAAAGTTTGGGGTTTCTTCTTCCAACTTTTCGTAGCAGCTTACGGCGGGTATTTCGGGGCTGGAATCGGAATATTGATGTTAGGTTCACTTAGCGTGATGGGGCTCCGCGACGTCCACGTAATGAACGCCATAAAGACACCTCTCCAGGCCATAATCAACTTAACAGCTTTCCTCTTCTTTGCGTTGAAGGGGTTGGTGGTCTGGCCGCTCGCTCTCCTGATGGCTGTTGGTGCGATAATAGGCGGGTTTGTGGGTGCGCGTTCAGCGAAACATGTTAAGCAGAACTATCTTCAGGCATTCATAATCGCGGTGGGACTAATCATTACGGCGTGGTTCTTACTTAGGCTGCTCTAGCCGAATCGTTTCCATAGAAGAAGGAAATGAAAAGTTCAGGGGCTTTATGAGCCCGAGAACAGGTTGGGACTTTCGCGCCGATCTAGGAGACTGAACTTACGTTGATGTAGTTGCCCGGACAGGACGCGCCACTGGAGCTTGTGTTGGAGCCCTGAAATAGCTGACCAGTCACGCTGGCCCATGACCCGTTGCTTGGAGCGTTTGATGGCAAATTGTGTAGGGTGTAGTATTGGTAGGTGTAGCTTTCCGAGTAGTATGCGTTGGCTATTGGAATCACTAGCACCGTGCATCCGTTCTGTGCTTGGAATATGTAACCAGAGCACGTGACCGTGTTGTTAGAACCACCGGTCTGGCATGGAGGAACGAAGTTGCCGTTCCAGTAACCGTAGTAGGCGCCCTGATAGTAACCCGGCACCCACGGGTTCGGTGGGTTGTACGGGTTATAGGTGTTGTAACCCGGCCCAGGAGAGTACATGCATCCGTAGGGCGAACAGTACTGGTAATATCCTGAACTTACACCCGGACCGTTTCCGGAGGTCGCGGCGTTGGTGACCGTAACTGCTTGGGTTACTTGGGTTAGACTGGTTACGGTTTGGGTTTGTGTACTGTAGACGCTCTGAGTGTTAGTAAGAAATTGCTGCTGGGTTACGGTGTTTACGTGCGGGTTCATTGCTGTGTAGCCTGCAAATCCTAAGGCCAGGATTGCAACTAGCACTAGTCCGACGATACCTGCAGTGCTAAGGGAACTACGTCCTCCCTTAGTTGTTTGCCCCGCCGGTTGACTTGGTTGGCTGGGTTGCTTGGATTGCTTTGGATTAGATTCGTTCGGCTGATCGTTTTCACTCAATATTCTATCGCCTACCGTTTCGTGTCCAAGGAAAGTTGTTAAGTCTATTTCCACCCGGTAGAAAGCTCGACTGAAGAGTAGAATTCTCTGTACGGCATGGGGGCAGGTCCTAAACCTCATGGTGTTCTACGCGCAGTTTGGTGTTCTTAAATAGACGAATCGTTCAATCTGTTAATAACGGCGTAATGGGTTTCTTGTTTCCGCTGGGTGCTACGTGCGGATCATCATTAGGCGCAGCTATTTGCTAACGTTTCTTACGCTCTCGTTAGCAGTAGCGATGACCGGATCCGGCTATGTGTACGCCGATACGTGTTCGGCGCAGTTAGGGTACCCGATCATACCTTCTGTTTATGCTAACACAGTTGTAACGGTTGTCGTACCCCTCTCCGCAACTTGTTCGACCCCTTACGGCAACCAGATTTACGCGAACGCTAACGCATATGACCTGAATACGAATACGTCGGCCGATTCAGTGAATACGGTCCTTACCTCGGTCAATGGAGGATATACGTTCACAGGGCAGTTGGGTTTCAATTTACCCGCCTCAATCCAGGGCCATTGGGTGCAAATCGCCGTTACCATCTACAGCGACCAATCCGGCAACCAATTGACCACGAGTGGCGAGGCGTTCCAAGTCAACAGTGGGACAGGACAGGTGATTACTACAACAATCACTCAGCCACCTTCCGGCCAATTCGCCCCCGGAACGCAGGGAACATACGGCGGCCGCCGTGGTTTCATCTTCGCTTACGTTGCAATCGCGGCCATACTTGCGACGGTCATCATTGTCACGGTTGGTCTCATCGTATATTCGCGAAGACAAACTGGTTATTATCCGGTCCCGCGTGCCTATTGATTTCTCAAGAAATCAAATGTGCTAACTCTCTAGACGACCATCAATTTGCGTCGACGCGATCGCTCATGGTCTTCTCGTGAAGGCGCGACTAGCCAACACTGCCACAAGCGCCGCCACTACGCCGACCGCAATGAGGCCCACTACCGCTATCGGGTCCGTGACCGGTTGTGTTTCTAACTGGTTCACGGTGGATGTGACATATCCCGTTACGTACTGGGTCTGCTGCTGCGTCAAGAACTGTGTTTGCCATGTCTGAAGAGCTTGGGTTACATAGTTTGTTTGGGTGACTTGGACGGTAATAGCGTATTGGGGCGGATAGGGAGGGTTTTGATAGGGAGGGTTGTAGTAAGGATTGTAACTCGTATAGTAGCTCGTGTAGTAGTAGGTGTAAGTCTGATAGACCGGATAAGTTACAGTGGTAGTTGCGGTTTGAGTCCCGTCGACTGCGAGCACAGTACTCGTTGTTACCGTGGTTGAGGGAACAGTAGTCGTATCAGTTGCCGTGCTCGTTATCGTCGCCGTCACGGTGCCCACTGTCGAGGTCGTGTCGACCGTTGCAGTCTCCGTGGTCGTGAGAGTCACGGGAATCGTGGTCGTATCAGTTTCTGTGTTGGTTACAGTATTTGTCACGGTGCCGGCTGTACTCGTCACAACACTCGTCTCGGTGATCGTTGCAGTGCTCTGCGTCGTCTGAGTCTCAACGGTTGTCAAAGTAACAGGTAGGATTGTCGTCACGACACTTGTATCAGTCTCGGTTGTAGTGGTAGTGACGGCTTGGGCTGAACCAAACGGAAACAGAGTGCTCAACGCTACGAAACACACAGTAACAAGTAGTAGGCCTAAGAGTATCCCCGATCGGTTGTTCAACCGCGATTCCTTACTGTGATAGAGCTGCTCCATTCGCAGAAGGCGCTCGGAGATTACTGGCATAAAAGGAAGATGGATGATACGTCCATTTACTCAGAGTTCAGAGAAGCCCTAGGCATCGTTTTGGATGAATCACCTATCGTCTCGTGATGAATCGAACCCTCTCGTGGCGATTGGTTTTACTCCAGCCCTCTACTGAATGAATCCAGATGGGTAGATCTACGCGATTCGATCACGACATTCAAGTGTCAGGTGTATGACTATGCCGCGCATGAGGAGTTACGTAAACGCATGAGCATAGCATCTACCGCAGCTCTCAAGGGACACGACTTCTTGTCCTTGATGGATTTTTCTAAAACCGAGATTCTGTTTATCCTTGACACTGCTGATGAATTGAAACGGAAGTGGCATAACCGTGAACCACACGAAATGCTCCGCGGCAGAACCGTCGCGGTGCTCTTCGAAAAACCCTCTACGCGCACGAGGACATCCTTCCAAGCCGGAATCGCCCATCTTGGCGCGCAAAGTTTCTACATGCGCCCCGACGAGCTTCAACTTGCGCGAGGTGAGCCGATTAAGGACACCGCGAGAGTGATTGACCGATACTGTGACGCTCTAGTGATGAGAACTTTTGGCCAAGACCGCTTGGAGGAGTTTGCACGCTATATGAACAAACCCGTCATTAATGCATTAAGCGACCTAACTCACCCGTGCCAAGGCCTAGCGGACATGGAGACAATCAGGGAGAAAAAGGGACGCTTAGAGAAGCTCAAGATAGCATATGCGGGTGATGTTTGGAACGTAGCGCACAGCCTTATGCTAGCCAGCAGCATCTTCGGCATGGACATTTTCGTCGCTAGGCCGAAAGGTTACGAGCCCAATCCGAAGATTCTCGCTTTCAGCAAGAAACAGGCAAGCATGACCGGGGCCAAGTGTGTCGTCACAGACAGCCTCGAGGAAGCAATCAAGGATGCAGACGTCGTCTACGCAAATACATGGCACAGTATGGGTGGAGCTGAGAAGGAGAAAGAAAAGAGAATCAGAGACTTCGCACCCTACCAAGTGAACGAGGAGACGACAAAGAAAGCAAAATCGGACTTCATTTTCATGCACTGTCTTCCAGGGTATCGTGGCGAGGAGATGACTGACGGAATAATCGAGGGGCCACACTCAGTTGTTTGGGATCAGGCTGAGAACCGCATGCACACTGAGAAAGCTGTTCTGGCCCTCACTATAGCATAGAGGTGATCTCTCAATGTGGACGGTTAAATCGGAATCCGGCGCAATGCACGCAGTTCTCATACAAGACACGACTCGGAACTTTTGGGAGAACAAGCTACCGTTCGCCGGGTCAGAATCAAACCTCCAATACCTCCCCAGATGCCCACATGCAGACTACGACGCAGGTGGACATGATCAATGGTTGAAACTGGAACAGTATTTGAAGGAAGAGGGAGTGCAAGTGTTCGAGGTCACCTCAATTCTGAGGAAGA
>JBEKPE010000051.1:0-13781 GCA_049521055.1 Bathyarchaeia archaeon
CAGCCGAAGTATTCTTTCATCTGGGCTTCGGTTAGGTGCTTGGCTAGGAAGGTGGCTCTGGAATGTCTGAAGAGATGTGGGTTGCATCGCTTTTCCAATCCTGCTCGTTTCGCTGTCTTCCTGAGCATGCTTGCGACGCTTTGATGCACAATTCGTTCGGAGTTGTTTCTGGAACCAAGGCAGACCCAAAGGGAGGAGTCCGGATGTTTGTTTTTGGGGTGATGTTCGAGCCAGGTCATGAGTCTGGGGACTGAATGGATCAGCCTGACCCTACGTTGTCCTGTCTTCCCGTTGACTATCAGTACGGCGCCGTTGGCGTCGAAGTCCACGTTTCTTATTCTCAGGCTGAGTATTTCGCCGATTCTGCATCCGCTCTCGTATAGGATGCTGACCAGCGCCTTGTCTCTCGGGTTTACAGATGCGTTGACGAGTCTTTCCACGTCGTCCTTCGTAAGGAGCTGTTCCGGAAGCTTGCAGGGTTTGTGGCTGCGCCATGGTTTGATCCATCTAACCTTCTCCGGATAGGTGTCCTCGGTACTCTCAAGCCACTTCCAGAAGGTTTTGATGGCTGTAAGATGGTCCGAAACGGTTCGAGGCTCGAAGGCTCCTTTCTGGAGCTTTCTGACTAACTCCTCGACGTCTTCCTTGTCCATCTTGTCGAAGTCTTTCGCTGCTAGCCTTGCGATGTTCCAGAACCTGTTAAGGTAGAATAGAACTAAGTTTGCTCAAGCCCCGCAGACTACAATTGTCAGCGAACCTGAAAATGAACTCCTTGTTTCGCGCAGTGATCTCTCGCGACTCTCTAATCCGTATGGTAACTAGTTCTAGTCTTCTCTCGACTCCATAATGGTCGTTTACAGTTCGACTCTCAAGTTCTTTACTCACTATACTATTTCGGTTTCGAACGTATTTATCCATGGGATTCTCGTCTGAGATATGGTGCGGCCGCCGGGATTCGGACCCGGGTTTCCTCGCTGCGGCGGGGCAGCTTTGAGGCTTGGGAAGCCCCCGTCATAGACCAGGCAATCCTCCCCTTGAATTGTGGGGATCTGGACCACGGCTAAGCGGAGCATCGAAGTGGCTCTCGCACTCGGAGGCCAGCCCAACAGCCGCAACCTCCGAATCCAACCAACCAAATAAAAGCCTCACGACCGCTGGTCGAATGAAGCAATTCTTCATTCTGTTTGGAAAAGTGAGGGGAATGATGGGTCCATGATTGCTTGCTGTTTATTCTGCTGAGATTTCGGGTTTGAAGGCGTCATATTGGTCTGCGGCTGCTGGGTCGACTCCCCTGAGTCGGAGGATTGCTTGCCTTTCGATTTTTCAGAGTTGGGTTCCAGGTTCTTCTAGTTTCTTGTTGAGATGGTTGAGTTCAGTAACGGCGAGTTGCTTCTGCCAATTGTTGAAGTTGCCGATCTCAACGAGGCTCTTGATTAGGCGAATGCTGTTCTCTATGTGACCTCGTATGTTGCCGCTTTCATACGTGCTGCCATTGAAGAGTTGAGTTTGGCGAGCAGACCAGTCGCCTGGTTGATCTGCGCCGGGAATGAACTCCTGCAGGTACTCGATGAGTGTAGTTGCGTCGACTAACGCGCCAATCCTGCGAATTGAGTGTTCTTTCTGCCAAAACCACTCGTCGACACCGAAAAGCGGCATATCATAATTGTTTGCGCACATGGCTGTGAGATTGCCCATGGCGAACGCGATCAATGGGATTCCGTGGCTCCTTGCTAGTCTATCGAGGAGCTTTAGTCCCTCTAATGAAATAAATCCGTAAAGAATCCATTTCTCAATTCGTGAGCCGACTTTCTGGCAGTGATCGATCGCAGCTTGTATGCTGATTTCCGCAGAACGGCTGCTCGCAACCGTATCCTGCATAATCAAGTTGATTCTCTTGCCTGACGGGAGACGCGAAAAATCTTCGTAGACTACGTTCAATTGTCGCTGAATCATGCCGTCGTGATCTCTGTAAGATGTATGAGTGTATCGTGGTCTGATGTAGACTGTTCTAAAGGAATCTGGGATGAGCTTGTTTGCAGCTTGATGCAATTGATATCCTGGTGCAGCTCGAAGTATCTGCTCGAAGACCACGTCCCGATCCACTCCAGAGAGTTCAAGAATGGCTGATAGACTTTTGTCGGCTGCATCTGCAACAAGAACGTCAAGTTCCTTTCCGACAACGTGAGGATGACAGGCGATTCTTCTAGTCATCGGGGTATCGATAATGTAGGCATTTAGCGATGAGTGCTGGACCTCGAAAATTCTAGTGTCGCTTGAGAGACGAGTTTTCCCAAGAGATGCGGGTTTGGTCGAGTCAACGTTGACTCCATACTCTTGGATTATCGAATCTACTGCGTTTGTCTCGAACTGCTCCATGATCACCATCTTGTCTACTGAGACGCCTTAGGGGATTGGCACTTATTGAAATAGGTAACCCACATGTCCAAGAAGATGGTTTGATCAGGAATCCTGTCTCACTTTCCGTCGCAACCGTTTCATGAAAGTCGTGGCGTCTTGCTGATTTCTTCTCAACTAGGGATAAGGCTTGGATCAAAGGTACGATTAGTCTTCAATTCTCTCCTTGACTCGAATCTAGATTGCGGCGTTGTAACTGCTCGTGAACTTCGCGTGAGTACCGGACAGATCTGGAGTTGAGTCAGTCGGATCTTCTGGGCAGAGGTATGATTCAGCTTTGGGAACAACCTGAAACATCAAAATACTACGCTGTCCGACGCGCTCTCCCCTGGGTCGAGCATGTCTAACATTCCTGGGTATGCCGGAAAGATTCTTCGCGTCAACCTCTCAACAGGCAAAATCAAATCAAAAGTGCTAGACCGTGAGTTTGCGCTTGGTTTCTTGGGCGGTAACGGATTTGGAACCAAGATTCTCTGGGATGAAGTTGATGCGTCCGTTCAACCCTTCTCGCCTGAGAACCGTCTCATCTTCGCAGTTGGACCGCTAACCGGTACGATTTACCCAACTGGCGGCAGGTTCGAGGTGATCGGTAAGTCGCCGCTGACGGGTATTTACGGTGACGCCAATGCGGGTGGCCATTTTGCACCGAAACTCAAACAGGCAGGGTTCGATGCCGTCGTGGTCCAAGGGAGAGCCGAGAAGCCGGTATATCTATGGTTACATGATGGTCAGGCCGAGCTTAGAGACGGAATGTCCCTGTGGACACATGGGGTAGATGAAACGGAGGCCATGTTACGTGAAGAGCTTGGCGATCGGGTCCAATCGGCCTCAATAGGACCCGCCGGCGAAAACCTGGTCAGATATGCGGCAGTAATGACGCATGGCTGTGCCGCGGCTCGGTCTGGTATGGGTGCGTTGATGGGCTTCATGCGTCTTAAGGCGATTGCTGCTGAAGGTGACTTGAAGGTTGAGCCCGCACACCCCATCGACTTCATCAAAGAGGCCTTGGCGGCTCAAAAGGAGGTGCTGGGAAACGAGTTCACGCCGGGACTCTCGAAATACGGCACCCCCCAGCTCTGCGCTCCAATGAGCCTGGTCGGAAGATTTCCGACAAAGAATCATCAACAAGGCCACTTCGAATTCATCGACGAAATTAGCGCAGAGGTACTGGTGAGGGACCATTTTGTCAGAAGAATCGCATGCGCATCCTGCCCAATCGGTTGTCATCACCTTGTGAGAGTAACGGAGGGGAAGTACGCCGGAAGCACAAACATGGTTGTTGAATACGAATCACTCAATTCTCTAGGCTCCCGAGTCTGGAACAGAAACTTGCCTTCAATAATAGAAGGAGACCGATTGTGTGATGACTATGGTCTAGATACGATATCGACGGGCGTCAGTATCGCATTTGCCATGGAGCTACACGAGAAAGGTATCTTGACAAGCGCAGACACAGATCTTGATCTCACATGGGGAAACTCGGATACAGTCATCGAACTGATTCATCGCATCACATATCGTAAAGAACTTGGCCGCATTCTCGCGGAAGGTGTTAAGCGTGCCGCGGAGAAGATAGGAAAAGGCTCAGAATACTATGCGATGCACATCAAGGGGCAAGAAATTCCGGCTCAAGACGGACGGTCTCAGCAATCAATGGGATTAGCGCAGGCAACTTCAAGCCGTGGTGCAGATCACCTCAAAGGATTCCCAACAATTGATGAGATGGGATTTCCTACTGAAGCTGTAAAACGTTATGGGGAACAATATCTTCCTGAGATCGTGAATGGAAACGAAACGAAATACAAGGCCATGGTAGTCAAGGATGGTGAGGAATTCGGGTGCATCATAGATTCAGTGGGCATTTGCAAGTTCGGAACATTCTTCCCTCCCGCGCTTTACTGGGACCGGATCGCGAAGGCACTCTCACTAATTACAGGATTTGATTTGGATGTTCCCGCGTTGAAGAGAACAGGGGAACGGATAGTTAACCTGCAGAGAATGTTTAATGTCAGAGAAGGAATAACACGTAAAGATGACACACAGCCCCGACGACTATTGGAAGAGAAATCTCCTTCACCTGGACGAGCCTTCGGCCACGTAGTTTACTTGAAACCGATGCTGGACGAATACTACCAACTTAGGAAGTGGGATATCGAAACAGGCATACCCACAAAGGAGAAACTACGAGAACTAGACCTTGATTACACTACCGAAATCGCAATCCAAAACCAATTGCGAGAGGAGAAAACTGAAAGTTGATAGGCCAATAACTTTTCCGTGAGCAGGATCCTTCTACTGGCAGACAACTTCCACTTTGACAAGAGGCGGTCGAGATTTTCTTTAACCTCGCCTTAGCTGTTTTTAATCCTGAAGAGTTTACCGAGCTCTGAAGTCAAGTTTCTTTCGGAGAAACACAGACAATAGTGTTATTACTCATGCGCGTTGCCCCTTTCGTGGCGAAAAATTCTTTGAGTTCAACAGAAAAACCAAAATCTAGTAACAAGATCTACATCGGAATCGCTGTGATCGCAATTCTGGTCATCGCCGTCGGTGCATCAGTATACCTCTACCCACCGCAACAACAAGCAACGAGCACGACAGCATCTTCTCAGGCTCAGGCTGGTCCAATCAAGGTTGCTTTCATCAGCAGTGCGCCCATGGAAGAGCCTTGGACATCTGTGATACACGCTGCTCTCAATTATTCAGTGCAGTTTTACGGCGCGAGCAACGTTACGTATAAGTGGACTGAAAATGTTCAGTACTCAGATACACCGAGAGTCATGCGTGAATACGGAGCGAATGGCTTCAACATAGTTTTCGTGGACGCGTTTGGAGCCGACGATACGGCACGCGCTGCTGCCAAGGACTTTCCTAACACCTTCTTCGTTCTAGGGACAGACAACCACGTGTTTGGCGACAATGTAGCCGTCTTCGACGACTGGATTCACGAGCCAGCCTACATTTGCGGAATGATTGCTGGAAACATGACCAAAAGCAACGTAATCGGGGTCGTAGGTGGCGTAGCTGACCCTGAGGTGAACAGGTTAATCAACGCATTCAAAGATGGTGCAAAGGCCGTGAACCCGAATGTCAAAGTACTCATTACTTTCATGGGTGAATGGTTCAACCCACCTAAAGCAAACGAGGCGGCGTTGGCCGAAATCAACGCCGGCGCGGACGTATTGTACAGTGAAAGAGAGGGTGGAATAGCCGCAGCTGAACAGATGCACATACCCGTCTTTGGCAGCCTACAAGATCAATGGAACCTTGCACCTGACGTGGTCCTGACAGGGCCTGTTTGGAACATGTGGCCCACAGTACATCATGAGCTTGACTTGGTGATGCAGCACAAGTGGGTAGCAGAAGATCTCAGGTTCTACTCAATGATGGGCAAAGGCGGAGCATCACTAGCTCCTTGGCATGACTGGCAAAGCAGACTAAGACCTGAAATCGTTGCAAGCATGAACAAAGTAAACGTAGAACAACTCGTAAACAACATGACGAACCAGATAATGACCGGCGCCTTCACAGTACAGATGGATGAGTCCGAACCAGTTTCGGGTTGAACGAGACTGACAACAAACGTGAATTTCCCTATTTTTTCTTATTGCGCCTTCTGCGAACTGGGATGACGAAGAATGGGTGCCCAGGACTACGTTGTAGAGATGAAGGGCATCGTAAAGACGTTTCCAGGAGTTGTTGCAAACGACAACGTGACTTTTCAGTTGCGATCAGGCGAGATACACGCTCTGCTCGGTGAGAACGGAGCAGGCAAAACTACGCTCATGAACGTTCTCTACGGTTTGTATAGGCCAGACAAAGGCGAAATTCGCGTCAACGGCAAACCTGTCAGCTTCAACTCACCACAAGACGCCATCGCTATGAGAATTGGCATGATCCATCAGCATTTCATGCTTGTCCAGGCGATGGATGTCCTTGAAAACATCATATTGGGTCTAAGGTCCAACAAAGTCGTGGTGGACAAGGTCTCAGCCTCGAAGAGAATAGTTGAGCTGGCTGCCACCTATAACATGAAAGTTGAACCTCGTAGTTACATCTGGCAACTGAGTGTTGGCGAACAACAACGCGTGGAGATTCTGAAAGCAATCTACAGAGACGCTGAAATCCTGATCCTTGATGAACCTACAGCTGTTCTGACTCCTTCAGAAGCCAAGGATCTTTTCCATATCCTACGTAGGATGAAGGAGGAAGGCAAGTCAATTGTGTACATCAGCCATAAACTCGACGAAGTAATGGAAATCAGCGACACAATTTCTGTTCTAAGGCTGGGCAAAACAGTTTCACAGATAATGAAGACTGATACCAGCAAACTGGAACTCGCGCGCATGATGGTAGGTAGGGACGTGATCTTCCGGCTATCCAAGTCGCCCGCAAAAACAGGGAAACCCATCCTGGAGGTCTCGGGCATAAGTGCACTCAATGACATGAAAGCGAGGGCGCTGAAGAACATCTCTTTCCTCGTTAAGGAAGGAGAAATTCTTGGCGTCGCAGGGGTTTCAGGCAACGGTCAGAGAGAACTCGCAGATGTCCTCATGGGTCTTAGGAAAGTCACGAGCGGGCGAATCGCAATATGCGGCGTTGACGTAACGAAGGGGAACCCTAGAACAAGAGTTGATCTTGGAGTAGGATTCATTCCAGAAGATCGCGTGGGGGTAGGCCTCGTGATGAGCCTGCCGATTTTGAATAATGTGATAATGAAGAAGTACCGCGACTTTGCAAAAGGCCCGTTGCTCGACTATGCTGCGGCTTCCGAGTACGCAGCGCGGATAATCAAAGAGTACAGCGTGAAAACCTCTGACATGCACTATCCAACCAAAACTCTGTCGGGGGGAAATCTCCAGAAGCTCATCTTAGCACGTGAACTTGCACGGGATCCTAGGCTACTGGTAGCCTGTCAACCTACAAGAGGGTTAGATGTAGGCGCGACGGAAGAAATACGCTCGAAGCTGCTAGAAGAGAGGTCGCACGGCCGCGGAGTCTTGCTAATCTCTGAAGACCTTGACGAGATACTCACGATGAGTGACAGAATAGTTGTGATGTATGAAGGCGAGGTAATGGGGATCGTTAACGCAGAAGATGCAAGGCTTGATGACATTGGACTGATGATGGCCGGCTCTAAGAGAATGGAGGCGTAATGCGTGCCTCTACCGAAAATAACAGTGGAGAAACGTTTACTCCCATCTCAAAAGCTCAACATTGCCGCACCAGTGGTATCAACATTGGTCGCATTGCTCATCTCTGCCATTCCGATCTATGTAGGCGGAGTCAATCCTCTGTACGGTTACGGGCAACTCCTGTATGGGGCGCTTGGTGACAAACTCGCATTAACAGAGACTTTCGTCATGTTTGCTCCCTTACTGCTGTGTGGTCTTTCAGTGGCCTTGGCTTTCACGTGCAAATTCTGGAATATCGGAGCGGAGGGGCAGCTGTATTCCGGAGCGTTGTTCGCGTCATTCTTTGCAGTATATGCGACCTCTATCCCATCTTTCATCGCCATCCCCGTTATGCTGGTTGTGGGTTTCTTAGGGGGCGCGGGTTGGGCCATAATCCCCGCAATTCTGAAAGTGAAACTGAAGGTTGACGAGGTCGTGACGACACTGTTAGGCAACTGGATCATGACGTACGCGGTAGCTGCGATCCTATTCGGTCCGTGGAAAGATCCCGTGACAGGATGGCCGGAGTCCCCAGTGATTTCGAGTACTGCCAAGTTCCCCATCCTAATTGCTGGATCTAGATTTCACCTGGGAATAATCTTGGCACTAGTTGCTGCGGCAGCATTTTACATAATAATCAAGAAAACGAAATGGGGTTTCGAGCTTCTCGGAATCGGCGGGAATCAAACTGCCTCCTACGCGGCGGGCATAAACGTGTCGCGGCAAATCATACTTGCCGCGACTGTCAGCGGAGGCATCGCAGGCCTTGCAGGCGTTGGACAGGTAGCGGGCATAGTGTTCCATATGACTTACGATATTTCACCAGGGTATGGCTACACTGGTGTAGTAATAGCGATGGTGGGTGGACTGAGCCCGATTGGCGTCGTGCTCGCATCTTTCTTAATGGCTGTTGTTGTACAAGGAACGCAAGCGATGCATCGCGCTACTGGAGTTCCTTGGGCTCTGGCCGAGACAATTCAGGGCATAATACTGCTCTGTCTCCTGGTGGGAGTATTCTTCACGAGATACCGTTTGAAGAGGTCAACTTGAATGTCCCTGCTTGATGTCACCCTAATCACTGGTGTGCTGGCAATGACATTGAGAATGGCCACGCCACTCATCTACGGGACGATCGGAGAAAACTTCTCCGAGCGCGCCGGAATCCTGAACCTGGGTATCGAAGGCATGATGCTAATGGGAGCAAGTGTAGGTTTCCTGGTTGGCTTCCAGTCAGGTAGCCTATGGCTGGGTGTAGGCGCAGCCGCGCTCACCGGAGTCCTACTGGGACTACTCATGGCTTTCCTAACTGTCTCCATAGGTGCGCAGCAACATGTCGCAGGTCTCGGCCTAACCATCGCGTGTTCCGGACTCAGCTTCTACCTATACCGCATATCGCTTTCCGATGTCGGTGGAGTTGCAGCACACGTGACTCCATTCGCTCCCATTGCCATCCCTTACTTGAGTCAGATACCGATTCTCGGTGACGTACTGTTCAATCAATACGCCTTAGTATACATCGGTCTAATTCTGGTCCCAGTTTCAGCCTTCATTCTCTACCGAACAAGGTTCGGTCTTTCAATCCGCGCCGTCGGCGAAAATCCCAACGCTGCAGCGACTGCAGGCATCGACGTTTTCATGACTCGATACCTCTGCCTAGTAGTCGCAGGAGTGCTTAGCGCGGTTGGCGGGGCATGGCTCTCACTTGCTGAAGCTGGCATGTTCCTTCCAGGTATGACGCAAGGTCGCGGTTGGGTCTGCATCGCATTGATTGTATTCGCGAATTGGAGTCCGTTGAAGGTGCTCGCTGGCGCATTACTGTTTGGAGGCATAGATGCCGTGCAACTCTCACTCCAAGGTGTAGGCTGGAACATTCCATACCAACTATTCCTCATGCTTCCCTACGTGTTAACAATAGTTGCTTTGATAGCCGTCTCGAGGCGCGCTAGGGCTCCCGCAGCCCTACTGCTCTCGTATAAGAGGGATGACTGAGGCCTACGAGCTCCGCGCTCCTAATTCGGAACGCAAGGTTGCGTTCAGGAAAAGTTTGCGATATTTCGGTTAGCGAAGGCAGAATCAAACGAATCGGCGAGGGCACCTCAGCTTCCTCAGAGCGAGTCATCGATGCGAATCGAAAACTGGTAACCGAAAGCTTCGTCAACGCCCACTTACACCTTGACAAAGTTCTGACGGGAGCTTTCTCAGAGGAAGCTGCATTGACCGAGTATCAGGGTTCCTCCATGAAAGGAGCAATGACTGCAATCGAACTGGCTTCGCATGTCAAAGAACATTACGTCGAGTCCGAAATTGTGGAGCGCGTCAGAGCCGTGCTAACGGACGCCGAACGTTTCGGAGTCAGCCACCTACGGGCTTTCGTAGATGTAGACACGAAGGCAAAGCTGACTGGCGTTAAGTCCGTATTGAAGGTCAGAGAGGAATTCAAGGATCGAATATCAATACAGATCGTTGCTTTCCCACAGGACGGAATCATCAAAGAGCCTGGAGCTGAAGAGCTGCTATACCAGTCAATGGACCTAGGCGCCGACCTTATCGGCGGTATTCCGTGGATAGAACTGACTGACGAGGATTCGAAGAAGCATATCGATATCGCATTCGAGATCGCGAAGAAATACGACGCAGATGTTGCCATGCTAACTGACGACGCCGGTGATCCAGAGCTGAGGACAACCGAATACCTTGCTACGTCCGCCATTAGGCATGGATGGATCGGGCGAGTGTCGGCCTGTCATGCACGCGCTACTGCACTCTACAATGACGTATATCACAGGAAGCTTGTCGCAATCCTCAAGATTGCAAAATTAGGAATCGTCACGGATCCACATACCGGTCCGCTGCACGTAAGAGTAAAGGAACTGCTGGATGCTGGAGTTACGGTTGCACTTGGTCAAGACGATGTCTACGATGCGTACTAC
Source organism: Bathyarchaeia archaeon (assembly GCA_049521055.1). GTDB lineage: Archaea > Thermoproteota > Bathyarchaeia > 40CM-2-53-6 > 40CM-2-53-6 > FEN-987. The sequence continues at coordinate 10,520 of JBEKPE010000051.1, forward strand.
CCATACGGAAGATGCAACATGCTTGAAGTCGCGTTCCTCGCAAGCCACCTCTTGTGGATGATGTCGCGGCAGGATCGTGAGTCGCTGTATGACATGATCACGCTCAACGCAGCCAAAGTGATGAGGCTAAGTGGTTATGGGTTGGCTGAAGGAAACCTAGCGAACCTTGTAATTCTTGATTCCGATAACCTGCGGGAAGCCTATACCCGTCACTCGGAACCGATTTATGTAATCCGAAATGGCGTTGCCCGACCAGGAGCGAATGCTCGGTTAATGCATGGTGATGCTTGAACTAATTTCCGCCCTAGATCGCCGGATCGTGAACCTCTCTAGCGCGCCTCTCTTCAATAGACTACTGGTTCTCGTATTCCATGACTCGAGGATCAATTACCCTTAGTTCTATTCCGGCGTTCGGAAGCAGTATGATCCTTCATTTCTTAGAAGCCGAAACATGAGGGGAAATACAGCGGATTTGCCTTTATGGAAATCATTCTATGAAGTCTTCTGCTTTCTGGGGTTCGGGCGGTAGTCCTTTTCGCTTTCGTATTTCAGAGATGACTGTGCCGACCAGGGATTGTGGGACGGGGGCCCAATGTGCGAATTCAAGTCCCCAGAATGCTCTTCCTTGGGAGGCGCCGCGCATGACCTCGGATAGGTCGAAGCTTTCCGCTGTGGGCAGTTCGCCGACCACGTAAACCAAGTGCCCTCGTTGGTCTACGGATACGATCTTGCCTCGCTTCTGCGAGATCACGCTTGTTGCGGCTCCTAAGAGTTCGGGTGGAACCTTGACGGTGATCCTCTGAATTGGTTCTAGGAGGACGGGGTTGTCGTTGAGGAATGCTACGAAGAATGCGCGTCTGCTCATGGGCATGATTTGGGCGGGGCCTCTGTGGACTGGGTCTTCGTGCAGGGATACGTCCGTGATCTTCACTTTGATTCCCCGAATCTGTTCATAGGCGAGGGGTCCTTCTTTCAGGCCCCATCGGTACCCTGCTATGACCATGTCCTTCACTTCCTGAACGTACTGCGCTCCCTTCGTTACCTCTACCAGCATGTTGCTTCCCTCATCCACACTCCAAACCCCACGTGCCTCGTCGGGAGGCCATCCTTCTTCGCGCAGCATCTTTGCCATCTCGTGCTTGTCTTGGTATTCGCCGATCTTCCCCTCCTTTATCATATCGATAATTTTGTCGGGTAGGGGTTCGACGCTGAGGTAGATTTTGTTGTGCTTGTTCGGCGATTTGCCTTCAACCGGCCCAGCGGGGCCTCTTATGCTCTCGCGGTAGATTACGATGGGTTTGGTGGTTACGATCTCTAGCCCCGTCTTGGTGATCAGGGTGTTTGCAATCTCCAAGTGGAGAGTCCCCATTCCTGCAATGAGGTATTCCCCGGTCTCCTCGTTGATCTTGGTTACTAGGTTCGGGTCCTCGAGGCTCAGTCTCCTCAGAAGCTCAACGAGCTTCGGCAGATCTCGGCTAAATTTCGGCTCAACCGCCATCGTGACGACTGGTTCGGTGACGTAGTGAACCGCTTCGAAGGGTGCAATGTCTTTGATGGTTGAAAGCGTCTCACCGGCCTTAGCCGATTCAAGCCCTAGAAGGGCTGGAATGTTGCCAGCGCTTATTGTCCCCACGATTTCTCGGTAGGGGCCCATGAAAATACACACCTGCTGAACTCTCTGGTCTACGCGGGCACCGAGAAGGTGGAAGGTTGACCCTTCCGTAATCGTGCCCGAAAACAATCTACCGCTCGCCACAATTCCAGCCTGTGGGTCTACGACGATGTTCGTTATGGCCATAACCACGGGCCCGTTGTCATCGCAGTTGAGCATTGCCTTGCCGACCTCACTGTCAATGTTCCCCTTCCAGACTCTCGGGACGCGGTATCTTTGCGCAACGTGTGGAGGGGGCATCGCTTCAACCGCCATGTTCAGAACGGCATCATGCAAAGGTGCTTTAATGGTCAGTTCAGTTATCTTGTCGTTCAGGTAGGCGTCTACAACGTCGGAGAATCTTACGTTCTGCTCTTTGGCGATCTCCGCGTTGAACCCCCACCTGTCCTTAGCGGAACCGATAGCGACTGTATTGCTTGCGAAACTAACTTTCCACTTCTCTCGGTACTCGGGTTCCGCGTAGAGTTCGATGAGTCGGTTGAATTCTGTGATAATCCTCCCGATCCTCTCCTGTATTTGGTCGGGGGTTAACCTCAGCTCTTTGATGAGTCGGTCGATCTTGTTTATGTAGAGCACAGGCCGAACCCGTTCTTCAAGTGCTTGCCTGGTAACCGTCTCGGTCTGAACCATAATCTCCTCAACGGAATCAACCACAACTACGGCTCCATCTGTGGCTCTGAGAGAGCGTGTTACTCGGCCTGAGAAGTCCACGTGGCCGGGCGTATCGATCAAGTTAATGACGTAGGGTTTTCCGTTCCGCTCGTGAAGTAGGCTTACGTTGGCGGCTTTGATCGTCATCTGCCGCTTCTGCTCCTCCTCCATGTAATCGAGGGCTAGCGCTGTGCCAGCCATCCCTGGCGACAGAAGACCGGCAGCGGCAAGGAGGGAATCGCTCATCGTCGTCTTACCGTGGTCGACGTGGGCGATGATGCCCATATATTCCGGACGCGGACTAGTCTACGTCTTTCGGATCTGTTCCTTGTTCGCTATGATCCTCTGTATTTCAGTCGTGGACTTGTAACGAGGCACTATATCTCAACTCTGCTCCGAAATTTCGGGATGGCAACAACACACGAACTCATTTAATCATTTTGATTGAGTCGACCACTCAAGAATACGTGATGGAATTCCGGCAAATTGACGGCGTAGTCTCTGTTGCCCATCCGATCCCAAGCATGTACTCGGAGTTTTAGGCAATTGTAGGTCCTCTGGGTGGAATTGTGGAACTTGTGACGGCTTTTTTCGTTTCTCCACGCGTGGTTAAGTATCCTGAATCCGCTCGAGGTTACAGTCAGGAGATCGGATTGGGACTGGAGGTGAATTGAGTTGGCGAAGAAACAAAAAGCAAAGATGAGACTTAACCCGGAACGCGACAAGAACATACGGCAAGAGGAACAAGTTGCGTAGGATGGGGCTACCGGGCGGTCGCTTGCCCGGCATCACATTTTCCGTTTTTCTAAGAACCCTGAGTAGTATTGTCGATCGATGGTTCTTGATTTAGGGTAATTATTATGGAGCCGGTTCGATTCGGAAGGTGTGGGTGTTGGTTTGGGGTTCGACCTCTCACCAGTCGTGGTTCGGAGCCAGATT
>JBEKPE010000052.1:0-13774 GCA_049521055.1 Bathyarchaeia archaeon
GTCCTGCAGTGTCGGGTGGGAACGGAGGCCATGCCTGACGAGAAGCTTGTGGAGAACATTCAGGCGGTTGTCTCAAGAATCGAGCAGAAGCTTGAGAGAGGTTTCAAGAACATCGGCGAAATCCTCGTGAAGGGAACGATGAGCAAACCGGTAAAGATCAGCCTCACAAAGTGATTGACGATGCTCACCCAACAGGTCGCCGTTTGGAAGAAAGAAATCTTCGACGACCTCTCGAAACTACTCAACAAGTATTCAGTAATAGCCGTAGCCGACCTACAGAAAGTACGCTCATCTCAGATTCAGGAAATCAGAAAGAAGCTACGTGGCAAAGCCGAACTCATAGTCGCCAAGAACACTATTCTGCGCAAAGCCGCTGAAAAAGCATCGGGCCAGAAAGAGAAAGTGAACCAGTTCGCAGATTCCCTAACCGGATCGAAAGTTCTGATCTTTACTCAAATGAACCCATTCGAACTAATCATCTTCCTCAACAAGAACAAAGTTAGGGTCCCAGCCAAAGGGGGAGACATCGCTACAAGCGACATAATGATCCCCGGCGGAAACACAGGCCTGCAACCTGGCCCGGTCATCAGCGAATTCAACGAAGCGAAGGTGAAAACTCGGATTGAAGGTGGTAGCATCTTCGTCGCTGAAGATACCATTGTTGTATCGAAAGGGGACGTAATCCCCGTTAAGACCGCGTCCCTACTTTCGAAACTCGGAATGAAACCAATGGAAGCTGGACTCTCGCTCTCATACGCATACGACAACGGCCAACTCCTCGGCCCCAACGATCTCGCCTTCGACCTCGACAAAATGAAAGCCGACATCTCCTCAGCCGCACGACTAGCTATCGGTGTCGCGGTGGAAGCGAACATTATGCTACCCGAGACGGCGCCCATGATGATCTCCAAGGCGTATCGGCAAGCGGTCGAAGTTAGCGTTGAAGCGGGATTCTTTACGAAACAAACTACCAACCTCATTATTCGGAGGGCATATGCTAACGCGAGTTCGCTCTCCTCAGCAATTTCAGCGGTAAAACCTGAAGTACTCGCGCCCCAACAAAACGCCGAAACGCCGGCTGCCGAAGGAAAAGGTTGAAAAGAGGGAGTTCGGGTAACCACAGGAATCCCGCTAAAATTCGGTGTAAGAAATGGAATACGTCTACGCAGCACTCCTGCTCCACTCAGCAGGCGGTAAAGTAACAGAAGACGGCGTAAAGAAAGTCCTAACAGCAGCAGGAGTCAAAGTCGAAGAACCAAGAATCAAAGCCCTAGTCGCCGCACTCTCCGAAATCAAAATAGACGACGCCCTCAAAGCAGCACAAACAATGCAAGTCGCAGCAGCACCAGCACCCGCAGCACCCACCGAAGGCAAGAAAGAAGAAAAGAAAGAAGAAAAGAAATCAGAAGAAGCCTTGGCTGGTTTAGGTGCTTTGTTCGGGTAGTTTTGAGCTCCTTTTGCCAAATACGCCTCAATTCAGCCTTATTCAAGGCCGGTAAGGCTTGATTACGGCTTTTGAATCCTCTTGTTTAGGTGGCGTTCGGTTCAGCTTTCGTTTAGTCCGTTGGAGGACCACCTCCGCGTCCTCAATTCCTTGTTGACTACAAATTTCCTTGTATTCGCGTTCAATATTTTCGAGAATCTTGGCCATCTGTATTCCGTTCGCGGACACTCGATAATTCTTGAATCCGCCACCAACTTTCGGTACGGTCTCAATCAGACCTCTTCGGATCATTGTGCCTATCCACAAATTCGCTGAGCGAAGACCAATAGAATAGTTAGTCGACACGTCTGCACTTGTGATCTTCTCAAGGCTAGACAATTCTTGAATTCGCTTGTAGCCCTGATTTTCCATGCCATTCATTTGTATCATGATTGAGCAGATCAATTTGGTCCAGTTCCTATTGTTTCTGAAGGCAGAAATCTGATAGAGCGTGAGCAGATTCAGCCAGGTGCAATATGCACGGACAGTTATTTGTTCAGGGAGCACATGTGCAATGAAACCTTCCTTGGCAAGAATCTCAGCATAGTCCGAGAGATACTTCAGATTCTGGTCGACAATCTTAACCCGGACGTCGAGCCTTCTGGGAGTTTTTCTTGCATCGAGTGATCCGTCGCCGCTGAGAAGTTTTGCAAGAAATGCGTGCCGAAGGCTTTCGTCTGCAATAGTCCCCTCGCGCGTTTCATCCATCGCCGAACTGAGTATCGACGCGAGTATGGATGATCTCACACAGGTTTCAGCTACCATCGCCCCTTTCATTGCGATGTTTTCGTTTATCGATGAAATGAGAATTCCAGTCGCCCTAGTGTATGAAGTAGCGTATTCCCTAGCGCTTTCTTGGGATGACTTCGTTGGATTCAAAATGCACCTCGCCAGAATGCTGGTCGCTGGTGTTCCTAACTCACAGAGTGCCGTTACAAAGTCAGCGTGTTCTGAAATCGAGGCGTTCTTGAAGACGACTCTGAGGCTCTTCTTGTCGCCCTCGGCTTGAAGTTGCCCTAGGAGCTGGCCGAGTTTGGATATGTCGATCCATCGTCTGAGTTCTATTTGGCGTGCGGCTCCTCTTGGGTGGTGATACCAGATTCTAAGCCATTGTTCTACGTTGTTCTCGTATTCGTCGACGTAAAGCGGGTAACCGTTGGTGGAAGTTGGTGGGATGAGCGAGAGCATGTCCACCTTCTCTCCCTCAGTTCTGAAGGCTGGACGGGTGTGCGGTTGGATCGGTTTGAGTTCAAGAATCGATAGCGACTGGCCATAGGCTATGTTCAGTTTTGTGCAGATGCTTGTGGGAATTGTGACCCATGGTGCAGCTAGCGCCAAGAAGCTTGCTTCGGCTGTTTGGTTTGCCACTGTGAGCCGGACAACGGCCCGAGCCGGGTTGTCGCTTTGGCAGAAGTGTGGGATTGTTATTCCAAGTTTGCTACTGGATTTTGTCACGTTTGCTTGGCATGGCACAGACGCGGTAGATAACAACGGGTTTCGACGTGATCCAGCGGTCCCTTGAGCTGGTTATGGGGACGGCGCGGAGGGTCGAGGATACTGGTGGGTGAAGGTAATGGGGCGCGAGCTTTTCCGAGTGTTGCTCGACTGAGGCTCTGGCTGCCTATCCTACTCTAGACTATTTCCCGTGCCTTCTCTTCGCCCTCTTTAGCTGTTAGATTGAAATTCTATATGACCGTGATGCGCTACCGCTAGGAGCAAGACTAGGTGCGTTTAGTTGTCCGAGGAGTACACGGTCTGTAGGTGTGGTGCCAAATTTACCAATAATGAGGAAGGCAGGCGACTGTACGACCTTCATCAACCCTGGTGTGGGAAGCAAGGAAGCCCCGTACAGGAATCAGAGCCCCGACGGTTTTCGCGCTCCAACAGACGAAGCCAAGAGTGACATTCAACCTCGCCATCTCAGGCGCTTGAAGCGTTTTCCAAAGGGAGTCTGAAGGTTGAAATTTGCACACCTCCTAAACTCGATGTGAAACCATCGGTTCTTATCCTTCTTTGATCTACGACGCGACGGACTCTGAAATAGGAGGTTAGTTCTACGGTGGAAGGGCCAGTCTGGGATAGGAAGAATGGGGAGCTACGTATCCTAGGCCGCCGGGAGACCGCCATCGACGCTCAAGCACTGTGCGACTACCTCGACTCGCTCGTCGGAGTTCAGGTCGGCGAAGTCATCATGAACAACCTTGAATCCAGATCAGGAAAGCAGGACGGCGCTTTGCTTCGAAAAGAGAAACCTGAACTAACCATTGACGAACTAATCAGACTCGTCGAAGAGTGGGATCGGATGGCCGGGATAGGGGCCACAAAAGTAACAATGCCCCAAAAGGGCCCCGGTCCAATATTGGTGGAGGTTTCGAATCCTTCCGTGAAGGGTAGCGAAGGTGCTGCTAAGGCGTTTCTGTTCTCATGGTGGACGGGCGTACTGACCTCGTTTCTAGGCAAAACTCTCGAGTACAGGAACGTCGTCTACGATCGAGAGACAAACATGATGAAATGTGAGATAGTGCCCCGAGAGACCAAGTAACCAACCCTACAGAACCGCGTGATTTCCTAGAGGTTCTCCTAAGGAATTCAGTAGGTCAAACTAATCGGTCCATGGCCGGAATAAGCTATATCAGCTAGATCTAGGAAAACCAGTCAGGAGTCGGGCCGATGATGTTTGCAAGCCTTCTGCTTCAGGCCCTCGCGTTCGCCCTCGCTGCCAGAGGACGAGGCAAATAACTTACTAACCCAGTTTGCGTCGTTCTGTTCTGTCGGCTAGAGGTAGTAACTATTGGAGATTAGTGAGAAGGAATTCGCGGTTCCGTTCTTCAAAGAGAACGGATTCGTACGTAAGCAGTGTGAACGCTGCAAAGGCTACTTCTGGACGCAAAAGGGTGATGAGAGGTTTTGCGGAGACAGCCCATGCGTGCAATACTCGTTCATCGGCAAGCCTCCGGCAAAGAAGCGATACTCAATTCACGAGATGAGGGAGCTATTCCTATCATTCTTTGAAAAAAACGGCCACACCAGAATCAAACCTTACCCCGTCGTCGCGCGCTGGAGGGACGACGTGTTCTTGGTAGGTGCTTCAATCTACGATTTCCAGCCATACGTCACAGAAGGCCTCATTCCGCCCCCAGCAAACCCGTTAGTCGTCAGCCAACCCTCGATCCGTTTTACGGACATAGACAATGTCGGCCCTACGTTGGGACGGCATGAACTGATCTTTGAGATGGGTGGAGCTCACGCCTTCAATTTTCCGGATAAGGAAATCTACTGGATGGATCAGACCATTCGGTACCACCATCAGTTAGCAACCGAAAGTTTCGGCCTGAAATCTGAATCGATATCATACAAAGAGCATTTCTGGTCGGGCGGTGGAAATGCGGGGCCTGACCTGGAATGTCTCGCTGCCGGTCTGGAGATCTCAACCTTGGTCTTCATGCAGTACAAGGTCCAAGGCGATCAATTACAGAAGCTGCCTATACGAACCGTTGATACGGGTTACGGGATCGAACGATGGGCATGGCTGAGCCAAGGGACGGCCAGCGCGTTCGAAGTTCTCTATGGCCCCGTGTTAGACAAAATCTTCAGTTTGGCCGGTCTGAAGTATGATGAGAAGTTAGTTGCGAAGGTTGTTCCGTACTCAAGTTACATGAACATTGAACGCGGCGACAGCCGAATCGAGGCACGCAAGAAGGAAGCTGAGAGTGTTGGTATGGACTGGCGAGACCTCGAAAAGGGAATAGTCCCAATCGAATCTGCTATGGCTGTAGCTGACCACACAAAAGCGATCGCGTTCCTACTATCTGAAGGCGTAGTACCATCGAACGTCGAAGAGGGTTATCTGACAAGGTTGCTGATTCGGCGCACTTACCGAATGCTTCGGCAGCTTGGAATCGAAGATAGAATGCCTGAGATTTTGGACGCGCAGGTCGACTACTGGGGAGACGACTTCCAGCAACTGAAAGACATGAGGCGTGAGATAGCGGAAGCAATCAAATCCGAAGAATCAAAGTATAAGAGAACTCTGGAACGCGGCGCTGACTTAGTAAAGAAAATCGCAATCGACCTCAAAGCGAAAGGGCAGAAGGAGATTCCCTCTGGCTCTCTAGTAGAGCTATATGATTCCCAGGGGATGGTTCCTGATATCGTTAGAGAAGTCGCGGAGCCATTAGGCGTTGCAGTCAATGCGCCCGGGAACTTCTACGCCATGGTCCTGCAAAAGCATCTGTCAGAAAAGCGAGCGTCTGACGAAGATGAGGAATCTGATGTTGGGGCATCGCTGAAGGATATGGTGAGCGAGCTGCCCGAAACGGTTCGGCTATACTACAATGATCCGTTTCAACGAGAGTTTCAAGGCAAAGTAATCGCTGTCCTGGAAAACAAGTTCATTGTCCTAGACCAAACCTGCTTCTACCCAGAGGGTGGAGGTCAACCCGGGGACATAGGAGTAATCCAAACTGCAGGTGGTCCTGTGAAGGTGGTTGGGACACAGAAAGTCGGGCGCGTCGTCGTTCACCAAATTGACGGGAAGCTACCGAAGGTAGGCGAAAGTGTCCGGGGCGCAATTGAGTGGGAGAGGCGTATCAGCCTCATGCGTCACCACACGGGCACACACCTCATCCTAGGAGCCGCGAGGAGAGTTTTGGGGCAGCATGTCTGGCAAGCGGGAGCGCAGAAAGGGGTTGAGTCAAGTCGCGTCGATATCTCCCACTACGAGAAAATCACTGATGAGCAGGCGAGAGAGATAGAGCGACGAGCCACAGAAGTTGCTCTGCAAGATATTCCAGTTGAATCAGAGTGGATGCCTAGGGAGCGGGCTGAGCAACAGTACGGGTTCCGACTTTACCAGGGCGGCGTCGTCCCTGGCCGTGAATTGCGCGTCATCAAGATCGGAGACTGGGATGTAGAAGCATGCGGCGGAACTCACTGCACAAGAACAGGGCAGATCGGGACCATCAAAATTCTCCGCACGGAACGCATTCAGGACGGTGTTGAGCGCATAATATTCGCTGCCGGAACTCAAGCCCTTCGCGCGGTTGAGGAACAAGAGAGGAAACTGAACGAGATATCAACGATCATCGAAGCACCAATCGAGAAACTGGACAAATACGTGCAGACACTCGTCGATGAAAAGTCACGCATGGCAAAAAGGTTGGAGGGCCTCGCAGAAGCGTGGGCTAAGCAAGAGGCTCAACGCCTCTCCGCTTCCGCAAGAACAGTGGGAGTGGTCAAGCTGGTTGTGACGAAATACAAGACTGGTGATGAAAACGACCTAGTGATGCTCAACAACGAAATCATCCAAAACGACGCGAACGCTGTCGCAATCTTAGTCCTAGCTAAAGATTCGGTGAGGGTCTTAGTCGGTGCGGGAAAGGGCGCTATCGCACACGGCATACACGCGGGGAAGTTAGCCGCGAAGCTGGCTGCTCTAGTAGGCGGGGGTGGCGGCGGTAAAGACAACTTCGGCCAGGGCGGAGGCACAAAACTAAACACAGTAGATGTAGTCGTCAATGAATCCGAGCAGGCCGTCAATGAAATGCTGAGAAAGTGATGATCGTGGCAGTGGATTGGGCTGAGATAGATAGAAAATGGCAAAAGGAATGGGCTGACTCTAGGGTATTCGAAGCCGATCCGGATCCGAAACGTGAGAAATGTTTCGTTACTTTCCCCTTTCCATACATGAGCGGACCCTTGCATGTCGGGAGCGGCTTTACTGCTGCCAGAATCGACGCTTACGCCCGATACATGCGCATGCGCGGGTTCAACGTCCTCTTCCCTTGGGCCTGGCATTGGACTGGCAAAACCGTTGCTGGCGCAGCTGAACGCATCAAGAACGGGGACGAAGAATTCATACGCCCGATTAGAGAGGTTGACGAGGTTCCTGAGGCAGAGATCAGAAAATTCGTTGACCCCGCCTACATGGCACAATACTACACCGCCGTGAACCGAGACGCCATAAAACGATTCGGAACCTCTGTAGATTGGCGGCGTGAGTTTCACACGAGCTCTCTAAACGAAGAGTTCAGCAAGTTCGTCACATGGCAATATTTGCGGTTGCGTGAGAAAGGTTACGTTACAAAAGGCACACATCCTGTAGTCTGGTGCCCCAAGGATCAGAGTCCAACCGGTGACGCCGATCGTTTAGAAGGGGAAGGTGTGCGGCCTGAGGAATTTACGCTAGTAAAATTCAAGATGGGAAACCTACTCCTACCATGCGCAACATTCCGACCTGAGACGATCTACGGCGTAACGAATCTATGGGTCAACCCAGAAGGTGAGTATGTAGAAGCCGACGTCAACGAAGAAAAATGGATCGTAAGCAAAGCAGCCGCCGAAAAATTACAAAATCAGCTCAAGCAAGTAAACGTCATCAGAAGTTTGAAAGGCGCTGAACTGATCGGAAAAACGTGTACAGACCCAATTCAAAACAGGCCGCTACTGATCTTACCGGGGGAATTTGTCAAAACCAATCATGCTACGGGGTTGGTTTACAGCGTCCCCGCGCATGCACCCTTCGACCTGCTAGCACTAAGGGACGTTCAGAAGAATCCGGCCACTGTGGCAGGATACTCCGTCGATTCAACCGAGTTGGCGCGCATCCAACCAATTTCAGTAATCTCGGTTGGGGGATACGGGGAATTTCCGGCGATTGAGATCGTTGATCGGATGGGTATTCGTAACCAGACGGATCCGTTGGCGGAAGAAGCTACGAAGGAAATTTACAAAGCGGAATTTCACAGCGGCATAATGAGGGACAATTGCGGTCCATATTCGAAGCGGAGAGTTTCAGATGTTAAAGAGGCCCTGGTCGCAGATTTCAGAAGCAAGCGAATCGCTGATGTGATGTACGAATTACCTGAACGTGTCGTTTGCCGATGTACGACAGAATGTGTTGCAAAAATAATACAGGATCAATGGTTTCTCAAATATTCAGACCCCGATTGGAAGAAGCTCGCGCACCAAGCCATAGCTGAAATGGCCTTCTACCCTGAGGAAGCCAGGGCATGGTTCAACGGTATCATCGATTGGTTGCAAGATTGGCCCTGTGCCCGCAGAACCGGCCTAGGCACGCCGCTCCCTTGGAGCCCTGACTGGATCGTTGAAACACTCAGCGATTCAACCATTTACATGGCATACTACATGATAAGCAAATTCGTCAACGCGGGAAGAGTCAAGGCTTCTCAATTGTCTCCTGAGGTTTTCGATTTCATATTCTATGGCAGCGGTAAACCCGGCGAAGTCGCCAAGGGAGCCGGCATAGAACGGACGCTAATGGAGGAGATTCGTAACGAATTTCTCTACTGGTATCCGGTAGACATGCGCAACTCAGGAAAAGATTTGGTCGGCAATCATCTAAGCTTCTTCATTTTCCATCACGTGGCGCTTTTCGAGCAGCGATACTGGCCGAAAGCTATTGGGGTCAACGGATTCATGCTGTTGGAGGGGCGGACGATTCACAAATCTAAAGGCAACTTTGTACCCCTGTGGAAGGCTTGCGAGGAATTCGGAGCAGACGCAGTACGATGTGCTGTACTGCTTGGCTCGGAGGGTATGGACGACCCTGACTGGCGGGCTGAGAACGTTCGTGACGTGAAGGGCAGGCTTGAAGCTTTCCTGCGTTTCGTCGAAGCCGTCGCCCGGAGACCGAAAGAGCAAGTCGCGAATGGACATCTAGAAAATTGGTTGATGGGTCGAATCAACGCTAAGGCAGGTTTGATTGGTGATGCCATTGCGAGATTAAAAACGCGCACAGCGACATCAATCGCTCTGTACGATGTATGGAACGATTTACGATGGTACGAACGTAGAGTCGCAAAACCTGACTCCAGAACCATTGACATATTCATCTCGAAATGGATCCGGCTGATGGCTGCTTTTGCCCCACACCTAAGCGAAGAAGCTTGGCAAATAACGGGTCATGAACGGTTTGTCGCCGTTGCCGGATGGCCGGAATTTGAGCAAGTGAGCGCGGATCCACGCTCCGACGAGTTAGAGCTCCTGATCAAGCAAACGTTGCAAGATACGCAGGAAATAATGGCGACGACCAAACTAAGCCCGAAGACTGTGCACTATTACGCCGCAGCCAAATGGAAATGGCGAGTGTACTCTGAGGCTCTAGCAAGAGCCAGTTCACACCCCGAAACTCTCGACGGGCTAATCCGTGACATGCTCTCGGCTAAAGTTGCCTCTGCGAAAGACCTTCCAAAATTCGCGGCGAAAATCGTACAGCAAGTCAAGACGATGCCAAGTGAACTACGCGCGAAAAGGTTGGAGGTGGGGGAAGTTGATGAACGAAGCGTGTTCACCGAGGCGCAGCAATTCTTTGGCGCGGAGTTGAAGACTAAAGTTGAAGTTCACGGTGAAGAAGATGCTTCCCTTTACGATCCGAAGGGAAGAGCGAAGATCGCCGAACCCTACAGGCCTGCGATATTCTTAGAATAGAGAGTTGAGGCTTCGCGGTCTAAGGGTGCCAAACCCTTTCGTTCATTATCATGTAGATCCCGGTTATGACTGCGAGTATCAGTCCCACTATGAAGCCGCCGCCTATGAAGAGGCTCACTATTGCGGTGGGGAAGACCATGAATGCTGCTAGAACTTTGAATCCTAGCATGTATAGAAGCACTGCACCGTCAATCACCAACCCCAGCACTACACCAAGGATGAAGTTGAAACTGCCAAGGAAAAATACCCATGGAAAGAGGCCTACCCAAAATGCAAAGAAACCTGGCCAAAGAAGCGCCTCCGCATTAGCCCAGATTAGAATCGATGAAATCGTCAGTAGTAAGACCACGAGCAACGAATACCGGCGAGGCGAGTGAGCCTTAGGGAATGGGCCGTACACTACTCCGCCTGAAGGTAAGCCACCCTGCGCATACAATGTGGGCCCCATCGGGGACGCCACTTGTGAGGCGGGTTGATTCATCACAGTCATGTGGTAGCAACTGGGGCAAAAGGCGAGTTCACCGTAAGGTTTGGTGCATGAAAAGCATATTCTTCGACCGCAGCGACTGCATACTTGGTTCGCGGGTAGGTTTGGGTGATAGTAGCACATGTAAGCCAATTTCTTCAAACAACCCTCATTGACAGGTTTCTAAGGCAGGATGCGGGATGGAGTTAGTTTGACTTGATAGTTAGTTACAAGATAGTGTCAAACCTCACCGGATTTTGCAGCCCATACTTCGATGCTCAAGGTTGAATAACGAAAAGGGGCGGAAATCGGTCACTTTAGCGGTTCTTGCCCCATTTTGCTCGTTAAGATGCTACTTGCCCGAACACAATACTTCGAACGGTCAGACAACCTCAAACGAGAGAATCCTCGGACTGTTCTCCGGACCGAATCCAACGGTAACCGGAAACAGCGTGTCTAGCCTATGTTATACACGCGCGAAATTCACACCTATCAGCTTGCGAACCTCTTGGGCCTCAACGCTTTTAGTTTGGCAGGTCTGGTTTCGGGTTTGGGCCCGTAGCTCAGTCTGGATAGTGCTTCTGGTTTGAGCGTCTAAAGCACAGGCCCTCTAAACGCTTTCAGGAAGCGGGAGAAGCCTGGGGTCCGGGGTTCGAATCCCCGCGGGCCCGCCACGATTCAGCACATTGAGTCATTGAAAACTTACTTACCGTTTGAACCGAAACGCATTTCTGTAATGTGGGAAGAAAGCGGTTGAAGTTCAAAATCACAAACTCGTACGAGTAAAGAGAAGGAAGAGGGGATTTCAGCCGCAATTTACTAGTAAGCTGTCCGAGCGTTTTGGTGGCGGGTCCGGAGGGACTTGAACCGAATAAGGTGCGGGTCCGATCACTCTCTACCCGAGAACTGCGTTGGTTATCTCGAAGCTTGGTTGAGGTTGCAGTAAATTGGTTCCGTCGGTCTCATTGTTTAGGTGGTAGATGGGGTACGTGGCTCCTGGGTTGGACGGATAGGTGATTACTTGGAGAGTTCCGCTTACCGTCACCGTCTGTCCATCGGTTGGCTCCACCGTTTCGCTCTGTTTCCACTGAATAACGAACCAATTGTCTACTCCCATATTCGTGCGAAGGTAATGTGTGAGAATAGCAATTTGCGGAACCATACAAGGCGAGCTGGCATTCACCGGCACGCAGCCGAGGGTTTCGTATCCAGTCGCCCACGTCCCTGTCATAGTTACGTTTTGGCCTGCGGAGAGCGCCGGTTCGTTAGGACAGTTCCATATCCCAGTCGTGGCAGTGGACGTCACCGTTAGCCCCGGGCAGGGACTAAAGACGTAGGAGGTATCCTGAGCCGACCATTTCCACGCCAAACCTCCACCTACCAGAACGGCGATGAGCAGCACGATAACGACCATAACTGAGGTCCTTCCACGAAGTCTGCGAAGTGCCATGCCTTTGATCCCCGGATTAACGTTGCATACTAGGCGAAGTTGATTAAACTAGAATTTAGAACGACACGGAGGATTCAGAAACTGTCGCCATTGCCCAGGGATTAGTTGTTCCGTTCGGGGTAGGGGATTTCAGCCCCAATTTACCGGTAAGCTTCAGCGAGTATCTGGTATAGTGAGACTCCGAGGGACTCTTGATAGGGGCGGCGCCTACCATATCTTTTTCCTTGCGATAAACAGTGCAAACGTGTAGCAGCGGATTGGAAGCCACAATAGGCTGTATGTGAGAGTGACGGCGAGACCGTTCTCTTCATACTGAGAGCCTGAGTAATAGCATGCTGCGACTAGGAGAGTGTAGCCGAGAAAGAGGCTGAATCCAAAAACCAGGTTAAGTCTGAAAGCCCCCAGCAGAGTAAGAACATAGCCGGTGGAAAGGGCGGCGTAAAGGGCAGGCGTGTGTCGACTCAGATGGTAACGGGTTTGTTCGAGTGATCCCAGCATGAACCGAATTTGTCTTCGTAGTTGTCGGATTAAGCACTCGTTCTTCCTCCACATGAAACAGACAGCGTTGGGAACGAATTCGGCGTTGATTTCCCTCTTCTCGAGTAGTTTACCGTAAACAACGTCCTCAAGTACAGTTTCCGTAGGCATAGGGTTGGCTACGAGGAAGCTTCTTTGCATGTACATGCATCCCCCGAACCAGTACCAGCGCATTGCCCCACTGCCGAATCCAATAAGTCGGTTCTTCCTCGCCGCTGTATTCTCTGATAGTGCGTAGACAACGCCGCTGCCTACGGTCGGCATTGTTCGTTCGAAGGCGATCTTGAATGCCTCAAAGAATGTTGGCGTTAACTTCATGTCGGCATCCAAGACTACAATGTAGTCGGTGTCGAGCTGCTTGGCGTAGAAGTTGATTGTTGCAGCTTTGTTTCCAAACTGGGTGCATCCACTCTGGCCAAGACACTTATCGTGACCTACGACAACTTTGTCTGGTTGAATGGTTTGTTCACTGAAACTTGAAACCAACTTCTCCGCTGCGTCGCAGTCGTTCCGACATGGTACAATCACAGCTAAAGTAACCATCCGCTATCGCCTTGGCCAAGTGCTCTTGGTTCTGCAGGGGTTAAGGGCTATGGCTGTGAGTGTCATGCGCACAAATCCTTCATCGGGGGGATTTCAGCCCCAATTTACTAGTATCAGCTATAGGCTGCTGATAATCCGTCATACGTCAACGTATCTCAGGACCAGCTTGCTTCGACAATGACGTACGGAATCAGAAATCATAATTCCGTTTCACCTGTAATCAGTTTGAGGCGTTGGATATTGCGCATGAAAACTGAGGTTCAGATCGTCAAGTATCTGAGGAGTAAAATGATTCTTCCGTGGCTGACAGATCAATTAGAACTGAAATATGGATTATAGTCTCCGGAGAGTTTCAGAGATGGGGCAGGAGATTCTGACCCGAATTTACCGGTACATATAACCTCACACTCGCGGGACAGATCCATCGAATTAAGCGTTTAAATCGACATCAAATAAGCGAACGTGGCGATCTAGCTTACCCAGTTATTTGCCAAGCTAACTATTCATGATCTCAATGGCCGCTGAGTATGTCTCTCTTGAATTACTGGTTGGGCTCTGGATACAACCCAACGGAGATAAGGCTGTGCAGAAAGAATAGAAAGAATAGAGATGCGGCGCCAATGTGCGTAGAATATCAACCAGCCCCTGCGGAAAACGAAAATCGTGCAGGTGCGAGATGAATTGCCGCCGATTGACAAGATGCTGAACCCCAAGAGTGTGGCGGCTATTGGTGCATCGGAGAAGGAGGGTTCAGTGGGACAGTCGCTGATGCGCAACCTTATGTTAGGTAGAGAGCGGAGGAAGATATACCCAGTGAACCCTAAGCACGACAACATTATGGGATTGA
>JBEKPE010000053.1:0-13654 GCA_049521055.1 Bathyarchaeia archaeon
GTCTTGCGTCTTATCACGCCGTATGCGATTATCATGAAGACTGCTAGTATCGCTAATCCGAATGGGTATTCAGGTATTGGGGTTGAACTGACAGTGAAAGGGTCGCAGCCCAAAATTATCCCTACATTGTTCTGAAGGTATGTCAAGTCTTCGAATCGGGCACTGTACGAGCCAGCAGGGAATCCGCCTGGAACAGTAATGCTGTAATGCCCTGCGTTATCGGCATCGGTAGTTCCTGTAAGAGTGTATGAAGGTAGGGGGGTGGAGGGAGCCAAGTTCACTGTTAGCGGAATAAATCTAATGTCATCTGGGAGAACGCATCCCGTGCCGCTCCAGACTAGGACTTCTATACTGTCACCAGTCGTCGGGGAGTTGAAGGGTGGTGAGACCTGGCCGTAGAAGGTTACGGGTTGATTCAGCAATGCAGCGGTAGGTGAAACATGAAACGACGAGGTAATAACACCAGCGTATGCTGGAGAGAGTGAGACGGCTCCTACAATCGTGAGCAGCAGAATCGAAAGCACCGTAACGGCAATGAACCTCAACCTTTGAACCATAAGCTCCCCAAACCTCTCAACTGTGTGAGGAAGTCATTTCTATTTAACGTAACGTGTCGAGAAGCATTATCGTGAATGTACTGGAACGAATGGGCCTCGACGGCCCAACGACTCTAACGAAAGTTAGTTCGGCCTAACTAACCCGTACCCGATTATTGTGAGGATTGCGAGGATTGGTAATCCAAGCGGATACTCTGGGATTGGTGAAGCAGCAGAGTTGACTGTGAAATTCACGCAACCAGATGCGTCACCCTCATGGGAGAAGGAGTATGAGCCTGCAGGCTGTCCAGGAAACGAATCGGTGAACGACCCAGGCGACGGGTCAAACACGTTCGTGATGCTATTGACAACAGAACAGCCTGACCCAGCATACAGAGAGCCGAATCCTCCCGTCGTAGCGGTTCCGCTTATGGTGAAGGGTTGACCTGCGATGGGAGGGTTTGGATTAATGGTATCGGCCCACACTGGCCCAACATTAACCAAAACCAACAGAAACATGAATAGGACTGCTAGTAATCCAAACCCAGCCGTTACACGTTTCAAGGAACACGTACCCTTGGGCAGAGCTTGATTCCTGAACTTAATATGACTTATTTCCGTTCGTCATTAGCTTCGAGTTGGAACAGCAATGTTTCGCTCTACTAGATGAATTTTCTATTGAGCGATTGGAAAATATTGGGCCTCACGGGTCTATTCCTTGGAATCGGCCCAACGACGCCTGGCCGCTAGGCCAACAGTATCCAAACGCTAACAATAGCCACACCGTGGTCATACCAACCTAGCGGATACCGTTTATCGTTAAGCCCTCAGAGACATCGATGCACAGGAGACATACGGCCAGAGTCCACGCACAGCTTCCGTGGAAGAACCTTACCCGCTCGTGTGCTCGCTTCAAAGTTGTGACCTGTATTGGTGCCTGGAGGAACTATCCTAGACTGATTCCCTGGAAGGGCACACTACTTACTCCGAATCTTCATCGGTTTAACGGAATCGGCAGAATGCCAGAAAAACGTGAAATCATCCGAATAGTAGTATGAGAGTATTTCCCTCATCAACAGTTGTTAACACCCACACCTAACCCTGGTCCGTTCACCTTGCTAGGAAAATGAGCGTAGCGACTTTAGAGTAGAATGCAACTTCAATAGACGACGATTTGAGAGAAGGATATGCAATGTGGAGTGTATTCGCATCGGTGCGATGCAGTTATCGTAATCGGCATAATTGTCAGAATTGAAGTGGGCCCATATTGGCCATGCACGGTAACCGTTACTTCGACTGTCTGAAGGCCACTTGCTTCGAGGGTGAGCGTGACAGGCAAGTACCATGTGTAATAGCCATTAGCGTTGGGAGTAGTTGAAGCTGCTCTGTCACCTGGCGAGGAGTACATGTTGTTAATTTCTATCTGACTAAGCTCATATGTATCCGATTGAAAGTAAGTGGGTACGTACTCCTGGAGCGTTATTGACGTTATCTGCAACACTCCCGTTCCATTAATGGAGAGAATAACCTCACCACCACCTCCGACGCCAACATCGGGACCTGAGAGAAACGAAACATAGTCCAAAGTCAGTGTGGGACGGAACAATTGCGAGTAAAGAACCAGTGCCAACAACGGAACGCATATTACGCAAATTATTATCGCTGCCCCAACAATTTTCCTTTTCACTAGCTATCCCTCTCTAGAGAGTTGGGGCTTTGCTCGCAAGAGCTGAGAACTAACCAAGACCTGCAAACTACGAGAAGCAGCCCTGTGACCATGGCCGGTTTCGGTGTCAACATTCTCACGACTCATGAATGTTGTCTTGTTCCACATTTATTGCAGAAATCGGAGGCAGGAGGCAACTCGGCACCACACTTGATACAGGAAGACGGAGCTTTCACAAACTGAGTTATTGTTGCCTGTTTGGGTCTATGCGTAGTTCTCTTTCGTAAAGCGAAGAATAATCCAGCGATAATTAACGCCCCGATTAACACCGCACCTATCCAGTCACCATAACCTTGGGTTAACGAAATCTCCATGGAGGTCATCATAGTCGATGTGGCTGTTCTTGTTAAGGTCAATTCAACGGAAGCAGTCGAAACGGACGTCGAGGAAGAAAGAATAGAGACCGGACCTATCGTCACATTGACATCGGGAGAGACTCGAACGTTGGAATATGCGCCGAAGGTTATGAGTAGAAGATAGGGGTTGCCAGCCGCTGGGAGAGTTAGATACGGAAAGTCTCCTAATGCAACAGTAGGACTTGCAAACCGATGTGCAAAGTCATAAAGACAGGGCAACCAAACGAAACCATATGTGTTTGTATTCCATTCCGTTTGATAGTATTGGGTGGTGGTCTCGGTCTGAGTGCTTGTGAGGAAACTTGTCGATGTAGAAAATTGCTGGCTCGTCGCTGTTGGAATGGAAGCTACGGCAAGAATTATAATTAGAATTAACAGAACTGCCGAGCAGATAGCTTTGGCCGGTTTTGGTATCACAGGATTTGACCAGCCAACTACAATCCTAATCGAGACCGCTTAAGACTTTGCAGTTTTGCGGCTCGCATTTTGAATCATGGTAAGCCATGGGTTATTGCATTGATTCTAAACCCTGGTTCCATCTCGGATATAGCGTACGCTGGTTGGAGTGTTGTTTAGGAAAACAGATTGGCCTCTTCGAGGCCACGCTAACGGTGGATGGCCACGTAACCGTCTGGCACGTTAGGGCGACGGCCTTGTCTGGATTTCCTGTAATGCGGAGCGTGAATCTCCCAGTCTGCAGCCGTCAACCGAAGCTTACCGGTCTTATCCCGTGTTAAGGTTAAGGAGAAAGTAAATCGGCTCTCAACGCCCAGAATTATACCCTCAGCAGCCAAGGCTTTGACCAGACGTTTAGGCAAGTAGAAGCATGCGGAATGATTCGTTCGGTTCCACTGAGTTGGGACCCGCTCACATCGAGTTAAGAAACCTTTACCGGCCATAGGCTAAACCTCTGTTAAGACGGATGATTAAGAAAGGGTCGGCTGAATATGACGAGCATACGTGTAGCCTCGTTGGCGCAACCGGCCCGTTAACCCTTGTAAATATGGGCACGGGGAAAGTGGAAGTTTGAAGCCGTGCCCCTGTGTCTTGGATGAACTCAGGACAGAAAGTGGTCAGCCATTACTCCGACCGGAGAACTGAGTTCGCCCGTGACCTTACTTCTTAGGTTTCAACGGTGCGGGGTTATCGTTCGTTACCTGCGGCGTTGTCCCAGGATACGAATCTACATCTTTCTTTGCCATTTGTTACTCACTCCGTGAATGCAATATGCCTCTTAGTTTCTCTGATAGGCGAGCCATCTGGCGGTGAGTCATCATACAGTGCTAGTTTGGTGGGCCGCTCTACTGTTATCACGCCTGACTCCCGTATGGCCTGAGCTTCATTCATGCCTTGAGCATCCATGGTTAGCAAAGATTTTGCAAACATCATTAACCGAGTTACAGCCTCGGCCCTATCCCGAAACTTCTGATAGGCTAAATTAATTACTGGCAATTTTATTTTACTCCTTGAAATAACGTCTAGTTCGAGTCTTCGACTCGTTAATTTTCCTCTGCTCTATCGCCCTGTCAAGGTCTTCCTTAACACGGACGATGGTGTCCATGAATTCCCCGATTTTTGGTTGTTCCTGGTCAACGACACTCATGAGAACATTATTCGGAATCGGAATTACGTTGCATCGACTATCATGCGGCGAGCCGTGAAAGTTAGAGGCGTAATCACGTCAATAGGTTCCTTTGTTATCACTCTGAGCAAACAGTAGTACCGAATGTAACCCACAATAAGCCGCCATTGGCTGAACGCCTCTTTGCATTAATTTCAGTAGAACGGCGGCAACGTACTGAATTTGGCTAACCCTGTTATTTGCATCCAGTGTGATAGGCGTAGTTCTCGATAGTCGGACCGCATCTCCGTGTCCGGTAAACAAGGGGTTACTGTCGCCTAAGGTAGGAGTCACGGCTCTGTTTCCCATCTGTGGGTTCTCGGTCGGTTCATACCCGCACGTTTCTTGAGCCTTACGTAACCGGTAGCTCCTTGAGTTTCGGTCCTCGTCTTCATTATGATTTGTCATTTTTGATTTTCACCTCACGAGTATACCACGTAGAAGTAGGTTCCTCGAACCATAACGTCAAGAATTGTGTGACCCGACATATCGGAGCTCAGGTTGTTCATGAAATCATGGTCGCTTGCATATCGTTTCACTAGGTAGGTTGTCATTTTCTTTATCACTGGATGATTGTGAATTGGCTCTTCGAGCCAGTTAATTTCGGATGACGCCCATTCTTCCGTACTCTCCCAAATCCTCAGAGTCTTCCTCACTCATGGGGCTTGAACACCTGAACGTCGAGTTCCTCAGTTGGCGGAATCACAGCGATACTAAGCATACGGATGAATTGGCTGAAGCTCATTCCGATTTTTTGGCAATGCGCTAACAACCGTTGATACTCAACCTCTGTAAGCCTGAGACCGATGTTTATTGTTCTAACCGCCTGACCTCGTTCGCTATTCTTTGGTCTGCCTGGCCCTGGTCGGCGTTTGCTTTTCGGAATCCAAACGTACTTCCGTTTCGTCATAACTAACACCAAGATTCACAGGGGCTATTCGCCCCCACCACGTAAAACCGAAATCCGTCTCTACTCATAGGGGGGAATTTCGTTGAACAACAATCAGAGATACGAACTTCTGGCGGATTAAATCGCCCTACCGTTTGGCTCGCCGTTAACTTGGTTATCCGGAGCCAATCAAAAGATAGTATCCACACTATACCAGTAAATCTTACCTTAGCACAGTATACCGTTGTTACCATACCTCCTGGTGCCCGTATGGAAGGCGGATTAGAGCCGAAAATAGCTCGGGTTAACGCAGTAGGTGTCATAGACAGAACCAGAACCGTCAAACACGCGCATTTTCCAAAGATGCCTAGTTGGGCATGGTCCACCTGAGCATGAAGAGGTCTACCAATAACGGTTCCAGTCTCGCCCGTATAATCGAGTAACTAGTCTCGTCTTCAGGACTAACTGCCTGTCTGCCCGTCAGTATGACCCTGAAACGGTATTGTTGAAGCAGCTCCAGGATGCGCTGTTCGTCCCCCTCCTGACACAGCAAGTCCCCAATCACGAGAACATTGCCTAGTAGAACCGGCCGACCTGAGACTCTGGAAATTATTTTCTCCTCAACTTGATGTAGGCTAAGTGGGTATTTCCCAGGCTGCCAATTCTTGCTTTCAAGGTTGACCAACCTTTGACCGTTCACCCAGAAATCAAAGTCTGGCGTGTGGACCTCGCCGATTGCAGGGGGGTGGGTATTCGGCCTGTACCAGTTTACAGTGCACGGGCCGTAGTCAGTCTGCCATGTTTTTGTCTCTCGCACATTCTGGCTAGGGCTACTCGTGGTGTAGCCGAAGCCAAGTTGTGTAGCTCCGACATCTGCTATCACTTTCTTAATCAGACGTTCTTGATTCAATCCGATTTCGGTCGGACTTAATTCAATCCTCACACGTTGCATCTGATTCACCTCTATGCCCCCGCCACCTGCAGTTCTCGTCGGTTCCAGGATGCGATGATATGTTGACAACGGCAGCTATCGCAGGGTCTAAGTTCCAATTCGGTTTTCATTTTGACCACAACACTCTAAAGGTCACAGGACCCATTAGGCACACCTAGTTGTGAAAATCACAACATGAAGAATCACAAAAAAGTGGTAAAGGGCACGAATCTCTTTCTGCCGAACCTTGAAGACCTGTTAAGGTTCATCAAATATTGGTGCGAAGAAACTGGCGTTAGTAAATCGGAACTGGCCCGCCAATTGGATGTACACAGGTCTCAGATTTCCCAGCTTTTCAATGGGAGACGAGGGTTGCATTACGATGAGGCGGAGACAATCCTTGATTATCTCAATCAACGCCTCTCTCGGCTCCCTCAGGAACCCGTCGGGACGTTCTTTCCTCCGAGGAAACTTGAACGCATTCAGACAAGTGATACAGTTGGTGAAGCTGCACGAAAGATGGCTAAGGGTAACTTCACGCAAGTTCCCGTGTATGACGGCGATAACTACTTCGGCTTAGTCACGGACCGCATGCTTGTTGAACGATTGCTGCGTCCTAACATTCCCTTTAGAGATAACTGGCCCGACGAGTTGCGAAAAACGAGTGTCCGTAAGGCGAACGTCACAGAGGCTTCAGCGGTATATCCTCCGGAAGCATCTATTTCATCGGTAGCACATGCTTTAACAGAATTCTACGCAGTCATGATAGGCGACCCAGTACCAAACAACATCGTTACGAGATGGGACTACCTGAAGCTGCTCAAACCTAGATGACGAGTTTACTACGGAGCATGGCCCGTTAGGGCCAAGAACCTACTACCGTTAGTCCTGCTTTGATAACCCTAGTTCCTTTTCCATTACGGTCTGAATTTCTGCGTACAGCCGTATGCATTAGCATCGACTCAGTAAATCTACCCGCCGTTAGATTTACACCTTAACCAGTTCGTAGCCGTGCTTCTCGGCTATTCTTTGGAGGACCTCGATGCTAACGTTCTTCTGAATTTCGTCACTTTCTTTGGCGTCTGTGTATTCGGTTCCTCCGCATACGAGGCATTTGAACGGAGGCATACCGTAGAGGTCCTCCCACGCCTGGTTATACTCGGTAACGGAACCGCATCCTGTACACGCCACATCGTCGCCAGGATTCAAGTCCTTTATTGTGTAATCCCTGTCCTCTAACTGCTTCTTGACCGCCTCTAGCTCTGCTTCAATATTCTGATACTTCACTCGGTAAACTTCCTCGCCTCGCTTGATTTCCATCTCGCCCTTCATGCTGGGTGGGCCAATGAAGCGTAATTGAATCGGTTCAGGTCCCTCAACCATGATTTTTTCCTGTTTTAACTTCCACGCCAAGAGTTCACACATGTACTCTGTTATCTGCTGCTTCTCGTTACCCATAATTTCTATGACCAAACCATCTTCCTCTTGGCCTTTCCACATGCCGTTGGTACGGAACCTGGTACATCCCTCCAAGTTCACAAAGTCAGCCCAAGTAAGCAGAGTCAATTTTGTGAGTCTCATTAGGTGACCCAATGTAGAGCCTCGTGCGCCAACCCGTAGTTTCGGACATTAACTCTCTACCCAAAGGAAGACGCGCTCTCTAGGCTTTTTTCTTTATCTCCATCGCTGCTGCCTTTACGCTTGATGAAGCCATCATCTCACCGACGCTGGCTTGCGTTATACCCAATGCGTTTGCAATTTCAGCCTGAGTAGCATCTAACTTGTAGAGTAGAAGCATCAAGAGCATGCGAATGTCGTGCAGTTCCTTCAGCATCTTGTCAGTCATATCATTTCACCTCCCAGATTCTTATTCCGAATCACAAATATCGCCGCTTACACCTCAGGAATTTTCATTGCCAGTTTCCCTGAGCTTTGAAGTGAGTTCATGAGGGTTTTGCATTCGCCAAATAGTACATCGATTCGCTTTTGGTCACGTCTGCTTAAGAAATTCATGTGGCCGACAATATTCCTCGGCAACCGAACTTGCTCTATCTTTACAACCCAGTCATCAATGTCGGGTATGAGGGGGGCAAACAGGTCAGCGTTGTCTCGAATTATGTCGCCCAGGTTCCTAAGATACACGTAGTAGATTCCATGCCTGCCTGGATATGTATGCTCCCGATGTTTAAGATAGTCAAGCCTAACCCATTCCACCTCATCTTGGATTTTTTGCGCTACAGCAACCTTCCACCAGTCTGGGCTGATTTGAGCCGAGAGGACGGAGTTGATGATGATTCTGAGGACGTTTTCAACGAAATATAACTTCCAGTAGATTGAGCGGCCCATAAATCGGCCATTTTTCTCGACACCGTCGATGTCAAAATCATGTGCGAGGCGGAAATCGCTGAGTACAGTCAAACTTCGGAAGTAATCAACGAAGCCACTCAAGTATCTCTACTTTTTTGATTTCTTTGATTTACGGATATCGTATAGGTAGTTCGTAACAACCTGTGGGGACGTCTCAAGAAGATTTGCAATTTCGATATTTGAGAAACCGGCCACGTTCAACAGGTTCACTTTTTCCTTAAGAGATGTGCCTTTCATCGATTGTAGAAGAATTGCAACGAGCAACCTCTCAAGACGATTTGAGGAATCCATTGCGTTCATTCTCTGCGGAGATGCGTCGTCAGAGTTCGTATCGTCGCAGGCGAAGTGTTCAGAATTTCGGCTATCGTCTGATTATCCACTCCAGCAATTTTCAATAGCCGTGCCCGCTCAGTTACGCTCCCACCGTACGCAACCTGAACCCCAAGCACACGAAGAATACGGTCAAGCTTTTCTAAAATTTGGTCGAGTTTTTTCAAGGTCAGTTTTTCGATGTTCTCTGGCAAATTCAACCGCAGAGTATTAACACCCAATTGCAAATAGATTTTTTGCTAGTGCGGTAGAGGATTTCCTGGTCACTCTCTAACGGTTATTTCCGCTTCCTGAAGTAGGCTAATCCGTCCTTTTGAAGAATGAACTCGAACCCTGCCTCAATCTACTCAGTAATTCTACTTCCTCTTTCGGAGATACCACTCGTTACCGTCCTGACCAATTAACTCGAATCCCTCCTCAAGGAACTTAACCCTACCCGCTTTGTCGGTGGCTATCTTCACGACAAAATCATCATCTTCTCTGGGTATCAGAGAAACATATCGCATTGTGTTGTTGATTGATTTGTGACCGAGAATTTGCTTTACGTAGATAATGTCTCGTGTCCGATAATATTCCATACTGCCCTTGTAGTGCCGTAACGTCCTGAAGCTGATTAAGTTAAGTCGTGGATTCCCTAGCCTCTTAGCTGCTATTCTTCGCCATCTCTGAAAGTTGCGAGTGAAGTATTCTAATCTCTTAATTGGGTCCACGTTGTCAGGATGAAATACGAACTTACGTTGATTCCCAAATGTGGACTGCATCGAAAGCAGTTTCTGGATTAGAGGCTGGCTGACCTTAACTTGCCTGCCAAGGCTACCTTTCTCTGGCGTGAGGGTTACCGTTCTCTGCTCGAAATCTATTTGGTGCCATTGAAGTTGCCAGGCTTCGCCGCTTCGGGCACCAGAATCCTTGAGCAAATGAACGAATGTCCCAATCGTCGGGTTGCCGATGCCGTTGATTAATGCGTCAACTTCGTCTGTGTGGGGAACCCACGGTAAACTTTCCACTTGCTGATAGTAGGGCCGCTTCCATTCGATTCCTGAGAACCGATAGAATCTGTCTAGGACTTCACAGATATGCTGCTTGCCGCCAGCATTCCAATTAGCGTTGCCGATGAATCTCTTAGCTGATTCGGGGTCTAGGATTGAAAGGTGTTTATCGAGGCGTCGTAATCTCTTCACGTCATTATAGACGGTATGGATTGAGTAGCCTTCTTTGCGTAGCCAAAGGCCGTAATTAATAATCTCGGACTCATGTCGGGATAGCGTTCGTTGGGCGGGTAGCCTAGCCTGGATAGGGCACAGGCCTCCGGAGCCTGAGGTCGGGGGTTCGAATCCCTCCCCGCCCGCCACAATTAGTCCCCGCTCGCCCTTCAAAAAAAGTAGGAAATTGGGTTCGAGGCGAGGATTCTACTGGGTGGAAATGCGGTGTAATTACTCTTTACGACTTGCTCCTTCAAGCTACGTTAAATACCTCAAGGGCACACAGCATGGTTCTAGAAGTTTTGTGGAGGTGTTTGGGGTGGGATTGAAACAAAAAATCAAGATGAAATTAGGTCTTGAGCATGACAAGAACGTTAAGCAAGAGGAACAGGTAGCTTAAGCCTGCAATCTGTGGCGGTTAACCCCGCACTGATTTTTCATCTTTGTTAACAGGACGATTCTGGTTTCTCTCACGATAATTTCGGAATGAATCTTGGGGTTCGTTTCTTGTATTCACGAAATTCGTCTCCGAATCGATCAATCAATATGACCTCCTCCTCTTCTATTGATGCGTATAGTACGATGAGTAAGGCAATTGTAGGTAAAAGGACGAGTAAATTGGCGACCATAAGGGCCAAAGCGGATAGTGAAATGAATATTCCCAAATAAATTGGATGCCTGACAAAACCATAGAGACCAGACGTTACGAGAACAGTGCCTTTCCTTATCCCACTTACGGAAGGAACCCAATTCTTACCAAGCGCCCAATATCCCTATAATACAAACGAAAGACCCAGAACGGCTACTCCAAACATAATTAATCGGAACCAATCAGGCAACGGTACTGAGAGAAACATGTCCAACTAGGAAGTAATACGTAGAATAACGCCCCTCCAAAATAGATGGCGGCCAAAACAAGAACCGTGAATCGTAACCGACCTTCCCGCATAGTAGTCTGCTTAGGAGCAGACCCTTTTGCCGATTACCTTAGCACCGTTCAACTAGCGAAGAAGGTTAGCCATAGACTCGTGAACATAACTCTAAACAGTAATTCTTCTGAAGTCGAATTCCTCCCCGCCGACATTACTTTCAGACTAACTTAGTCCGCGAGTTCACAACGTGCCCTTTCCAATGATTCGTGTTTTTTTCGCATTGAGGTCTAGCAAAAGCAGTGTTTCTTGAGGGGCGTGAACGATCGGATTAGGTGATTCGATGACAAGGGAGTTGTCGCTGATCTCGGAGATGGTTATGGGCGTTGTTTGCATGCCAATGGTTGCGTGGAAGCTGCCTTCTTTGACCTCTTCAGCGTAGAAACTGCTTTTCTGGAAGTTGATTTTCAGTTTTGAGTCGGCCTTTATGTCGGTTGAGGTGGTGAGGACGGAGCCTCTTCCAAGTTCGTCAATAGTTGCGCCCTTAATGGCCAGGCCCACTCTCGTCCCCGCGTCGGCTGTTTCCCAATCTTCGTCTTGAATCTGTATGGACCGCACGATTACTTCTTTGTTTGAGGGAAGTAGGTTTAGTTTATCATACTTTCTAACAGTTCCCTGCTTCACGAAGCCAAGTACGACTTCTCCAACCCCTTTGACGCTGAATGAGTGGTCGACGACGATTACTGGCGGGGAGGCGTTATCCCTTTTCGGGTTGATGCTCTTTAGGAGTTCAAGGATCCTGCCTGGGTTGTTCGGTTCCACCTTGAACGAGTTGATCGCTGTGTTTTTCGTGATTGAGCCTATTTGATCCGGTGTCGCGTAGGATGTCGTGATGGCGATTCCCGATTTAACGCCCATCAAGTCTAGCATTAGAATCGTCTCACCTAGCTCTCGTGTCATTTGGGAGAAAGCAACTACGGCGGTATCGATCGTTGAGATTATTTGGCTCTTGGCTGAGAGTTTGTCGGCTACTGGCGACATGAAGCTGAAGATGCAATCATCCATCTTCCTATTGGACATGACAATGTCACTCTCAGTTGCCTTCTTACCCAGTTCTCGGGTTAGGGTATCATCGTGAAACACACCGACAGTGAGATGTTGCATGCTTGTTAGCAATTCGTTTGTGCCATATCAACTTCAGGCCAGCGACAGGACAGTTACGGATACGGCTAATGCAATCCTAATACCTATGTCGAGAATAGTCGCCTGAAGATCGTGAATGGTTTGGATCCAGGGGTAATCGGAGAGAGCGCGGCAGTAGCTACTTCGTTTCTCTGGACGATCAGCTCGATCTTCTTCACGTCAGCTGGCAAAAAGATAGGCTGGCTGAATGTTAACGCGTATCGCACCGTAATTGCGATCGCACTCCTCGCCATAACTCACGTAATCCTACTGGGAACGGTGGTGCCCTCTTTGAACGGCGGACAGTGGTTTTGGATGGGATTGAGCGGGATTGTGGGATTAGGTATTGGTGACTCCGGATTATTCGCTGCCTATCTTGCAATCGGCCCCAGACGTTCGTTGCTGATGATGGCTCTAGCGCCAATCTTTGCCGCGTTGGGCGCATACGTTATGCTCGATGAAACAATCGGAGAATTGGCCGCATTTGGAATAGCACTCACTCTGATTGGCGTTGTGCTCGTCATATTGGAGTCTGAGGGACGATCAGGCGAGGAAAGGATCTCAAGCAGGCGAAGGGCCTCCGGAGTATTCTGTGGCCTTGTTGCGGCCATGGGACAAGGCTTTGGTTTGGTGTTGTCCAAGAAGGGTATTGATCTGAACCCAGGATCTACCCTGAATCCTTTGTCGGCGACACTTATGCGCCTCCTATTTGGCGCCTTATTCATTTGGATCCTTGTCCTCGTAGCAAGAAGATTGCCCCAACTCGTGAGCGTGGCGAGAGACAGAGAAGCTATGCTGAACACCGTCGCGGCCTCGTTTGTAGGCCCATACTTGGGAATAACGCTCTCAATGGTTGCTGTAACTTTCACGGCCACGGGCGTGGCCCAGACGCTACTGTCCCTAATGCCCATCATGATAATCCCCATAGTTTGGATCCTGCATCGGCAACGCACAAGCTGGCGCGGAATAGTGGGAGCGGCGGTGGCGGTGATGGGTGTCGCAATCATCTTCCTAAGCTGAAGAAGGCGTTCTTCCTGTGAAAAAGAATCCTTAACTATCCTTTCGCGTGGTTGCGGCTCGATACGTTTTGGCACGAAGCGTTGCCCTAATCCGAGGAGATGGCACGGGACCGGAGCTCACCGAAGCAACTCTGAAGGTTCTCAAAGCGGTTGATACGAAGGTCGATTTCGTTGAATGTGATGCAGGGTTTGAGTGGTGGCAAGCACACGGAGGATCCGTTCTCATTCCGGACTCAAGCTGGAAGATAATTGAATCAGCAGACGCTTGCCTGAAAGGCCCCACTACTACGCCCGCAGGCCCGAACACCCCACGTAGCGTTGCCGTAAGTATTCGGCAAAGAATGAACCTTTACGCAAACATCAGGCCGGTTAAGACATTCGAAGGAACCAAGCGCCCTCTTGGCGACGTGGAGTTGGTATGCGTTCGTGAAGCCACCGAGGGCCTCTACTCAGGAATCGAGCATAGGCTGTCGAATGATGTGGCGATCGCCTTTCGCAAAATTACCCGCACACCAAGCGAGAAACTCTGCAGGACCGCGTTTGAAGAGGCCAAACGCCGAGGATGGAAACGCACCTACGCCATCACCAAGCAAAACATTCTGAAAGAGACCGATGGGTTGTTCATG
>JBEKPE010000054.1:0-13525 GCA_049521055.1 Bathyarchaeia archaeon
AGGCAAGAGCCAATACCCGATTCGTTCACAGCAAATGGAGCCCGGTTACAACAGTAACCAAGGAACTATCCAAGTCTGTCAACACTGATGATGTGGAGCGTACCTTGAGGACGGTCGTTCAGGATGAATTCAGCGTGGAATTGGAAACGAGTTCGTTGTCCGTAGAAGAGGAAGAGTGCTCAAAGGCTTTGCTGGCTCGAAAGTACTCATCCGAGGAATGGAATCTTTACGGAAACAGGCGAGCTTAGAACGGCATAAAGAAGGCGCTGGGTGAATTACACAACGATTGCGGTGTGAGTTCGCTCGACGCCTTTAACGGATTGAATCTTCTTGATTACGAGCTCAGACAGGGTGGTCATGTCGTGCATTTCTAGATAGGCAATGACATCGTACACGCCCGTGACGGCGAACACCATTTTCACGCCTCTGACTTTCTCGATGGCTCTTGCTACTGAACGAGACCGTCCAAGCTGCGCTTGAACCAATACGAACGCTTTTACCACCATATGGGTCACCTGGGTCCGTAATTTTGATGGTAAGGGGTACTTAAAAGGGATTGAAGCATCCGAACACGGGTGTAGCGGTACGTCCCATCCATTCGGTTTTTGAACCGTAGTAAAGGAAAAATAGGCATGCAACTACAGCTGTTAGTTGATAATAATGGCGAGAGGAAATTTGCCGAAACTACTTACAATCGCTATACTCGCGCTTAGCATTGCATTAGTTCTCGTATCCGCGCAACCGAGTACCGTGGCTGCCGGGTCTACCGGCCCTCAGTCAACATGGACGTGGACGAGCCACACCCACCACAACTCGTCTTACGACTGCTCTGGTTATTACTCCTATTACTCGTACTATTGCAGCTATTACTACTACTACCCGTACTATTACTCCTATTACGGATACCCCTACTCTTACTCCAACTATGGATACCCGTACTCTTACTCCAGCTACGGATACCCCTACTCCACCCCGTCAAGCTACGCGCTGACCGTATCAACAAACCCTTCTAGCCTCGGAACCGTGACCGGCAGTGGAACGTACACGGCGGGAAGTTCAGCGTCGTTCTCCGTAACCCAGAACACCGTTCAAGTGTCACCGAATACGCGATATGTGTTTTCAAATTGGTCGGGCGGCTATACGGGAACTGGCAGCAGCGGGACGGTAACCGTGAACGGAGCCATGACGGTCACAGCCGTCTACCAGCTCCAATACTTCCTAACCGTCCAAGCACAACCTCAGAGCGCACCAACACCGCAAGGTCAAGGCTGGTACAACTCGGGCGACACCGTGCCACTTCAGAACGCAAGTCAAACGATTGGAGGGGACGGAGGCAGAAGACTAGTCTTTCAAGGTTGGTCGGTTGATAGCCAAGGAACACAATCTGGTTCATCCCTGAACCTCGTTATGAATTCGCCACATACTGTTACCGCAGTCTATGGACAACAGTACTACCTGAACGTTCAGACGGACCAAGGAGTAACTTCCGGGTCTGGTTGGTATGACTCAGGCAGCACCGCCCAAATCTACGTTTCAACACCAGTCAGCACAAGCTACGGGGTCAACATTGTTTTCAACGGCTGGCAAGGAGACACCCAATCAAGCAGCCAATCAACTAACGTGCTTATGGATGGCCCGAAGAACGCTATCGCAACCTGGAGAAATGACTCCACAGTACTTTACCTGACGATAGCCGCAGTGATCGTTGCAGCCCTGCTAATAGTGGGCGGATTGATCGCGTTCACAGCCAGAGGACGAGGAAGCACACAACCGAGCGCGCGTACCACTACGCACAAGAGCACGGACGAAACGTCAAACACTACCACTCAGAAGCCTGAACATCACCGTAAGAAAACCGAGGACACTGACACAAGCGAATCTACTTCTTAGAATCCAATTTCTCTCCCCTTCCCTTTTTTCTTTTCTTCCCCCTAGTGCAACCTCTTTAACCCCCAACCCTTAGCACGCAACAATGCGAGGGTTAGACTTGAATCTAGACGAGATCAGGCAACAAATCCCTCTACTGACCCACACTGTGTATTTGGATAATGCTGGGGCTGGCCCCCCACCGTCGAGCGTTCACGCTGCGATGCAATCCTTTCTTGATGAATGGCGGGATTACGGCGAGAAGTGGGAAGCTTGGCTGCTAGACATTGTCAGGGCGCGGGAACTGTTCGCCCAGCTGATCGGAGCCAAACCTGAAGAAATCGCGTGCATACCCAATGTGTCCTCTGGCCTCGGAGCAGTAGCCAGCGCTCTTCGATTTGGATCGGGTCAGAACGTGGTTGTTAGCGAACTGAACTTTCCAACTAACGTCTACCTCTGGCATACGCTGAGGCAGAGGGGCTCACTATCTGAGGTCAGGGTCATGGAAGCTAAGGATGGCATCATTCCGTTTTCGGATTATGAACACGCGATTGATGACAAGACGATTGCAGTTTCAGTCGATTACGTTTCTTGGATCAACGGATGTCGGGAAGACATTTCAGAAGTTACTAAACTTGCACACTCCCATGGGGCGATAATGATCGTTGACGCCTTCCACGCCACGGGCGTCATGCCAATCGACGTGAGGAAGCTGGGTGTTGATGTGCTGACTTGTGGAACCTACAAGTGGTTGATGGGCCCACACGGAGCTGCATTTCTTTATGTGAAGCAAGAGGTGGAAGAGAAACTTCAACCATCAATAGTCGGGTGGCATGGCATCGACGATTCAGTCATAGCCAGAATCCAAGCCCACCAAGACCCGTTTGGACTACCTTTCGACCTTAACCACGCTATTCCCGCCAAGAACGCGACCCGCTTCGAATGGGGAACGTGGTCGGTCATCAGCGTTGAGGGCGCGAAGGCCGCGTTGGAATTCACGTTGAAGTACCCTCCAGAAGAACGATGGCCTCTAATTCAGAGGCTTAACGAGCGCCTTGTGGACGGTTTGACGGGGAAAGATAGGCGAATAACTTCGCCATTAGAGAAGGAGAGGCTTAGTGGAATTATCACCTTCGAGATCGACCAAGCCGCCCAGGTAGCCAGAAGGCTTCAGGAGCAGAAGGTGATTGTAGCCCCTCGGGTCAACACGTTACGAGTCTCACCCCACTTCTACAACACCGACGATGAGATCGACATTCTCCTTGGGAAATTGTGAGGGGGAAGCAACCCGAGCAGTTGAACGTACGTGTCCCTGACCGTGTTCGCGGCCTCAGGGCCTACCCCTGGGGGGCGTAGTTTTCTGGGGCAGGTTAGTGGCTTCGGATATGTTGCGCAGTTGGGAATGCGGTGACTCTGGCTAATAATGTGGGGGCTTGCGACATGGACCTATCCCCGACCGAATATGATCATGTCTTCCGCTTCTGGGCAGGAACCACCATATTGGGATTCACGCCTTTTTCGTTGAATCGCGTTATACGCTGAATGGGCCGATCGTACTGACCGCTTAGTGTGAGTTTATTTTCTCCATGAACTTCTCTGGCACGCCCGGCCGATGCCTTTCACAATAGTACTCCACCCTACCGAACATGTCAACCCGCCACTCCCCATCCTTACCGCAGAGCGGTATGTTGCATACGGGTTTACCTTCAGAGTTCTGCACGACGACAGCGGTCAAGAACGGTTCACTCGGTTGGCCGTCAGGTTTTCATGCCCGTTCTAAGCTCTTTCGGTTCCACGCCTAGAAAAGTGAACAGGAGTAAGCGTGTTTGGAGGCACTTCGCGTTGACAATGTAGTAAAGAGCTTCGGTGGCCTGATGGCCGTCAAGGGAGTTAGCTTCTCAGTCGAGCGCAATCAAATCCTCGGCTTACTAGGCCCGAACGGTTCGGGAAAATCGACCATCATGAAAACGATCGTCGGCATCGTCAAACCCGATGCAGGCAGCATCACCGTACAGGGCGTAAATGTTGCCGCTGACCCGATCGGGGTGAAGAGAATAGTTGGTTTCGTGCCCGAAAGCCCCAGGCTATACGAATTCCTCTCCGGCATCGAATACCTCGACTTCGTAGCAACGGTACACGGACTTAGCCCGGACACGAAACGTGAACGGATCACGGAATTTCTGAAAGCTTTGGATTTGGAGGGTAGGGAGAATGAACTGATCCATGGTTACTCGCAGGGAATGAAACAGAAGCTTGCAATAATCGCGGGGCTACTGCACCGCCCACAAATCCTCATCCTCGACGAACCCCTCAACGCCTTAGACCCACGCAGCGCGCGGATTGTGAAGGACCTTATTCACCGCCTGAGAGATGACGGTGTCCCAACCGTGTTCAGCACCCATGTGCTTGAGATTGCGGATGCGATT
The DNA here is from genome assembly GCA_049521055.1 of Bathyarchaeia archaeon. Lineage (GTDB taxonomy): Archaea > Thermoproteota > Bathyarchaeia > 40CM-2-53-6 > 40CM-2-53-6 > FEN-987. Next base: position 4,293 of record JBEKPE010000054.1, read on the forward strand.
TGCGACCGGATAGTGATCATGTACGATGGGAGAGTGCTCGCGGAGGGAAGCGCAGGAGAATTACGATCGAAAGCCGGGACATCGGGTTCAAGCCTTGAAGAAGTTTTCCTGAAATTAACTGGAACCTCCGACACGAGGGAGATCGTAGAGGCCTTGACCCGTTGAACCTGAGGGCCGTCTACTCCCTCGCCGTCGTCCTCACCCGATCACAGATCCGAGGAACCCAACGCAGCAAGTTCCTCGCCCGGGTCTTCGGCGAACCCCGAATCATTCTACCAGTCGACATTGCATTACTATTCGGGTTAGGGGGCGTAGGCTACGCTCTGCTTTCAACAAGCGGCCGGGGCTTGTTGGACTTGCTGAGGCCGATCGAACCGGAACTTCTCGCAGGCATACCTTCAGCGATCATGTTCATGGCCATACTCTTCGGAGTCCTCTACGAGATAAGCCAACCCATCCAATCCATGAACACCGACCTCGTAAACTGGTTACCCCTTACCCCGATGGAGTATGTTGGCGCCTCCACTATCTCTGAGTCATACATCTACTCGTTCGTGTTGTGCCTCTTTCTAGGAGTCGTACTGGGACCAGCACTTGCATTGGGCATGGGTTCGGTTTGGATTGCGGCTGCATTTATGGCGGTCGTCGCCCTGTTCGCCGGAGCCTCGGTAGTTGAGATTCTAGACGCCACAACCAACAGGATTTCCTCAAGCTTCTACAAGAAGAGTGGCCGATCCGGCATAGTCTTCCGGTTGGTTGCGACCGTAGTCTTGCTCGTTTTCATTCAGCTACTCTTCAGCGGCTACATAGTTGGTTATCTGCTTCAGAGCGTGATGCAGGCTGCGGTTTCGGCGTGGTTCATTCCCGTCGTTTGGCCTACGCTCGCGGTACTAGGCGCTGCCCAAGCGAATCCAGTTAGCTTCATACTGTTCTCGAGTGTCTCGGTCGTCTTCGCGGTAGCCTTGTTTGCCCTAGCGGCTAGATTTCGCGCACGCTTCTGGGTCCCAGTCCCAGTCTCGATCAAGCTCAGTACCCGCGCATACAAGCCTGGGCAATTTCACCTTCCATTAATCGGAGCCGTCGAATCCGCGATGATTCAGAAAGATTTTCGGTCGTTGATTAGGAGACGGGAGATGGCAAGGTTCCTAGCCATACCATTCGTACTCGCCATCTCAATGGGCATTTCACTGCTACCCCTAGGCACGCAGCAAACGCCTGGAGCGCCGAGTTTCGGGTTCATCGCATTCCTGTTTCTCATGCCGGTCGCTATCTTCGTCGGAGCCCTATCCATGACCAGCATAGGCCAAGAGGGTTATGCGGTCTGGAACCTGTATGCGGCCCCCATCAAGCCAACCCAACTACTGCGAGCAAAACTCCTCTTTACCTCGATCCTGGGAATACCGTTCGCAATAGCACTCCTCTCCATATTCGCCCTTTTGTTGAACACGGTCGGAACCTACTACGGAATCCTACTGCCCGTAAGTATCCTCGTTGTATTGGAAGTATCTGCGCTGGGAGTTTACTTTGCGGCGCTGTTCCCGGATTTCCGTGAAATGGTTAGAAGCCGCTATGTAAGCGTCTGGGGCTCACTTCTAGGAATAGGAACGGCACTCGGCGTCTCCCTACTCACGGTTGCGCCTCTAGCTCTTTCAATTGTCCTGTACGGTTCGATCGTCCCTCAACTTGCGATCGTAAGCTTCGGTCTCGGTCTAGGAGTTTTCATCGTCGCGTTGAAATTAGCCGATCACCAGATCCAGCGCTTGTTCCAGAACATCCCGACCTGACCTTTCGGGGGCCCAGATTCCACTAAGTAGAAATTAGGCATAATTACCCTTTACGACTGTCTCTCCCAGCCACCTTAAATACCTAGTCGGTATATATACTCCTTCTAGATGAGTTCTGGAGGTGTTTTGAGGATGGCTAAGAAACGCAAGGTTAAGATGAAGTTAGGTACTGAGCACGACAAGAACGTTAGACAAGAGGAACAGGTAGCATAAGGCTACTAAACAGGGGCGGTTATCGCCCTGATTTTCTTTCTTTAATGTATCGGGTTTTCTTATGTTTCGGTCAAGTTCGCTTGTTAGGGGAACCTCTACTGAGCGGTGAAGATGCAATGCCAGACCAGATGAAAACGTCTTGGTTGGTTATGTGGTGGGCCGGACCGGAATTTCACCGGATGTCACGGACTCATCCGTTCCGTCAACACACCGGATTTGAACCGGCGACCTTTGCCGTGTAAGGGCAACGTTCAAGCCGGACCAGGTGTCCTCTGACCAACTGAACTACCGGCCCACACGTTCAGCGCACTTTCCCGCGCCACCTAATCTGCCTTATTGAAATGGACGTTGACCGTAAGGTGAACGTGCGACGGCAACCCGACGCCTGTTAGCCGTCTAAATCCTTCAGTGTCTGAAGCGTGTTGGGGGAACCGTTTTATATCATCCCCAAACCCCAACCGATGGGACAGGGATTGGGCGCTAAGGAACTCGTAGTCTACGTGGACGGAGAATGGTTCCCGAAGTCGAGGGCCTCGATTTCAGTCTTCGACCACGGCATGCTCTATGGCGATGGTGTCTTCGAAGGAATCCGAGTCTACAACGGTGTCATATTCCAATTCAAGGAGCACTTAGACCGACTCTACAGCTCCGCCAAATCCATAAAACTCAACATACACCTCACCCCTCAGGATATGACGGCTGCTGTTGTCGAGACAATCAAACGCAACTCCCTCAAGGACGCCTACATCAGGTTGGTTGTTACGAGGGGAACAGGCGACTTAGGCGTAGACCCGAGGAAATGCAAGAGATCGTCTACCATCATTATCACCGAGCCCGTAGACCCATCGTTTGGAGTCATCACGAAACAAAAAGGGATCTCAGTCATCATCTCATCCATACGACGCGACGCGGTCGACGCTACAACCCACGAAATAAAATCACTCAACTACCTCAACAGCGTATTAGCTAAACTTGAGGCAACGGATGCCGGCGCAGACGACGCTCTGATGCTGGACAGGCAAGGTTTCGTTTCTGAAGCAACTACAACGAACCTCTTCATTGCGAAAGACGGCGACGTCTTCACCCCACCCTCAACCTCAGGAATTCTTCAAGGCGTCACGAGGAAAAGAATCATAAACCTTGCCAAAGATCTAGGTTACAGAGTGATTGAGAAAGGCCTAACCCCTTTTGATGTCACTAATGCTGATGAAGCATTCCTCACTGGCACTCTATCCGAAATCGTGCCATTAGTGAAAGTTAGGGGCATCGAAGTTGGCGACGGCAAGGTTGGGCCGATCACGCGTAAGATCATGAGCGCGTTTGTGAACATACGTTCCAACCCGAAGGATGGGTTGACAGTCTACCAGGAAACGGAACGAATAATCACTCACCGTTAGACTCGGACCTCTTCGTCTTCTTCCGGAAGATGAGGAGGTACTGATGGTGGATGTTGGAGACGAACGCGTAGGGCATCCCGTAGGGGTATAGGTTCTTGCTGTCTTGAACTAGAATCGTGATTCCTTCCAAGTTGAAACCAACCTTCTGAACGGCTTCCGACAAGTCGTTGTGGAATGGAACAAACTTTGAACCGTGCCTAAAATCCGATACGACTATCACCATGTACTTTCCCTGCTTAAGCACCCGATAACATTCACCGAAAACCTCCGTTAGCTCGTGCAGAAAGTCACGATAGCTTGGGGCATTGCCCAAATCTCGATTATCTTCGCTGTACTTCGTGGGAAGGCCTTTACTCAGTCGTTCCCGCTTCGATTTGTGATCTCTCGCCTTCGTGAGTATTGCCCAGTAGGGCGGACTTGTGACGACGAAGTCAAATGATTCTGACGGTATCTGTTTCAGAAACGTCCGCGAATCCCCTTGCATGATTTCCAGAGATGGCTGCTTGACCCGTTCAGCGCTGTGATGGATAAGCTCCGTTGGTTTAGTCAGCAGGGGTCTGCCGATTCCCTTCGCGCGTGCAAGTCGTTGATTACTGATGGCTACCCATTTGTCGACGAGCTCGACGCCTAACCCGTCACGGCCGGTGTTAAGGCAGGCAATCAAGGTCGACCCAGACCCAGAGAAAGGATCCAGCACCCTTCCTCCGGTTTTGGTGAAAAAGAGAATTAGCTTCTCAATGTCGTTCTCCGCGAAAGTTGCAGGATGTTGTTCTTTCAGTTCATCTCGAGGAGGAGGGCGACTTTGCCAAACACTCTTAGTGAACGTTAACCACTCTACGTTACTCAGATCGTTTAGATTGTTTCGAACGTCATAGCGCACTCTCTCCGAAACTTTAGAATGTTTCAAGGTTATCTTTTTCGTTTTGCCCACTGTTTCCCCTCCTACGCGAGCGATCGCTGTGAAATACTCAACCCCTCGAGTTCAAGGCATATAGACGGAGCGCCGTTGTTGCTGGCTCGCGGCGCAGTTGTAAGCTTTCTCTTACGGACGAACCTTTAGTCTTCTCGCCGTCTCCTCAGATTCAAAGACAGGAGTAATACCCATCCGGTTGTAACGATGACGGCGAGCGTGAACCTTGGAACAGGTTGCGGTTCGCTCTCTTGAGTTGTCGGCATCGTCGTCGTTTTGGGGCCGATTGCCGACATATAGTAAGCGTAGGGCACGGATGTAGGTAGAAGGACATCCGTCTGCCGGTTTCCGCCAGCAAGTTGATGCAATCCGTAGAGATCAAGCGTGGATGGATATTCGTTCGGGTAGTACATGCATAACAAGTCCTGAAATGGGCATGATATGGAAGATGGGTAGTCCGTTAAGCCAAGCGCATGTCCGAATTCGTGTAGGACTAAGAACAGGGGATCATATTTGGGTCCTTGATAGGTTAAGAGGCCCGTATCAAGGAAGACCACTGCGTGGGTTATGTTATTGGAGTCATCCCACCGGATGTGGGTGCACCCGTCAACACCCAAGGGCGATGAAGAACAGTAGTTGCTAACTGTCCAATAATCTGTGAATTCGACCTGAACATGCGATTGTTCGTTCCCGATGGCAAACGTGTAGGTTTTCCCATTCGGAAAATAGGTCGCCTTAAACCACGACTGCGCCTGATCCCAAATCGTAATCGCTTTCACGACAAGGTCATGTGCAACCGTCGGCGTCGAAGGTACCCGTACATATATCAAACGACTCGCCCAACTGGCCCCGAAAGTTGGGATCCAATACTGAGACTGTGGTCGCGCTTGAACAACTGGGGCCGTGAAGAATACGATGAAAAGTAGAAAAACGATATAGAAGCTCTTGTCGCTTCGCGACCAACAGCCCAATTCTACTGGTTTAGGCCTCCCTTTGGAATCCGCAAGAGTTGCTTAGGTTTCTCAGGAGTCGTACTAAATGTATTGTTCGGAACTATCTCAAGAGCCTTTGCCATCCATACCCTTCATTTAGCCGTGGAGAGACGGTGAAGTGCTCTCTAGACGCCAGAGGATACTGTGTTCCAAGGGCGGAATAGAATACGAGACATGACGCCAGCAGTCTAAAATGAATGACAACTTGACCTTTCCGCAATACGTGCCCATCTATTCGTCGTTTGAAATACTACGGCCGAGCAATAATTCTGGCCAAATAAGAATGCAAATAGAACAGAACACATCAGAGCGATCGATTGGATGGTGTTCGGCATAACAATAAGGTGGAACGCATGAACGGAGAACTTCGCGATAGAGAGCGCGTGATGAGAACCCTAGAGAAGCCTGACACACCCATCTTAACGGGTATGCAGATTTATCACAACTACGTTAGGCCGCACGAGGCATTGAAAGGCAGAACCCCAAGCGAGGCGGCGGGAATCAAGGTTGAGGGAGAGAACAAGTGGCTTACGTTGATTCAGAATGCTAGCAAGTCGAAGTGATCTTGAACTTTACTTCACGGCCGGTTAGCGTAAGTAATGCTGCCATCAAGTACGTAGTATCTACCTTTGTACTTGATCAATGGCTTTCCTAGAATTTCCGCGATTCTTACCAAGTCTGCTTTATTATTGACATGTTGTTGGCGTGAATCACCAAGATTGACTGATGCACATTCTATCGCGATATCGTCGAGGCTGTTGGACATGAGTTATCGCTTTTCATAGCCCTACCGAGCTTAGATAACATCTAACGCTTGAATTAGGTTTTGGGGCCACCAAACGTTTTTTGACAGCAAAATGAGCCAAACGGAGACTATACAGAACCAAGCGTTCTACTCAGAACGCAAACCAAAAGAAGGAACGCGAGACAAAATCATAGGACAATTCCTTGAGTTGCATATTTCATCAAAACATGGTCATTTGGAAAGGAGTGCAGGATTGGAATGCTTTCGGGTTCTTCGGAAAAGGCGGTAGCGGTAAAACAACTGTATCTTTCGATTTTGCGTTGAGGTTACTTAGAGCGGGCATAGTTGATCTGAAGGTTTTTGATGACCGTTTTCTTTTCATGGATGGTCTCGTTCGAAGGGATGAAGAATCTAAGTGGGGATCAGATAGACTAGACAAACGAGCCGAATTTGAACAAGAAGCAAAGTTACGAAACAAGCAACTTGACGATTTTCTACCAGAAATCGGAAAGGATTACGTTATTGTGAACAACGCAACAATCTGGTTCCTCTGTGCACAAGACGCGCTTAGCTACTATAGGAAGTCGCTTTCCTTTGAAGAGTTTCTGAACCTGTTGGCCAGCAGCGATCCTTGCCATGAACCCAAGAACTTAACTGAAATTGATCTGATGCACAGTTTTAGACAAAATTGGAATTACGAACAAGTTTGGTTGCCAAAACCCCTCGACATACTAGAGGCGGTTGCGGAGGCAGCCTACGAAACACACCAGCAGAATTCCCCATAACCTCTAGTTGCCATCCCTCGAAAGTTGACAACCTAACCTATCCTTCAACAACTTGACAGGACCCACGTAGGGCATCGTCTTTATACAAAACACTCGGTAAATTGATAACGCGTGAATGAACATTGACTCCGCTGATTCTTCCTACGTCTGCTTCGCGAAAACATGCGGAACCAAGTAACCAAAAGTCGTAAATTCGCAGAGATTTGCAACTTAGGATTCATGCCAAATGGGGCACATGCCGATCAACGTCGAGAGCGCGTATATGGCCCCATTCATGATGAGCTGACATGTATCCTAGCGACCCTAGATGCGAATGCAACTACTGGTCAATTGCACGACGCGTACGAGAGAATCAAGAGGGAGCATATTCGAGACATGATTCCTCGTGATGTTAGATCAAAGATTGTTCAACTGTATGAGGATATCCTACCCCAGTACGAGAAAGAGTTAGTTACGTTGCAGGTCGACTACAGGAACAGAATGATTGAAGAAATCGCTTCGGGGATACCTGTGATCGTTGCCGGAAATGGTACTAAGTCCTCACCAAGAAACATCAACGAAGTCGTAGTTCTAGCAGGGAGTGCTTATTGGTTGATAGAAGGATGGATTCCTTCTAGCATGGAACGAGAATTAGAAGATGCTTTCGAAAGGGTTAAGGCACGAAATAAAAATATGCAAGACGAAAGTTTTCTTTGGTTCTTCGAAGAGTGGAAATGTCGACTTCATAAAGGAAAGGAATACCCAGCATTCTTAACCCTTAGACATCAAGCGATTTCGCTTATTCAGGAAATTGACAAAGAGATTATCAGCGATCTAGAATCAGAATTCTAACGCCAGCAGACGAGTTTTTACAACCCAACGGAAGTGAGCCAGCAGACGAAGACTTTACGTTACCGCGGCGGTAATAATTTATATCAGACTGTTACTTTAGGTAACAAACCTGTGGTGAGTTAGGGATGGTTTGGACGTTCATCAAGACTACGCTCTTGGTCGGTATCTTGACCGGCATACTATTCGCTGTTGCTTACTTTATGGGGTTAGACCCTATCGTGGCTCTGGGTTTCGCTGCATTCATGAATTTGATAATCTACTGGTTCAGCGATCGCATAGTCCTCCGTATGGGCCGCGCGAAGGTTGTTGGCGAGGAGGAGGCGCCGCGCGTCTATGCCGCTCTTCGAAGGCTCAATGCGGCCTCGGGCACACCCATGCCGAAGGTTGCACTTGTCAATAGCCCCGTACCTAACGCCTTCGCGACAGGCCGAAGCCCAAGCAAGGCCACAGTCGCCGTCCATACAGGGCTCTTGAGCATAGTTAACGATGAAGAGTTAGAGGGCGTGCTCGCACACGAACTGACCCACGTCAGGCACTGGGACACATTGACGATGACAATCGCAGCCACGGTCGCGGGCGCTATCACGTACCTCGCCCAATGGGGATGGCTCTTTGGCGGTGCATTTGGTTACGGAGGCGGTTATGGTGGCAGGAATAGGCAAGGGGGCAGCTTGATCGGGCTACTGTTCATGCTCATACTCGCACCATTCGCAGCCATGTTAGTCCAACTCGCAGTTTCGCGCACGCGCGAATACGCCGCCGACGAAGGTGGGGCCAAGTTATCAGGGAAGCCTTTGTCGCTAGCGAGTGCACTTGAAAAGATTGAGTACCAAGCTAGAAACCGGAGGCCTAGTACCAATGCCAACCCAGCTCTATCGTCACTCTACATCATCAACCCGTTCAGGGGTTCCATGTTCGCACAACTTTTCTCAACCCACCCACGAACGGAGAAGAGGATTGCAAGGCTGCACCAAATCGCGGGCACTATGGGTTACGGACCATACTACAGCCAATAACCACACGCAGCCACGAACGCACGAACTCACTCCAGAATAGCTAACGCACGTACCGGAGAAGTCGGCGCGTTCACCTTCAACGGAAAGGCTGCCAGTCTGAATCTCGGAAGGTCCACCTCTCCGAGGTTACATAACCCCTCCAAAACCAGAATCCCCTTGCTTAGCAGTGCAAGGTGCGCTGGCAAGTCATGAGCCGTTGAATTGTCGATGCTTGGGGCGTCTATGCCGACCATGCCAACGCGCTTGAATTCAAGATATTGAGCTGCGTTCTCGCTAAGATATGCATGAGGCTTAAGGACGCCGCCAGTGTAGACAATAGCAACTTCTCCCTCCCGAAGAGCTAACCCAGCCGCTTCCTCAGCCGCCTCCAAATCCTCGTCATCTACAGCCTCACCAGGCTTTATGTGGCTCAAATCTAGAATAACCGCGTCGGAGAAGAAAGACTCCAATCCGAAGTCATTGACTTTCTTCTGATTTTTCAGCAAATAGGCGGGGGCGTCGAGATGCGTACCGGTGTGCTGGTCTTTGGCAAACTCCTCCGGCGTGAACGCGTTGGATAG
>JBEKPE010000055.1:0-17801 GCA_049521055.1 Bathyarchaeia archaeon
GTCCGCGTGCACGTTTCGTAACTCTGAGAGATGAACCAGCGAAGGGAGCATATCTGATTGCTACGAAGCTGGCTCACTACGCCTCTGAGGGTTTGCCCCCCAACGATCGATGGCTAAGCCTGGCGGTCAAGTGAAAAATCAAAGAGGCAACGTTCGATCGAGGCATTCACGGATTGAGACGCATGCAAAATACGCCGAAATCGTTGACCTTATAATCAAACTTCGCGTGATTGCTGTCGAATCGTATGATGAAGATTGGTTACGCATGTGAGCACGAGCAGTATCAACCTGGTCTGCTTCTTGACTTCGCTGTTGAGGCAGACAAAGCGGGTTTCGATTCGATTTGGACGAGCGATCACTTCCATCCTTGGGCGCACCATAACGCTTCAGCAGGCTTTGCTTGGGTTTGGATGACGGCAGCCGCGGAACGCACGAAGCGTGTGGAGATTGGGACGGCGGTCACGTGCCCTATCCTTCGGTACAACCCAGCAATCATAGCACAAGCGTTCGCCACGATGCGAGCACTCTATCCTGAGAGAATTTTCATTGGATTGGGAACCGGGGAGGCGTTGAACGAGATGCCAGTTGGATGCCCATGGCCTTCGTTCAGGGAAAGAGCGGAACGATTCGAAGAGGCGATTCAGATCATGAAACTGCTCTGGTCGAGAGAGATTGTTGATTTCAAGGGGAAATATTTCAAGCTGCGAAAGGCGAACTTGTACACGAAGCCGACTTCGCCTCCTCCAATCTATGTAGCCGCCAGTGGCAAGACAGTGGCAAGAATAGCTGGCAGGTACGCAGACGGTTTACTCACGCTACTTGCTCCAGAAGAGCATTATCGAGACGTAGTGTTTCCCGCGCTGGAGGAGGGAGCCAAATCCGCTGGCCGCGATTCAAGCAAGATCGTCAAAGCTATCGAAATTCCTGTCTCTTACGACGAAGACTACGAAAAAGCCCTTGCAGCATCACGATACTGGGGAGGATCACTATTACCGATCATGTTTACGCAGAGAATCTATGACACCCGGGAAGTAGAGGCGTGCGGACGCTTAGTCGGTGACAAACAGATCGCCGAGAATAGACTCATAGCAACGAATCCGGAAGATCACATCAAATACCTAGAGAAGTTTCTCAAAATTGGATTTCAGCACATCTACATCCAAAGCTCAAGCCCGGACGAAATTAAGACCATAAGAATGTACAAGGAGAAAGTCCTCCCCTACTTACGCTCTACATATGGAGACCAGAAGAAAGCCTAGCGACGTGCTGTACTTGAAGTCCAACACAACTCCGTGAAACCCTGTTGTACACGTGTCGTGGCACTGACCAATTGATAATCCGCCTGAAAATGGTGATAACTAGGTCCAGGTAAGATGTGTAGGAAGTAAGTAGGGTCAGCAGGCCGTTCCTTGCAGCATAATATGTTAAGGGAGATTCACGAGCAACCTAAAGCCATAGGCGATACCCTGCGGGAAGAATTCAAGCAAGCTCGAACTATCTTGCAAGAATTGGATGCGCCCAAGATTAACATGGTTTATTTCACAGGGAGTGGGACCAGTTATCATGCCTGCTTGGCTGCAAACTACGCGTTATCCGCACTGACAAGAATTTCCTCAACCACCCTGCCTGCTTCGGAGTTCTCATCTTGGGTCCGGCAAAACGTACAAACAAGTACTGTCGTGATCGCCCTCTCGCAATCCGGAGAAAGCGTCGACGCACTGGCCGCGGTTAGATCGGCGGCTAGCGCCGGCATGCGGACCATTGGCATAACCAATGCAGATCAAAGTAGTTTAGCTAAGCAAACCGAATTCCAATTGTTTGGGAGAGCTGGCGAGGAGAAGGCTTTGGCTGCGACCAAGAGTTACACAGCTACTTTGGCTGCGGCTTACGCACTGGTCATGGAGTTGGCTCGAAGTATCGTCCCTCTCTCCGAGAACATGGAGCTCTTGGACCGAGGTTTGCGGAATGCTGCAGACCAGATGCAACTTACCTTAACCCTCAGCGAGGATCAAGCTAGATTCCTTGCATCAAAGTTCGCTGACAAACAATTACATTTCATGCTTGGAAGTGGCCCCAATTATCCTACTGCTCTAGAGGGTGCTCTCAAGCTGAAAGAATGCTGTAACCTCTACGCGGAAGGGTTTGCGACTCGAGAGTTTCTACATGGGCCTATGCAGTTGGTGGATTCTCGGACGCCAGTCTTCTTACTCCAAGGTCCCAGTGAGAGTGAGCAAGTGGCTCAGCTGGGAAAGAGCTTCCTCAAGTTCGGTGCTCCAACGGTAGTGATAAAACGTAAGGCCGGGGACATTATGGCAGAGGGTTTTGACACGATTTACGTCGCGCCAGATATCGAGGAGGTTTTCTCTCCTCTGGTCTACGTCATACCATTACAACTGTACGCGTTCTACTCGGCTTTGGAAAGAGGACTTAACCCGGATAGTCCAATCAAGCTAACAAAGGTAGTGAAATGATGACAAGAGTGAAAGGGGTCGTATTTGGAATCGACGATGTTCTCTACGACGCTACGTTCCAGACGACTAATGCTCGGTTAAGCGCTGTCAGGGCGATGATACAGGCTGGGCTTCCTGTTGACGTGGAGACGGGATATCGGACGCTTGAGGAAATCGTGAAGGAGCTTGGGCCCGACAACACGAGGCACTTTGATCGGCTAATGGAGAGACTTGGCTTGAAGTGGAATCCAAGCGTCGTCGCTGCCGGGGTTGTTGCTTACCGGGAAACTAATCCGGTCTACCTTAAGCTATACCCAGATACCATGCCTACAATCCTTCGACTTAGGGACCTGGGAGTTAAAGTTGGATGTACTTCTGGCGGCAAATCGGTGAAGCAATGGCAGAAACTCGTCAGCTTAGGGCTACAGTACTGTTTCCACGCCGTTGTAATTTCAGAAGATCTGGGATTGAATACGTTCAGTAAAGAAGTCATCGAGAAAGCCGTCACATTGCTGGGTGTTCCCAGTTCAGAGACCATCTTTGTCGGCACTAACCCAAAGACAGAGATGGCAGTTGCGGAGGATGCCCACCTAATCCCGGTGCGTCTCCGCAAGGGAGATTCGCGATCAGAGAAAGCCACTGAATCTAAGGCTCGGCACGAGGTCGACAGGCTTTCGGAGATTTTGCAGCTAATTGAGAGCCTCTAGTTTTCATATGTTTCTTAAATCTCTTTGACTTGCTTCAATTTGAGAGCAGGGTCACTCAGAAAGTTCACCATGTCTGGAAGGGTTGAGTAAACACGTTTAGTGTAGGTGGCATACCGTCCAGCCACCGCGTTGCCGAAGAGTAAACCCTCTTCCTCCGTCAAACCTAACGCATCTGCAATCATGATTCCTGCATTCCAAGAATCCCCAGCGCCGGTTCCACGCCTCGGCACGATGGCAAAAGCCGGAACGAGAGTAACCTCATCCTCTGTAATTGAAGCTGAATAGTCAGCTGTGTGAAGGTAGATTTTCGCTCCAGTATGGGCACTAATCACTTTTCCAGCGGCCAGCGCGGCATTGTTCGACCATCCCTTTAATTTGCGATCATACAGTCTTGCGAAGATCAAAGCTTCATTCTCGTTTACACCCCAGATGTCTATCAATTCATTCCGCAAAACCTTCCTATTGAGATCAGAGAGATCCTTTACCCTAGGCCGCGGGTCAGAAGCATCAAAGAAAGTACGTGCTCTCGAATTCGAGCGGCAGTATCGGAAAACCTTCTCGGCTAGCGCCGTTCCTTTCTTGTTGTACAGCCAATTGAAAACACATACATAACGAGCCTTAGTGATTATGGCAAGATCATCTGAATCGAGATCCTCAAAGCCAAATGGAGTGATGTTTGAAGCGTCACCCAGCATGACGTTGGTTGAACTATTCCGATTTCGAAGCTCAAGAATAATCGTAGGTGAGAGGGACCCAGTTAGTTTGATTCTGGTAAGATCAACCCTCGGGGTTTGGTAGAAGTATCGCATTAGCTGTAATCCAAGAGCATCCGTCTTCATTATCGGATGAACCTTGGAGCCTAAATTTGCGAGCGCAAGTGTGCATATTGCCGCGTTTCCTCCAACTTCTAATGTTTGAGGAACATTAGAGATCTCTCCACCACCCCTCGCTGCAACCGACAAGATTCTCCTCGTAAGGCGCCGTGCATCGAAGTCACAGGTCGATGAGTGATCCAAGAAGAAGTCCGGCATCGCAACAACGTCCAAATCGACCTCTGCATTCCCTAACTTCGCAAGTAATCTTTGACGAAGATCTTCAAAATGCGACGTTGTCATATTGAAGAAGACCAAATACCACTTCCAAAGGGTTCTATAAAGAACCAGTCCACTCTGTAGACAGCTGCAGAGTTTGCGAGGAATAGTGGATTGGGGTTCAGCAGCGAGCATGTACTTCTTCGAGAGATACGCGAACAACCAGGTGCAATCCGCAACACAATCGGAGCCGAGAGCCATGAAATTGATCAAATAGCACATCTGCTGCAGAGAAGGCGAATCCATTTCATAGGAATGGGCTCATCATACTTTGCTTCTATATACGCCAACTACCTGCTTGCAGAACAGATACGCAGCGCACCAGTGAACCATCTGGCCTCTGAATTCATCCACTACCCATCAACGATCCCAACACACGAGATTAGCCTCGCATTATCTCAATCAGGCGAGAGCATAGAGACGGTCAAAGAGTAACTTTGTCATTGTGGTAACTAACGAGCCCAGAAGCACTCTAGCGAGACTCAGCGACCGAGTTCTCCTAACCCATGCCGAAAAGGAGAGAGCGAGTTCTACCAAAACATTCGCATCAACTTTGGCAATCCTTTATTGCCTCATCGTCTCGGTGGCCGCGCAGAGCGGGCAGATCGGCGAGAGAAAGCGGGATATCCTTTTGGAAAAGTTATTGCAAATGACCCGGACAATGGATGAATGCATGGAGTCTTGGAGCCAGGAAGCAAAACACCATGCGAACAAGCTACTCAACTGCGAGGCAGCCATGATACTCGGACGTGGACCGAATTTACCTGCAGCACTTCAAGGCGCCCTTCTCTTGAAAGAGGTGACAAAGCTCCCCGCTGAGGGCATGTCGTCAGGCGAGTTTGCCCACGGACCCATCGAGGCCATTTCTAAGAAATTCAGTGTAGTTGTCCTAGGCGGAGGGCGAACTTCAAACCTTCAATACAGACTCGCACTCCGTTCGAAGAGCCTGCACGCGAAGGTTCTCATGCTCACACCACATGCAGTTAGAAACATGGATTCAATAAATTACGGTGAAACCGATGAAGACCTAGCGATATTCCCTAGCGCAGTATTACTTGAGCTTCTCGCGTACCATGCTGCAGTTAGAAAGGGATTGAACCCGGATCATTTCAACGTCATCCACAAGGTAACAAGACGAGAGTAGGCGGTTATGGAGATCTCTGGTCTCGTCGCCTTCGGCGAAGTGGCTCTTGACATCATTCTTGCGGGAGTTGATCAGGTCCCGAGACGTTGGTCTATCCTGGGAACTGCGAGGGCCGCTTGTGCTGTATCAGCTGGAAGTGCCGGGTACGTCGCGCAATGCTTTGCCAAACTTGGAGGGCGCGCCTCCATCCTCGGGAAGATAGGCAAGGATAACGTTGGGCGACTGGTGTTAGATGGATTCGATGGTTGCGGTGTATCCACTAAAGAGTTAATCATCGACAGAGAAGCGGAGACTGAGATATCGGCGGTCTTCCTGTATAACGACGGCAACAAGTCGTCAGTAGTTTCAAATATCCTACCCCTACGACCAAACGAGTTCAGTAAAAAGGGTCTTACCAATGGCAGAGCGTTTCATTTTGCGGGATACTTACTCTACCCAAACCTATGGGGTAAACGTGCGATCTCTCTATTCAAAATGGTAAAGAACGAGGGGCTCTTCGTGTCCGCGGATCCTCAGATGAGCGCCACTGGGGACTGGAGCCGACCATTCCAAGGAATCCTCGAGCATCTTGACGTTCTACTTTTAGACGAAGAGGAAGCTAGACGGATTTCACGAAGAAAACGTGTACAGGATGCGATTGAAAGTCTTCTGAGAAATGGCCCCCGAATCGTAGCGGTCAAATCAGGCCGCAGAGGCTGTACCGTGGGATACGAAGACCGGATTCGGAGAATCAAAGCTTACCAGGTGAAGATTGCTTCAACGATTGGTGCAGGAGACGCCTTCGATGCTGCATTCATTTATGGCTCCCTCAAGAACTGGAGTGTTGAGAAGACCGCGTGCTTCGCGAACGTTGTAGCAGCAATAAGCACAACCCAATACGGATGCATGACAGCAATACCCACAGCGAAAACGGCGGAAAAAATCTCGCAAGCGTATTATGCAATCAGTTATGGAAATGTTAATACCTTAACCGGTTCGGTAGCTTGAGCTGAGATATTTTATGCGGATAGATATTCACGTTCACCCATTGCTCGTGAAAGAACTGACCGACAGCCGACCAGGGCTATTACAAGATGCTAGGGAACTATTCGACTTACGAACTGCTCCCCAACCATTGTCTACGTTACTGGACGAAATGGATGTCTGCAAAATCGACTGCTCGGTGCTATTAGCGCTCGACTGCCAGAAACTTCACGGTTCCAAGATGCCATCGAACGATGAGGTGGCGAATATCGTTAACCAAAATAAGAGACGCTTCGTCGGATTCGCAAGCGTTGACCCTGATTCGAGGCAGAGTGCACTCATTGAGATGAAGCGTGCGAAAGACCAGTTGGGATTGCGCGGCTTGAAGTTGAATCCGGCGTTGCAAGAATTCGACCCCTCAGGGCCGGCAGCTTTAGAGGTTTACAAGGCAGCGGAGAGATTTGAGATGCCGATCATCTTTCATACTGGCATGACGTTTTCGAACAGATTTTCGATACAGCACAATCAACCGCTGATATTGGATGATATTGCAAGAAAACACCCGAAGCTGAAGATCTGTTTGGCGCATATGGGTTGGCCGTGGCTTTGGGACGCTGTGACCGTGGCTGTCCGCAACCCGAATGTGTTTCTTGACACTGCCGGGACGTATGCGGGTACCCCTGTGGAGAATATGCGACAAATTATTTCGATCGTACCCCCGCGCGTGATAGAGAACACGTTGGGGGATAGGTTGATGTTTGGTTCCGATTATCCGAGAATAGAGATGAATAAGATGTTCAACGCAATCTCCACGCTTCCAGTACGGGGCGATGTGCTGCAGGGTATTCTGGGAGAAAATGCGCAAACATTCCTAGGTGAAGCATAGGAGGCCGGGTACGCTTGAGGTCTGTTGTAGAGAGAATATTCGTGAAGTCAAAGGAGTCCACCGAACTGATCAAGATCACTGATCAGATTCGACGAGCGGTAGAGATGAGCCAGTTACGAAACGGAATCATCAATGTCTTCACGTTGCATACGACGACTGCGATCACAATTAACGAGGATGACCCGAAACTGGAGAAGGATATTGCGCGGTTTATGGTGAAGGCAGTGCCCGAAGACGATTCTTATGCTCATCACAAACTCTTCAGGAAAGATGGTAGGATGGCTGTCAACGCCTACTCACATATCAGAGCAAGCATTCTAGGTGCAAGCGTAACGATCCCACTTCAAGAAGGCCAGGTCATTTTGGGGGCTAGGCAACACGTGTACCTGGTTGAAATGGATGGGCCTCAATCTAGAGATCTGGCTGTTCAGATCATGGGCGAATGATCCAAAGCTCTAATCTGCGAAACCCTACCTCTATTGTCCGATTTCAGTCGTCACGAATTTCGTTAGGTTGCGTGGCTGGTCAGGATTTCTGCCATTCTTCACGGAGTAGTAGTACGCGAAGAATTGCATGGGAATCATGTAGAGTAATGCTGCAAATGTTGATCCTATGGATTCGGGCATCTCAATCGTTTCCTTGAAGTTTTTCACAACCTCAGGTTCGTTTGAGATCGGGATGACAGTGGCGCCTGTAGCTGCGATCTCTTTGAGTATCTTGAGTTGTTCCGAGATATTCCTGCCCTTTGGCACGACTGAGAGTACCTGTATGCCCTTCTCAAGTTCGGCGAAGGGACCATGTCTAAATTCCATGGTGTGATAGGTTTCAGATGCAACATACGACGTCTCCCGAAGTTTCAGCGCTCCTTCGAGGCAGGCGGCGTAGTTGGCTCCTGAGCCGAGATAAATGAAACGAAAAGCATCTGCTGATTCCGCGCTCGTTCTCACATGATCCTCCACGGTGGATATGACCTCCTCAGCATCATCCGGTAGAGTAGCCAATTCATTTTCAAGAGGGGCAGAATCGAGAGTTGTTGCGTGAAGTTTCGCGAACTCAATGCCTAGAAGGGTGGAGCAGAGGGCGCCTCCTGTGAAGGTCTTAGTCATTATAGTGCTCTGCTCACTTGGCACTCCTGTATCTAAGCTGAATTCGCATTCTTTACTCATCGTACTACTGGGATCGGATGTCACTGCGATCGTAGGAATTTTTGCTTTCACGGCCTTTCTTATGGCTTCCACAGATTCCGAAGTCTTGCCGGATCGCGATAGAGAGATCAGAATCGAGGAGGAGACGGCGGCGGGGCCTGGAGCGTACCATACGAACTCGGATGATGGAACTGCGCGGGCGTCTAGTCCTAGAAGGTAGTCGTAGTAGAAAGCGGGAATCATCGCAGCATAGTATGACGAGCCGCACCCAGTAAGGAAAAATGTTGAGGGATGCTTGCGTTTCCAAGCTGTCTGGGCGATCTGCTGGATCCGCGGCCTAGTATCGTTCAATATTTTCTTGAAAGCTTCTGGTTGCTCCCGAATTTCACTTAGCATGTGATAATTGCTCATATGGAAACCCCCGAAACCTAGCTTCTGGGTATTATTGAGCATATGTCATGCTTACCGAAGATGCTCAGAGCGATATGTGTTGGGAATCCAAGCCTAGTCCAGCAAGGAATTGTTTGGTCGGTTTCAGGTTTGGGTAAACCTGTTTCGCCCCTGCCTCGTTCAGATGGCGCATGGAGAACCCACTGCTTGCGATGCCAATCGAGGTGGCTTCGGAAGCGTTCGCAGCTGTAATGTCACGAGGTGTGTCACCGACAATCATTACCCTCATGCTCGTGGGCAACGAATATTTTTTCACGCAAGAATTAACGGCGTCCGCCACTAATCTTGTGCGGTCAAAATAATGGTCAGAGCAGTAAAACTCCGAAAAGTACGATACGATCTCAGCACGAGCCAATTTTTCCTTAGCGATCCGCTCGAGATTCCCTGTAAGAACTCCAACAGCATGCCCGGGTGACTTAACCAGAAGCGGTAACAGTTCTCTTACGCCGATGTTCAGCTCAATCGTCTTGTCCATTCCTACGTACAGTTCACTCATGCGCGCGAGCACTTTGGGAACGAAATAGTCAATCTTGTCGTTAGTCAGTCCAAGTTCGTTCAGGAGTATTCTGCATATTTGCGGATCAACCATGCCTGCGAATCGTCCCGGAGATACGTTAGGAATGCGGCCGACGACATCCCGTATGGCATCTGAGTAGCGACGCCTCTCATCGTCTTCAGCCACTACGCTTGAGACTAGGGTGCCATCTATATCGAAGAGAACCGCATATTCTACCAATACTCTCACACGCCGATAACCAACTGAAACGCGAACATTTGGAACGGGTTACGGCTGTCACTTGTCGTTAATGTTATATTTGGTTGAAGTCAGGAACTCCCTCGACCACTTTGAATCCTCGCATAGGAATGTGCTGGCTGTACGCAATTACAAAGTATGGGTACGTGATGAGCGTAGAAGATGTCTTCAAGGCGTTTGAGGATGCGCGAAGGCTCGGTTTCACCCTATTCGAGATGGAAGGTGTTGGTGGTCCACAGCTACACACCGAAGCGGAAAACAAAGGAACAATAAAGAAACGATGTAGTGAGGCCGGGCTTAAGATTGTGAATTTCGTACCCGTGCTTCCAGACCTCACCAGTACTGATGAAGCAAAGAGGAAGACCGCATTAGCAGATTTCCGATTGGGGTGTGAAATTGCGAACTTCTTAGAGGCCGATATGGTGGAACTGGACTCGTACTACCCCCCGTTCTACGAAGTTAAGCCCTACGACATATCTCGTGATTTCAGCTACGCCTATCAACCTCCGAAAATGAAAGTTGAACCCGGTTTCGATTTTTGGAAGTATTTCAAGGAAGTAGTTGTTGACTCTGTGGCTCAGTGCACTGATTTCGCTGCCAGTCACGGGTTACGACTGTGCATTGAACCTAGAGTTTGGGAAACGGTTTCCAGCGTCTGGGGATTAGAACTCCTCATGCGTGAAGTCAACAGCAATAGTCTAGGGGCGGTCTTTGAAACCGCGCATTTTGCTTGCCAAAGGACCGCCCTCGTTCAGGCTGCCGAAATGCTGGGCAAGAGAATCTTCTACGTGCACGCAAGTGATTCTGACTATGCCAGCGAAGACCACTTAGAGATTGGAAAAGGCCTCATTGATTGGGTGACCCTCATGAAAGCACTTGAGAAACAGCATTTTGATGGAGTGTTCGGTATCGACATTGGCGGAAACCCTAGAATGCGCGATTCAATTGACGGGATGTACTCGAGATCTCGAACATACCTGCAAAAAGTCATTGCCGGGACACCTATGATCAAAACCTAACCGCGCGCTTCTCGCTTCAGATATAAATCTGTTTTACCTTCAGTTAGATTTCGACGGGTAGCCCATCGCGTGATCCCGTATAATATTCAAGCTGAAAGGCAACTTTCTAGCCACTTGAAAGCGTCTTCCTGCATTGCTACATTGAATTTGTGTGGGCCTGGGTAGAATCTGCCTACATAGTTGTTTGGGTAGCCGCCCTTGGAATAAATGTCCATGATCTTTCGGTTCGCGTCGCGCTGGCCTTCGGAAGTAAATAGTTCGTCTTCTTCGTTGTACTGGACCATGAGAGGGGCTGGTGTGCGTATCGCAATTACATCTGGTAGATCTAGTAACTTGAAAAGTTCTGGAACATACATGAGTAAGCCATGCCCTGGGGGGCACCGGATATTGTTGCGAAGTACCCCGCGCATTGTGGTCATGAACCCTACACAGAAAGCGCACTGGACTCGCTTGTCCAAGCCGGCGAGGAAGATAGTGCGTAGGCCACCCATCGACAATCCCCCACACCCGATTCGGTTCGTATCTATCTCTGATCGCGTTGACAAGTAGTCTATGCTGCGCCTGTCTTCGTATGCAAAGATCGCGGGCCAACTCGTCCCCGAATTGAGAATTGAGTCCACCACGAGGACGCATTCGCTGCTTGCCCAGAATTCATTGTACTTTCGAATATACTCTTCACTCTCTGGACCCACTCCTTCAAACTTTTTCTGTAATTCCTCGTTCATGGATCCTATGGGAATTTTTCGGCTTCCCCAAAGAAAACTGTCAACAGTTAAAACTGCGAACCCTCTTTTCGCTAGTGCGGTTGCCCAGCTCCTGCCACCATAGTATTTGTCTCTGTACTCGCGTAAGACCTTGGGTTCGTTTGGGAAGCTCACAAGTTTCTCTTTACCATAATAGAAGAATTCTCCATGGTCGTGAAGTGCTACGACGGCGGGCAATTCGGATCCAGCCTCTTTCGGGTAGAGAAAGAGGCCGTGGGCCCGGGGACCATATGACATATCGTACGAAATCTCCTCCACAACCACACCGTCTTCGTAATGACGCGCTTCGATTGATGGGTTCAGCTGAACATTATGTGGCTCGAAAGCGAGCAATTCGAGAACCTTTGCCCTAGCCTTCGACTTCCATGTTTCCAGGTCGGGCCACTTTCCTGATAGGAAAGATAGGGAAGGGGGTGTTGCAGCTATCGCGTCAAGCATCTCGTAGTATATCCCCATGTCCGGTTTCATCGGAATCGCACCGCGGGTTCTCAATCTGGCAGTTCAGATTTAAGAGGCGCGGGCAATTTTCGTCCGAGAATCGGCCCGAATTTACTTGATCTGCATCGATCGCCTCGCACTCCACTTAAAGTGGGCCACAATGTATTTGGAGAGGGATAAGCGCCATTTAGTAATCGAGATAATTTCGATCCTAGCGGGTTTTGTTTATGCGGAAGGACGATCTCGATACTCCGTTCATAGCAGCTGATGTCGACAAGGTCAGGGCTAATGTTGAAAGGATGCAGAAGCTTGCGAATGGGCATGGCAAGAAGCTTCGCCCCCACGCCAAGACTCACAAGCTTCCTTTGGTTGCATTATGGCAAATAGAAGCTGGCGCGATTGGAATCTGCGTGCAAAAAACGGAAGAAGCAGAGGTGATGGTGAGGCATGGAGTAAAGGATGTCTTCGTTAGCAACGAAGTAATTGGGATGCAGAAGACCGACAGATTGGCGCGGCTGGCCTCGATGGCGAAAATTTCGGTCGCTGTTGATTCAGAAATGGGCATAACGCAACTCTCTCAGTCAGCTCGGTTGCATGATGTTGAGATCGGGATCTATGTCGACGTGGATGTTGGAATGCACAGGTGCGGTGTTGACCCAGGAAGGGCTGGAACGTTGGCTAACTTGGCCTCGAAGTCTCCGAACCTGTATTTCGTGGGGGTCATGGGTTATGACGGACACAGTTTCAAGCCTCTAGGTAACGCTGAACGGAGTAAGATTGTGGTGGAATCCAGCAAGCTCGTTCAGAAGGCAGTAGATGAGATTAGGAGGAAGGGAATAGGCGTGGAGGTTGTTTCAGTCGGTGGGACACCATCGACGCCGATCTGGGCTGAAATGAACGGAGTGACCGAACTACAGCCCGGTGCTTATGTCTACAATGATGTTATGCAGTATGAGCGAGGGGCTTCAAAATCTGATTGTGCCGTTACTCTTGTCGGAACTGTGATGAGCAAACCGTCAAGGGAGCAAGCGGTTGTTGATGCGGGGTCTAAGAGTTTTTCGTTTGATCAAGGTAGGTTTCCTATTCCACTCAAGGACATGAACGCTGAAGTTGTAAATCTATCAGAGGAGCATGCAGTGCTCAGGTCCAATAGCGGTGAGTTAAGCGCTGAACTCGGTCAGAAGCTTGAGTTCATTCCTTATCACATATGCCCTTTCATCGACCTTTGGGATAGAATCCACTTTTGTCGCGGCGACGAGATAACGTTGACCCTTAGTATTGATGCGAGAGGAGCCAGAACCTAGAACTCGCCTTTCGCCATTTTGCCGTCGTGCGAGTCGGTAAAATGCCCCGTCCAATCTAAGGGATACGAAGCTCATGATTCGGAAAAAAAGTCGGGAGACAGTACGGTCAGTTGAGTGGCCGTACTGTTTTGTGTGTGAGTTACGCGTCCGGGCCGAAGGTTACTGTGTTGAAGATTGGCTCCGTGGCTTGTCCGGTCCAAACTGGGTCTACGAGGAAGCCGCTTATGACTCCTGTCTTCCAGACGATGGAGCCTCCCCAAGGCAGCCAGAGACCGAATGTGCCTAGCCACGCGTATGGAGTGTCTTCGTAGATTTGAGCCTGGGCAGCTGCCACTAGTGACTGTAGATAGGCTGGGTTGGAACTGTTGGTGAAGAAGGCGTTCACGGCCTTCTGTACGGTTGGGTTGTAGTATGCTGCATAGTTGCCCCAAGCCGATTGGTTGCTGACGAAGGTGACCCAGTAGTCTGTTGGAGTAACCGTTGCTGGACCCCAACCAAACCCAGAGTTCACGTATTCAAGTTGACCAAGCTGCGCGGCGTTCGCAACGTTAGTCTGGTATGATCCCAGCTGAGTGTTGTAGAGACTTGGTTGTATTACTGCAATGTTAACGTTGATCCCTATCATTGCTAGATCCGATTGAATGACTTGCGCTGCGTTAACGCAGAGTGGGCATCCACTTTCCACCCTCAGTAGAAATGTGGGCATGTTTGTGATGTGCGCTTCAGCCAGAAGTTGGTTCGCCAAAGTCAGGTTGTATTGGTATGGTGGGTAATTACCTAGATCGTAGTAATCCTTCCACCATGGGTATTCAGGGCCCACATAGGGAGAGAGTTGTCCTCCATATGCTTTCGCCGCAATGTCAGAGTAGTTAAGTGCGTGCACGATTGCCTGCCTGACAAGTTTGTTGTCCGTGGGATATTCGTGAGTGTTCAGGCCCAGCAGTGCCACTTCTCCGCTCCAGGATGGGGGATGGAAGTAGGAATATGTTTGTGGGTTCTGTGTTATCAGATTCCAGTCGGGCGTCTCTATATCTGCGACCTGAGCAGCTCCAGTGGATAGATCCGTGTATCTTGCAACATCATCTGGTTTGTAGTCGACGATCACAGTTCGGGCGTGTCCAGGGTCGAATAGGGGCTGCTGAGCAATCTCGTCTGCGGTCAGGTTCGCGCCCCAATACGTAGGGTTCTGGGCGAATTTCACATACGAGTTCTCTGACACCGTCGTGACCACGTATGGGCCCGTTCCTGGAATCGGGTGCTGGTTGAAATATGAGTTGAACGCGGTTGGTGTTCCAAAGCCTCCGTTTTGGAGAAGCCACTGGGTGTCATAGATTAGTCCCTCGTAGACTACGAGTGTTCCCGGGAACCAGACGAACGGTGCGACCAGTCGGAAAACGATTGTATTCTGATCAGTTACGTAGATGGGCCAAGCGCTGTTCATCATCATGTTGAGCAGCTCTTGTGTGGGGTTGATGAGGCCGCTCTGTGTCATTAGGGCGATTGTTGCGGGGCCGAAGTTCACTTTCGACATATCCATAAGCGCGTAGGATTCTAGCCACGCTGAGCTGTTACCAGAGAGATAGTAGAATCCATACATCTCCGCCCATACCTGGTAGGCGTTGAGTGGATCCCCGTTGGAGAATTTTACATTCTGTTTCAAACTGAATGTGTAGGTTGTCCCGTCGGGCGAAACCGTCCAAGTTGCTAGGCCTGGTAGGAACTGGACAGTACCTTGCTGGAATTCGGCGGTCATGTTCATAGTAACTAATGGTTGGTAGACTGTGAAGGCTAAGGGGTTTGGCCACGGCAACTCACCGACAGAATAAAGTTGATTCAGATCGTCTAATGGCCAAAACGCGGCAGACATGGTGAGCGTGTCAATGATCTTTGATCCGCCTTGAGCTGCGGTAGTGGACATCTGAGCGGGTTGACTGGGCTGCATTGAAGTGTAAACTCCACCTGCGATTATTGCAAGGACGATAACTCCGATAATTACGGCGGTCTGTACCCGGGTTATTGCTATCTTCGTAAAATTTGACATGGAATTGGGTTGGCTTAGATGTATTTAACATCTTGTCAGAGGGGAGTCATGGCATATATACAACACATACCCGCTGAGGGCAGGTTGCTGGGTGAATAGAAAACTCCGTGAGTATCTTCAGAGTTGCAAAACGTGCGGTTACATAGTCTTCTCAACGAAGTGGCAGGCAGCCAGTCGTCCTGGAGAGATTTCTCTGAGCTTCGGTCGCTCCTGAGAACAAATAGATTCGGCGTAGGGGCAGCGTGGGTGAAACTTGCAGCCGCTGGGAGGATCAATTGCGCTAGGTACTTCGCCTCGAATGTCGACTTGGAGCAAATTCCTCTTCCAAGGGTTAGCGATTGGTGCTGAGGAGATTAGAGCGATCGTGTAAGGGTGTCGCGGTTTAGCCATGATCTCTTCCGTTTGACCGTACTCTACGACGTCGCCTGAATACATTACTAGCATGAAGTCTGACAGGTACTCTGATACGGAGATGTTGTGTGTTATTAGCATGTAGGATAGGGAATATTCTTTTTGAAGTTCTAGGAGCAACCGCAGTATCTGCGCTTGGACAGATGCGTCAAGCGCGCTTGTGGGCTCGTCGAGAATGACCAGTTTCGGCTGTGGTCCAATCGCGCGGGCTATCGCGACACGCTGTTTCTGTCCTCCGCTAAGTTGACCGGGCAAGCGGTCTGCAACGTCGTGAGAAAGACCCACGACTTCCAGACTCTTCTTGACAGCTCTATCGACCTCCTCTTTACTCCATTTCATCAAACCGAACAGCGGCTCTCCGATTGAGGCGCCAACCGTGATATTCGGATCTAAGGATGATTCAGGATCCTGGAAGACGATCTGCAAATCCCTGTATACAACACGGGTCTCCGTTTTACCGTTAACTATGCTTTTTCCGTTGAAGATTATGTCTCCGCTCGTCGGCTTGGTGAGGAGTGCGATCGTTCGCGCCAGAGTCGTCTTACCACATCCTGATTCTCCCACGACTGCCAGCGTTGTTCCCTTCCATAGGCTCATGTTGACTCCGTCAACGGCCTTGATGAACTTCTTGGCCTTTGAGAATGGGTTGATGCCACGTTGAACCGGGAAATATTTCTTTAATTCAACTGTTTCGAGTATTGCTTCCATTTGCCTCACCATGTAGATAACATGCCACTCTATGGTCCGCTTCCACCCCGATCAGTTGCGGTTTCTTCTCCGAGCAAGATTTCATTGCGTAAGTGCACCGGCTTTCATACTTACATCCAATTATGGGGGTTCTGAGGTCGGGCACAGATCCCGGAATCGGTTTTAGTACGATCTTGCGTTTAGACCCCGTAGGTAGACAGGAGAGAAGCCCCTGAGTGTATGGGTGTAGTGGTTTGGAGAAGAGATCGTAGACGTTAGATGTTTCCACAATGTCGCCGGCATACATGACTGCGACTCTGTCAGCTACTTGGCAGGCGACTGCTAGGTCATGGGTTATGAGCAGTATGCTTGTTTTGACTTTGTCCATTAGCTCCTTCATGAGCTTGAGGACCTGCGCTTGGGTTGTGACATCCAGCGCAGTGGTAGGCTCGTCTGCGATAAGTAAGGCGGGCTCCTGTGAGAGAGCCATTGCTATCATGACTCTTTGTCTCATTCCTCCAGAGAGCTCGAATGGATATCGATCGATCATTTGATCAGGGTCAGGGATCCTCACAAGTTTGAGTGCGGCAATTGTATCTTCTTTTGTCTCTGCATTGATCTTCCGTTTGGTAAAGGAATGCTTGGAGGCTCTAGGTGGGACGATCTTGTGTGTTTTCTGCATTATTTCGGAATCTACCGTGGAATGCCCTTCTTCCCGCATCTTCTTGATTGTGATTGCTTCAGCGATTTGGTCTCCGATCTTGTAAACCGGGTTGAGGCTGCTGAGTGGCTCCTGGAAGATCATTGCGATTTGTGTTCCTCGGTATTCTCTCATACGTGTGGGTCCAAGTTGGACGAGATCGATTCCCTTGAATTCAATCGCGCCGTTCTGCACGCGTGCGGGGGGGATTGGGAGTAAGCCGATCATCGCTAGCGCTAAGGTCGATTTCCCGCACCCTGACTCTCCTACGACTCCGAGCAATTCGTTTTCTTTGATGTCGAGGCTTACTCTATCGAGTGCGGTGACTGCACCTCCTCTTGATGCATAGTTGACTGTCAGGTCTCGTACGGTTATCAGCGGGGCCATTTCATCTGGCCTCAAGAGCGTCGCGTATACCGTCGCCAAGCAAACTGAACCCAATCACGCCCAAAGCAATAACGAATCCCGGAATGACGGGAAGCCAAGGCGCCGTAATCAGATAATCTTGATAGGAGCTCACCATCTCTCCCCAGTCGGGTTGAGGTGGCCTAACTGAGAGGCCAAGGTAGCTTAGCCCTGAATAGACGAGTATGACGGTTCCAATGTCGAGTGTTGCATAGACTAGCATCGTCACGAGAATACTTCGGAATACGTGCTTGAACAGTATCTTCGCTGTTCCCATGCCTGATAGTCTAGCTGCCTCGATGTAGTTCTGATGAGCAACTCTAAGAGCTTCTCCCCGTGCCAGCCTGGCATATGGCGGCCACCAGATTATCATCAGGGCGACCATCATGTTCGTCACTCCTGGACCCAAGGTTACTCCAATTGCCAATGCGAGAACGAGCGC
>JBEKPE010000056.1:0-12938 GCA_049521055.1 Bathyarchaeia archaeon
CAATGCAGCTGAGGCTGAAACTCTTGTAGTATCCGAAAGGGCTCCGGTATACGGGCAAGTCTTGGTTCTTGAGAGTTTCCAGTGACTCTTGAAGAAGTTAAACAGCGAGTGCGGGTGACGCTAAGCTGCTCGACAAGTGAGCGTACGGGTACAGGAGTACCTGAGTCGCTTTAACATTGCGTGCAGCTTCGACGATCGATTGGCAAGCTTTCTGAACGACCTCGCTTGGATTTGCTTCGTCTTCCTTCTCGATCGTGCAGAACGCGACTAAAACGTTCTTGAATTTCCCCGTTCGGTTATCTCCGATGGGTTCAGGGTTTTTGATGGCTTCTTTCCGTACCTCGTACTCGAAACTATCACAGTGCAGAAGCAACAGTCGCATGCTATCAGTCACTCCAATATCGACTGCATTCGATCAGTCAAAGAGTGATTGTTCATTAGGCTGAGAATCTCCATTTGTCAAGCTGTCTGTCTTTGCGAGTTAACTTCTTGAATTCACGGTAGTGTGGCTTGCAGAGGTACGCTCGGCGGGCATTACCGATATTGATTCCACTGTGAGCTACCTTATCCGTAGAGATCGAACGAATCGCGGCAGCGCTGCAACCTACAACGCTGCAATGCTGGCCCTTTGCGACTTTACCCATGGAAACCGAACTTAGAAGACCGGAGGTGCCTGAAAAACTTCGTTTCGAAGCCTGCGATGTGAGTAAAGAGAAGATCAGGGCTTGTTATGGGCTCTCAGCCGCCGGTGTCGGTCGATGATTAGAACGGTCGAACACAACGCAGTGACGATTCCGATAACTAATCCGGAGTGGAATTCTGGGACAACAGCAGGGGGTCCCAATTGGATCGTGGCATTGCCAACAGTCGTGTAGTCAAGTAAGTATGAACCTCCAGTACCACCTGCCCGGATCACATAGACATCAATCCCGACATGCCAAGTGCCGTTGTTCCCCGGTGTCGTAGCCATGTTCTCAGCTGTAATTGTGAAATTTGTTGCGTTGTATCCGATTGGAGTACTGTTTGATGACACGATCGATCCTGAAGAAATGTCAACAAGATCTACCCTAACAGAATAGTAGTCTTCGCCATTCGATACGCATGAGCCAGCCACCGTTGAAGTTATGAGAATCCGCTGGTTGGTCGCTGCTTGCTGAGGGTATCCATACGACACGTTGCTGATTTGGCAACGAGCTGCGAATACGCTGGTATTTGAAAGGAAGAGCGTGAGGGTTACAAGCAGCACCAAAACCACATACGAAACTCGCCATGAACGCATTGAAGACGCCTAATGCCATCTTCCTATCTTCGCGTATATGTATTACGATGCAAAGTAACTAGATTTGCTCGGATCGGTTGGTAATCGACACTTCGAAATGTCCTTAAACGGTGCAGACCATTCAGCACTTCCTGATCAAATTGTTAGGTAGACTCCGAGCTAAGTATGAAGCAGCGATGCAACCGGTCGGGAGAAAGCTAGGAAAAGTCGGAGTAACGCCGAACACGATATCGACCGTTAGCCTACTCATTGCGGTTCTAGCTGCTATCGCTTATGCTTACAGAGCCCCTGTCTTGGGAGCTGTGAGCCTGTTGGGTTCAGGCTTCGTTGATATGCTGGACGGATCGGTAGCTAGGGCGACCGGGTTGATTACTAGGTTTGGAGCGGTCTATGACCCGGTGCTGGATAGGTACGCTGAATTCGCCGTGCTGTTTGGGATGGGTTATGGTGGATTGGTGAGTTGGGTTTGGGTGATTTTCAGTTTGTTTGGTATGGTTATGGCCAGTTACGTTAGGGCTAGGGCTGAGTCAGCTGGGGGCCTTGAGAGTTGCAGCGTGGGAATAGCTGAACGGCAGGAGAAGATCATTCTTCTGTTGATCGGCTCGTTAGTTCAACCATTCTTCAATTTGGGGTTGTCGATATCAGTGATAATAGTTGGAATCTTATCACACGTAACAGCGGCACAGAGGCTCCATTTTACGTTGAAGCAAACCGCGGGAAGAAATGTAAATGTTTGATTTGGTAGGCATTGGAAATCCGGTTTATGATAGCATAGTCACGCCGCTCTCCAAAACTAACGGAAGAGTTCTTTCAGGATGCAGCACGAACGCATGCCTCGCCTCGAAGAGGCTGGGTTTGGCTAGGGTTGGGTTGGTCGGATCTGTTGGCCATGATTATGGGGATAGATTCCGAGAGGACTTGAGAAGGTATGGCATTGAGGCACGAGTTTACGCGACTGGTAAGGAAACCGGAGGTTTCCACCTCGTTTACGACTCGCGTGGAGATAGAACCCTTGACGTGTTGGGTGTCGCCGGACCGATCACCAAGAAGAGCTTCAACGATGAATTTCTTGACAGCAGGTTCACTCTCATTGGCCCCATACTAGGCGAAGTTGACCTTGCATTAATCCAGTTCCTTCGATCATCAACGTCCAGCCGACTCTTCCTGGACCCACAAGGACTAGTGCGACGTATGGGATCGGACAAACGTGTAATCCACGAGTGCAATGTCGAGGATTTCAGGAAGATCGCAAGGCTAGTTGATTTCGTCAAACCCAACGAACTCGAGAGCGAAACGATAACCAAGGAGGTCGACCCTCTCATCGCTGTGCGTCGACTCTCCCAGATGGGTGTGCGTGTTCCGATAGTTACCCTTGCAGACCGAGGTTCGCTGTTGCTTGATGGTAACAGGTTGCATCGAATACCCCCCTACCCTACAGAGGCCGCGGACCCAACTGGAGCAGGGGACGTCTACGGAGGATCCTTCATAACAGAGTATCAGCGGTGCGGAGACCTAGTTGAAGCGGCGCTCTTCGCGTCCGCCGCGGCCTCAATTATGGTGGAGCAAGTAGGGCCGGACTTTAGATTAGCAAGGAAGGATGTCGAAGAACGGAGAGACGCAATCCGTGACCGGTTGATCACGGAGACTTTGTCCTAGTAGGAATAGTGTCGCTCGTCCTCGGACCTTACCTTGGAAAGCCCAAAGTGAACCGCGCAGGAGACGCAGTAAAATTTCATGACCTTCTGGCGCTGTATGTAGGTCCCGTGCGCTCTAAGTTCGCGTGCCAAGGACGGTTCGACTAGGGACACCCATTGCGTGGCGCGCTTGGCCTTGTCTCGGGGTACGGGTCTGCCACAGTTGGTGCACTGTATCATTACGCCTCGTCCTTTTCCGCCCTTGCTACGGCCGCGTGATTTCCGCTTCTTAGTCAAACGTCATCTAATCGTCATAGGTCGATGGGGCGTGCTTAAACATTGTTGTGGGAACCGAAGTCCCTAGTAGGACCGGGCGAAGTAGGCAACCTTTGTAGCAGGCTTGCCGCAACGTACGCACTTAGAGAAGGGTTCTTCATCCTTTAGTGGGAGCGTTCGTATGGTTGCGCTGGTGTCGTTTTGGATCGTTTCTTCGCATTCAGTTGTCCCACACCAGCCCGCACGAATGAACCCGCCTCGATTCTCCACAGTCTTCTTGAATTCTTCGTAACTGGTTACTGTGGTTACTGATTCTTGAAGGGCCGTTTTCGCTTTAGCGAAGAGGTTGCTTTGGATTTCTAAGAGGCACCTCTTGACCTCGTTAACCAAGTCGGTGTCCTTGACGGTCAATTTCTGTGAATTATCGCGTCTTACGAGTACCGACTGTTGATTCTGCACGTCGCGAGGACCAACTTCGACGCGAAGGGGTACGCCTTTCATTTCCCACTCGTTGAACTTCCACCCGGGTGTGTACTGATCACGGAAATCCGCGTGCACTTCGATCCCTTCTTTCTTCAGTCTTTCAGCAATCGTCCGAGCCTTCGCCGTGATCGCCTCGCTTTGTTCTTGTTTGAAGTAGATGGGTACAAGGACCACCTGGATTGGCGCGATTTGAGGCGGTATTACGAGCCCTTTGTCGTCGCCATGAAGCATTATCATGGCGCTGATTAGCCTCCATGAAACCCCCCATGATGCAGTCCACGCGTAATGCATCTGCTCATCCTTCCCTAGGTATTTGATCTCGAAAGGTTTCGAGAAATTTTGGCCTAGGTTGTGTGAGGTGCCCATCTGGATTGCCTTCCCGTCCGGCATCATTGCTTCTAGGGTAGTTGTGTACAGTGCGCCCCGGAACTTTTCCTTCTCGCTCTTGTAGCCTAACAGAACGGGTATGGCCATCTCTTCTTCCATGAGTTGGCGGTAGAATTCAAGGATCATCAGAACCTCCTTGTCCGCGTCCTCTTTCGTAGCATGAACCGTGTGTCCCTCCTGCCACAGAAATTCCGAGGTTCTGAGGAACGGTCGCGTGGCAGTAATTTCTGAACGTAGCACTGAGTTCCAAAGGTTAATGAGTATTGGTAGATCGCGCCAGCTCCGTACCCACTTGGAATAAGCATCGTTAACTATAGTTTCGGATGTAGGGCGAACGGCGAGTCTTTCCGAAAGCGGGTTCTCTCCTGAGTGGGTTACCCAGAAAACTTCGGGAGTGAAACCTTTGAAGTGAGTTGCTTCCTTCTGCAGATAACTCTCCGGGACGAGCAACGGGAAGTATGCGTTTGAATGACCGGTTTCCTTGAGCCTTCGGTCGAGATGCTCCTTGATTTTGTCCCAGATAGAATATCCGTACGGCCGAAGAATTATGAATCCTTTGACAGGGGCATAGTCTGCCAGTTCGGCTTTCGTTACTACCTGTGTATACCATTCGGACAGATCGGCTGCTTTCTTTGCAGTAATGCCAATTTCCTTACTCAAAAGACAGCCTCCCTAGAGAACTTGCACAAATGCATTACTAGTTGATCACTGCTGTGGAACCAAAACACCGGAAACTTCCATGTCAGCCACTAACTCTCAATAATCCTCTCAGGTGTGCTTGTTGATATTTAGTGTTTGCCCGAAGCCACGATATATTAGACGTCTGACGCCGGAGGGTGAGCCCTCAACAATTCGAGGATCCATTCGATCTTATACTGCCAAAATCACGATTGGCTAAGCCGGACTCTCCTTCCCATGTGTTAGAACTAAGCCCTTTATTCTTCCACTGGCAAGGTCATTTAGAGCGTTCTATGTCGAAGAATATTCGGATCGAACATGATTCACTCGGTGCGGTAGAAGTCCCGCTCGAGGCGTATTATGGACCAGAGACCGCCAGAGCGGTTCAGAACTTCCCTATCAGTGGTATGAGACCCCTACCGCAATTTGTCCGTGCCACAGTTCTGGTTAAGAAAGCTGCCGTGGAGGCGCACATTTCGCTTGAACTGTTGGACGCTAAGATTGGAAGGGCGATCGTCTCGGCGGCGGACGAAGTTTTGCAGGGGAAATTAATGGACCAATTTGTCCTAGATGTGTTCCAGGCGGGAGCTGGCACATCGCATAACATGAATGCGAATGAAGTTCTGGCCAATCGAGCAATTGAACTTCTGGGAGGCCGCAAGGGAGACTACAAGCTAGTGAGCCCGCATGACCACGTGAACATCTCTCAGTCGACAAATGACGCATACCCGACTTTCATCCGGGTGGCGAGCATGTTACTCGCAAAGCCGATGATCGAAGCCATACAGTCGCTTCAAGATTCCTTGGCGGAAAAGGCGAAGCAATTTGACCACGTAGTAAAGTCCGGCCGAACCCATTTGCAGGACGCGTCCGCGATTCGCCTCGGTCAGGAATTCGGTGCTTGGGCGGCTATAGTCGGTGATGACCTCAAAACTATCGAGTCATCTTTGGACAGAATTTTGGAGCTTAATTTAGGTGGCACTGCTGTCGGGACAGGCCTAAACGCTGATCCTCGCTATGTGCAGTTAGCGGTTGAGAACCTTGGGAGGTATACGGGCTTCAAGTTCAGGGTTGCACGTAACTTCGCGGCGCTGATGCAATCGATGGCTGACTTCATCAACCTATCCAGTGCTCTACGAACGCTTAGTTTGGATCTCACGAAAATTGCGAACGACGTTCGCTTGTTGAGTTCAGGGCCGACGACGGGCGTTGGTGAGATTATATTGCCAGCAGTTCAACCTGGATCATCAATTATGCCAGGAAAAGTCAATCCATCTATTGCTGAGATGCTGAACATGGTGTGCTTCGAGGTTATTGGAAACGACTTCACAGCGATGATGGCTGCTCAGGCGGGGCAACTCGAACTCAATGTGATGATGCCTGTGATCGCGCACGACCTGACTCAGTCGCTCCTCATACTAACAAACGGAATCAACGTATTCACCAACCGACTTGTGAAGGGTATCGAGGCAAACGAGAAGAGGTGTGGAGAATTGTTCGAGAAAAGCGCGGGTATTGCATTAGCGCTAAACCCGTTCATAGGTTACGAGAAGGCAGCCGAGGTGGCAAAGGAGGCTCTTAAGAGAGGGGTTTCTTTGCGGCAGGTGGTATTGGAGAAAGGCCTCCTTTCGGAGGCCCAGTTAGAGGAGGTTCTAAATCCACACGCTATGACGATGCCGGGAGTTCATGGTAAGGGGAAGGGAAAAGAAAAGTAGGGTTCTCAGCTCAGTTCTTGGAAGAGGCCACTTACGTCTCGGTTGTACAGGTCCTGTTTAGTGAGTGGGACTTCTTTGTAAGCAGGCATTCTGCTGGCGATCATGTCTTCGAAGGTTGGTTCCTGAATTCTGTAGAACACACCGATTGGGATCTTATCGCCCCATTCGGATGATCGAGTCATGGCTTGTACTTTCTTCTGTGTAACTTCATTGGGATCCGTTGGGTCTTTTACGGTGCCGTCGTAGCCCGTGTCTTCGAGTTTGTAAAGTCTAGGCGTCTTTGTAGGTAGGTCGGCTCCTGCATACCATTCCTTTGTGTTGATATCGTTGTATGTCGGGCAGGTTTGCAATACGTCGACAAGAGCGCTACCCCTGTGTAGAACCGCAGCTTTCAGGATCTCTTTCAGATGCCTAACGTCTAGTGAGTAGCTTCTGGCTACGAAAGTGTAGCCCGAGGTGATGGCGGTTGCGATTGGATTGACTCCTTCAATTATAGCAGGGGCAGGCATCGATTTTGTTTGCAGCCCTTTGGGTAGGGTTGGCGATGATTGCCCTTTTGTCAGGCCGTAAACTTGGTTATCGTGTACCACGTATGTGAAGTCGAGATTCCGTCGACCGGTGTGTACGAAGTGGCCCATTCCAATTCCATACCCGTCACCGTCTCCACCGACAGCGACAACGGTGAGCGCCGTGTTAGCAAGTTTGGCTCCTGTTGCGATCGGGAGGGAGCGCCCATGCAATGTGTGAAAACCGTAGGTATTGACGAAGTGAGGTGTCTTACCTGAGCATCCTATTCCTGAGAATATGGCCACATTGTGCGGTTCCAGTTTCAGTTCAAACAGAGCCATTTGGATTGCGTTCAGAATACCGAAGTCTCCGCATCCGGGGCACCAATCGTTGTGCACTTTGGTTCTGTAGTCTTTGAGTTCAAGCATGAGCCATTACTACCTCCTTCGAACCATTCTTAATCGCATCTTTAACGCCTTCGTATACTTCATTTTGCGAAAACGACCGGCCGTTATACTTCAAGACTTTGTAGTCCATAACTACACCTGTTTTTTCACGTATTAGTGCTCCGAGTTGACCTGAGTAGTTTCCTTCCACGAGCACTTTCCGATTTGAAGTGGACAAGTACGTTGTAACAAGCTCGGTGGGGAACGGACTCATGTATCGGATCTGGAGGAAGTTGCATCTGACCGCGTCGGCCTCAAGGTCTTCCATCCCGTCGAGGATGGCTCCTTTCGTTGAACCCCATCCAACTAGCGTAACGTCCGCCTTCTGAGGGCCGAAGAAATTAACCTTCTTCTGATCTGGGATGAGCTCGGCTGCTAGTTGGAGTTTGTGCATGCGTTTCTGCATCATCTTGATTCGATTTTCGGAATTCTCCGAAATGCCGCCCAGCTCGTCATGTTCGTCTCCAGTCGTGTGGAAGATCCTGCCCTTGGTTCCGGGTAGGCTTCGAGGCGAAACACCCAGTGGAGTAAACTCGTAACGTTTGTAGGGATTCTTGCCTGCAAGATCACTTTCGCCGGCGATTTGCCCGCGGTCTATTTTCAAGCTATTTGAATCTGGAACAGAGATGGTTCTATAACTTGAGGCGAGAAACTTATCTGCGATTACAACGACAGGCATTTGGAATCTTTCAGCGTAGTTGAACGCGTCAAACGTGTCGTAGAAGCATTCCATAACATCGCCTGGAGCGACAGCGATTCGTGGAAATTCTCCGTGGCCCGCGTGCAAAACAAATTGCAAGTCTCCTTGCTCGGTTCGAGTGGGGAGACCTGTAGATGGCCCTGCCCTTTGCCAGAGAATCACCACGGGGCCAGGCGCTTCTGTGAGACCCGCCCAACCTAGCCCTTCAGCCATTAGCGAGAAACCCGGCCCCGATGTGGAAGTGGACGCACGAGCGCCCGCATGTTCTGCTCCGGTCTCCATGAGGACGGCGGAGATTTCGTCCTCTGTCTGAACAACTACAATATTGTACTCTTTCTGATGGCTCTCCAGGTATTCGCTCTCATCAGTGGCCGGTGTGATTGGATAGTATGTCTGGAATGCGCATCCGGCTTTGAATTTTCCGATGCCGATCGCCTGGACTCCCCGGATGACCATTCGTTTTTCCTTGGACGGCACGGGGTGAAGTTTGTATCCGAAACCGTCATGAAAGTTGCTCTTGATGTAATCGTAGCCGCGTTGTGCAGCACTTACGTTAAGATCGCCCAAGGCCGCCTTTCGGCCTTTGAAACCGTCCCTGATCGCTTCCGAGACAATGTTGAAGTCGTAATCGATCAACGCTGTCGAGGCTCCGAAAGCCACCGTATTTGTCATTACCTGATATTTGCTGAGTTCATGTTCGTGACCCGTTTCTTTCAGAGAGCTAATCAGAACGTCGAGGTATGGGACTGGGTAGAGATTTACATCCGGCCTCCCGATATCCTCAGGTTTCAACCGTAAGGCTGCGTCGTATACTATTCCGCCGCCTGGGCTTACTTCGTTCTTATGTCCGCTATGAGTTGGGAATTCCTTATGGATGTCACCGAACAACGTTTCCTTATCCAAAGCGACCAAGAGGTCAATCCAGTCAACGTGAGATCGAATGTCTCGCTCGGACGCGCGCACTCGGTAGTAGCTGTGTTCGCCCTTAATGTTTGAATGGTACTCGATATTGGCGAATATGTGCAATCCCCCACGTGCACAGGCTTTTGCGAAAGTCTCTGCAACCGAGTTAATGCCGCCGCCCTGCGGTCCACCTATGACCCAAGTTAGATTGTTTTCTTCAGGCAGTCTTCATACCTTCCGATAGCTCTGCTGCGTTCGGCCGCGCTATTAGGTTTACGAGGCCTAAAACTTCTACCTCGAATACTCAGGGATGGCGGTTCGTTTGGCTCTGAAACGACATACATCGACGTCCATTTAGACGTCACCTATCGCCTGCAAGATAACATCTCGGCGTGACCTGGGTCCATCCAACTCAACGAAGAAGATGTTTTGCCAAGTCCCTCGGATGACTTTGTGGTTCATGATCGGAAATGTTCTGGCTTGTCCTAGGAACGCGGATGCGAGATGCGAATCAGCATTATCATCAATTGCGTTATGGGAGTACGCCGTAGATTCTGGGAAAAGCGTCTCAATTTTGCGAAGCAAATCATTGAGTAAACCTGTCTCATGTTCATTCGCGATAATTGCTGCTGTTGCATGAGGGACACTTACCATGCAAATTCCATCTTTAACGCCCGACTCGCGTACAAAGAATTCCACATCAG
This sequence comes from Bathyarchaeia archaeon, assembly GCA_049521055.1. Taxonomy (GTDB): domain Archaea; phylum Thermoproteota; class Bathyarchaeia; order 40CM-2-53-6; family 40CM-2-53-6; genus FEN-987. The sequence continues at coordinate 9,713 of JBEKPE010000056.1, forward strand.
ACGTAAGATCGATGAATTGCCTCCTTCCGGAGGATTTCAGTGTCAAAACTTTGCTTACAACCACCAACGTATCACACCCTCATCACTAGGGGAAACTTGGTTAGGGATAATCATACCGAAATCGAGAAATACGCTGTTTGAGAAGGGCGGGGTTGGGCAAGGACCAGACAGGCACTCTACGAAAGAAAACATTGCTCGACTAGGAGGTGACAGATGCTTGGCACAAGGTGAGAGCTCTTCCGGCGCGAAGGAGCAGGCACGACCTAGGGAACCGATTCCACCCGATACGATTCTGATAGGCAAGAAACCGATCATGGCATACGCCACAGCAATAATGATGCATTTGCAGACCGGAGCAAAGACACTTACAGTAAAGGCGAGGGGACGAGCCATTAGCACAGCAGTCGATGTTGTAGAAGTGACTCGCCGCAGATTCTTCGCTGGAAAACTAGCGATCAAAGAAATCAGCATCGGCACTCAGGTAATCGGTGAAGCCGGAGACTCAAGGAACGTTTCGACAATCGAAATCAAACTTGAAAAGACGGGTTAGACCGCCCGCGCAACACTCCGATTAACGTAAACCCCCAGCTTTTGTTTACGTCTGGGCATTTTCACGTCCATTTGCGAAGGTTCGTCGGTCCGCTGAAGGGTTTTGGTATTCAACGAACTCCGGACGCAGGAGCAGTGTTTCCAACGAACCGGTTCTTCCCTATTCTGTGTGAAATCAGAATAGGGAGGTTTTCGAGATCGTCAACGATGATTATGAGAAATCAGTTTCGATGACTCACTGATTCTTGACAGTTTTCTTTAATGAAATTTGAATAGTATTCGTTCGAGTACGCAGAATAAACGCCGGGAATTGTTGCAAGCACAAAAGTGGAGAAAAGAACGAATGGACCATGGTTTCCTGAAAGATTGGGATACGGAGTCAAGAGAGCCAGTGATCTCGAAGGTTGGAGCGCATTTCCACCATAGAACGTCAACAAAAGAACAGGTTTCTTCGGCCCTCTATAGGCTGAAAACTCAACAAAACAAACTCGAATCCGCATCTGTTAGAATGCAGCAACACGACAAGGAAATTTTCAATAAATGTGTCAGTTCCCAACTTGCCCATGATACTGCACGAGCGGCAATGTACGCGAACGAGTGCGCAGAAGTGCGCAAGATGGCCAAAGTGACGTTACAATGCCAGATGGCACTGGAACAGGTATCCCTTCGCCTAGAAACAATCGAGGAGTTTGGCGACGTGGCTCGAATGATGCTCCCCGTGGCTAACGTGGTACATTCGATTAAGAACCAGATCTCAGGAGTAATGCCTGAAGTTGGCTTTGAACTCGGCCAAATCGGAGAAGTGCTCAGTAGCGTAGTGGACGACACAGGTGAAGTCACGGGAGCTGCTGCTTATGACGCCGCGACTCCCAGTGAGGAAGCCAGCAGAATCCTAGGAGAGGCCAGCACGATCGCTGACCAACACATTAGGGACAAATTCCCGGAACTGCCAAGCCAGAGAATAGGCGAACACGGAATCCCGCAATAGGAGATGCCTAGCGTGACAATTACCGTAGAAGAAATTGGCAAGTATCTCGGGCAACCAATTCAAGATATGATGGGTCGACCGGCAGGAAAACTGGTCGGTCTGTGCGCCGGCACGAAGGCTGAAGTCCAATCCATCCAAATAGCTCGACCTGAAGGGGACGTCACTGAACACCCGATCGCATCCGTTAGAATCACCGACGGACATCCCGTTCTCCTACAGGCGTGGCGCATCGAGGCCGAGGATCTGAAAAGAGAAAATGACATCATAAAACGCAGACGACAAGCAATTGACCTGCTACTTAAGGACGGAGACATTGACCAATCCGAGTACAATCAGCTAAGCAGTGGCTACGAGGACATCCATAAGCACATCATCACAAAACGTGACAGCCTTGTAGAGACATTGAAAAACGTAGAAGTGAGACTGGAACAGCAGATCAGGGACCTACAAACCGCACTAACGAATGACAAAATACTCTACACAGCTGCCGAAATCGATGCAAGCACCTACCAGACAGTAACTGAATCATTGCGAACAGGGTTAGAGATTTCAAGAAAGGAAAGAAGAGACATTGACAACACACGCGAATCTCTGCACGACATTGACTCCCTAGAGATTCCGAAGATAACTAATCAATCCTCGGCCCCGAATTACATCCCCGACGTTGTCGTAATCAAGATGCGCGAATCAGCCTAAACAACGGATGTGTCTGCCTTCTCCATATTCAGGAGAGTCGAGGACAAACTGCACCCCGTTCCATTGAAAGAGCGAATCGTACACGCTTCCTTTAGACTCCACGCTCAGCTAGAAAAACTGGACCACATGTACACCAAGCTCCATCAGCGAGATACTGACCTTTTTCAACGGTGTGTTGGGGCCCAGGCGTCAAACGACCCTGGCCACGCCAAAATTTACGCTAACGAGTGCGCGGAGATCCGAAAGATTGCAAGTGTGGTACTCTCCAGCCAACTTGCGCTTGAGAGAGTAATCCTCCGGCTGGAAACAGTTGAGGAATTCAGTGAGGTCATGGTGGAAATAAGCCCACTAATGTCGATCGTAAAGGAAACAAAATCGAAGATCTCCGGTATAGTTCCGCAAGTCGCGACCGAGCTAGACGAAGTGAACAACCTACTCGGAGACTTGACCGATGAAGCTGGCGACGTCACTGCGAACAGTCTCCCGATACAGGCTAATGATGATGAGGCGAAGAAGGTCCTCGAGGAAACCGGCCTGATAGCTGAACAGAAAGTTCGTGACCATTTCCCTGATCTATCCGCCATCGAAGCAAGACCACAGGCAAAGACGGAGGCCATACCGGAATTCGCGACTATGATCCCTGATATGGAGGCTGGAATCGAAGAAAGAGTTTACGATTATGCGAGGAAACACAACGGTGAGCTGAGCATACAATCCTGCGCACAGGATATTGGCAAATCTCCTGAAGAAGTGAAAGTCGCTATCCTAAGACTTAGAGACAATGGGAAGGTTGCGATCGAGTAACCGAGCATATGTGATTGTCCATGCAGGTCTCGGCATCCCAGGAACTCGAACAGATGGCAGCTAGGTTCGCAAACGAAGCCGTACAGTTTGATAGACAAGGTGTGCGATCTAACGCCATTTCACGTTACGAACGAACAACCGAGATTCTCTTGAAATTATGTAGCCTATACCCAGAAGCCCCCCAAAATC
>JBEKPE010000057.1:0-12805 GCA_049521055.1 Bathyarchaeia archaeon
TGGAGATGAAAATAGAAGCGGGAGAACATTTGGAGCGAATGCTCAGAATAACAAAGTACCGCCTCGGCAGTCACCCCGACCAATGGATACCATTTCAGATTCTAGATCAAGGATTAATGCTACAGTCCACTCGGTCAAACGGTTAAGGTTGATTACTCTAGGAGTTATGCTCAATATTTTACTTTTTGGACATAATGAGGCGATTTTACGGCAATTCTACTTGATGTGAACAGAATTAGGTGTTAGCGGCTTGTTTGAATCCATTTTTATATTATTTCCACCTATGTTTATGTCGCAAGGGGACTGCCGAGAAGGCATGGATGCAAAGAGGTTTAACATTCCTCTAAGGTTGCTAGCCGAAAAGAGAGGCGGCTCAGTTTCGTCTAAGGAAGGTAAGGGTCCGAGCGGGATATGTACATGTGACGGCAGCCTCCGCCAAGCTACGACACAAAACTCCATTCCCATATGTGCCAGGTGTGGCGGGCGCATTATCGCTTAGCCAATTGACGCTACAAGCGGCTTTTCTCGATGACAAAACCACGCAAGCAACGTACAACCAACTTTCAATAGCAAGCTTACCAGCTAAATGGCAGGCGGTTTGAGGCTTGGATGTCGAGAAGTTCGCGCAGGAAGCATTCAGACGAGAAGGCAAGCTTCGGTACGTTGGAATTGTAGACAACCAATTTCACATCCTCCTCTCGAAGATGCGAGAAGGAGTGCAGAGTGTGTCGCCTGCGGAGGACGACCGCAATTTCATTCAGGTAATGCCGCCCATTCTCGTTGACGCTGCGGAGAAGCTGCAAGGGATACTCGGTGCATTGGAGTCGGTGACGATCAGGTATGAGAAGGTTCTCCTCGTGTTCTTCAGGGTCAAGAAACTTATCGTAATCCTGAGCTACGACCCGAAAGTAACGACTCCGTTCGTTAGCGCAGTTTCAGACCTCATTCGAATGTTGGGAACAACCTACCTCGGCGAATAATCAAGTCGAGAAAGGCGTAACGTTGGGCACAACCCTTGAAACTAGAATGGTAATTCTTAACGAAGATCTTGCGAGAAAGAAAGTTTGGTGACTCTGATTCAGAACGCAAGCCGAAACGGGCGGTTCTCTCTCACTTCTTGTTTATCGGGCTATTGTGCTTGAACAAAAAGCATAATTGCGCTTATGGAGAATAGTTTACGTCGGCAATTGCGAGATGCAAAACCTGTACTTTTGAAGACTCTTGACAAAGATGCAGAGACAGGACTGATTGTCGAGAGCATCACCGGGGAAAAGATGGTTGCATTCCGAACCACAACCGCCCTGCATTTGATGGATAGGCTCATGGAATTACTCGGTGGTGGGCTTGGTGCAAATCTCATCTATCAAATGGGCAGAGACATGGGTCCAAGCATGTTCGACCATTTAGAAGATGAAGTGAAATCTCACAATGATCTGGTCAATATGATGGATACCGTTATGGCAGAAAGAGGCTGGGGAAGATGCAGGGAACTAAAACAGGTTGAGATGAAAGGGTCAACATATCACGTAAAGACGGAAGGCAACCCAATTTCCGGTAAAAATGGACCAAACGAGCCCATGTGCCACTCTATCCGAGGATTCTGCGCAGGTTTTCTTGAAGGATACCTAGACAAGAAAGTAAAGCATAGCGAACAGCTCACTTGCAAGGCACTCGGCGCACCGGCTTGCACCTTTGAAATAATACTTGAGTAGCGAAAGTTCGACGGAACCGCAACATTTGGGTGACTTGTCAAGGAAGGAAGTAAGCGAGAATGCATGATCTAATTGGTTTGACATTTGCGGTTATCAATCCTGGTTTGGGTTTTTTCACTATGATCTTGGTCTTTAGGGCGATGCAATATTACAAGACTGGCATATGGTGAAGACTCTGAAACGGGCTTGGGTTCCTGCTATTGCGATTGGATTGTACTTCTTAGTAGTAGCCTTAGTAGCCGTTGATGTTTTGCCTTCTAGCACGTCCATTGACGACATACTTGGGGCCATCCTCATGTTGGGATTGCTGTATGTAGCTCGCGGTTTCATAAACGACTGGAAGAAATTTGAAATCGAAAAATAGCTTATCCAACGATTTTTTGCAGCAACAAGAAAACGTTTCATCCGATGAAGACTTGCGTTACCCGAAGTAAGGTTAGAGACTCGCCCAGAGCATATCCGCGACACTAGAATGAACGGTGAAGTTCACAACAATAAGATGGAACGCTTCAACGGAGAACTAAGGCAGAGGGAAAAAGTCATGCGAACATTGAAAAACGCCTCGACACACCCATTCTAACGGGCTATCAGATTTATCACAACTACATACGACCCCACGAAGCATTAGAATACAAAACACCCGCGGAAGTTGCAGGGATTAGAGTCAAAGGAAAAGACAAGTGGCTGACGATAATTCAGAATGCTTCAAGAAACTCATGAAACATTTTTGCATGACGCGTAGATGTTCCACAACTGCGACATCGGTGCAGCACGCGAAAGTCCTTTTCTCTTTTCGACCTATGGAATTAAATAGTCCTGACTTCCACTCCATACCCAGTAGCTTGTGAAGTTTACGGTTCAGAAATTCAGGTCCATTGGAATTACGGCGCTTTCAATTCTATTGCTCACGACAATCGCTATCGTTCCGTTAACAATCATGTTGAATATTGGAAGCGTTTACGCTACCCCGTCGCCGATCGACATTACCACTGGAACTAACGGTGCTACTGTTGCGGATGCACCTGGAACCTTCGAGGCTTCCGGCCGATGGCTTGTCGATGGGACCCCAGCCATTAGCGTTAACGTTTTCGACTCATGGGGTCTACACTTCAGCTTAGGTCCAGGAGTATGCCCAGCTGGTAGATTTAATTGGATAACTAATGGCACTACCAGTACCGCTCCCCCCGAGCCTGCAAGCACTTACACATTTTCGATAGGATTCAATACCGGTGGAGTTGCCGGAACATTCTACCTGTACGGATTCAGCGCAGATAACAGTGTTCAAATCAGCCTTACCGGCCCTACTACGGGAACTTGGACGAGCGGTGGTTATCCATCGGGTTCTGCCTCGGACTTTGAGACATGCTGGCCCGGTACGGGAACCTCTGGACTAGCCATATCCGCCGGTACATATACCCTCACGGCGACCGTGGCCAGCGCGGCCGATACGCAAATGGCGCTAATGGTATACGCTGTTTTCTCTCCCGCTGGCACGCCACCGATACCTGAATACCCATTAGGAGTAGCAATACTAGCAGTCTTCATGATAATCGCATACAGCGTGATCAGACGAAAGGCCATCACGAAACAAAAGTAAGAATCAATCAACCGCGTTTCTTACCCTAAGAAATCCTACGCCACCAAACGGTTTGCCAAACCTATACCCACCAAACGTAGACTGCACGTTACCAAATTCTGCGTTACCAAACGGTTTGTTACAGTCACCTAAAATCGACGCACCAAACGCAGACGTAACGTTACCTGACGTAAGGTAACGTCAAGTCCTCGGTTGTTTTGGTTTCAGGTCGAGGCTGTAAAAAATCGGTTGCTATTCAGCGCCATTTTTTCTATTGAACTGAGTTGTCAAGTTCTTTCTCTCCCAACAACCAGAAAGGTCTCTTGCTAGCCATTCTCGCAATATTGATTCTCTCACCCATCCTTGTTCCTAACACAGTTCTCCCTGGCGCGGATGGCATTGTTGTGTTCTCAGATGGTTCTGCAATTGACACTACGAATAGCACTAGCTTTGTCGGGACCCCCTTAAGCTTCTGTGGAGGTGGTGGCTGTGGGGGTGGATTCGGTGGTGGGCATTCTTGTGCGGGTGGCGGCTGTGGAGGGGGACTTCGTGGATTTGGTGGTGGTTGCAATGCTGGATGTGAGCGACGTGTGCTTTCTTTTACAGGTGCGCTTTCCAACTCAACAAACATTTCAAGCTACGTAATATTCAATCTTGGCTCTTTGACTTTCGCTGTGATACAATGGTACATGATCGTCGGATTCCTTTTCCTTGCGTTGGTAGGTTGGGGAGTTTACAAACGCTGGATAAGGTAGGACGAGCTTAGAGTTTAGTACCGCACTCTTTACAGAATTTGCTGTCCCGTGAAATAACCGCTCCGCATTGGGGACAATACATTGTAGTCTTAGCTACGGAAATCGGCACCGCCTCTTTGACTTCAGCAGTATGAGCTACTTGTTTTTCCGGTTTGGAAGTGACTGCTTCAACCTTTGATTTACTTCTAGTGCGTTTGGAACGCTTGTCCTGTGGCATTTTCCGTGAAATAGGTATAGTTCCTCGCCTTGCCAAGAACAGGATTACGGCGACAATTACGACAATCAGCACAGGAGGCAAGTATGGCAGATAATTCCAACTATCAGTTAGATTAACGGGACCGTCAACGGTGAGGGATGCACTCGGCGACTTACTTACCAGTTGACCATTGTTGTACCATCCATCGAAACCTCCCGTAAACAAACGATAACTGTTAAGCAACTGGTTGGTTACGTTAAGTTGAAGAACTGTTCCTTGGTCGTACCAGCCTGATTGTAACGTCGAGTCGGTGGTTGCATTGACCAAATATTGTGTTACATAAGTGACCGATAACTGCGTATCACTTTCCACGTCCAACGTTCTCGTTAACTGAGTCGAACCGTCGGACCATCCATTGAACTTCAGTCTTGAAGTTGAATCAATTTGAACCATATTAGGAACTGAGATCGTATGAACGCCTGGAGATAACTGCAAGCTGGTAGACCCAGCACTTTCTTGAGTACCGTCAAGAGTTACGGAAACTTGGTCTGGAACACTCACGCCTAAAGTGAAGTACGGTGAGTGCGCCATCCCAATGTAAGCCAGCGGCCAATTGTAATTAACTTGCCAAGCTCCGTCGTAAAACATGAGGAATCCACCCTTGTATTGTATGACGCATGGATTCTCCGCACCGTTTTGATCCCAAGCTCCACTAGGGCCTGCGGATAGGATGGGGTTGTTGGGGTCTTTCGTCCATGTGATTCCGTCTTGCGAAGTCGCTTCACCAATCGCAAAATAAGGGCCGTAACCGCCCGCATTATTGCCTGTATACCACATGCGGTAAACCGTTCCGTCATAGATAACTGAAGGCGAATAGAGACCTGCTGATTCCCAATCTCCAATGTCCGCTGTTAGTACAGGAGAAGGATACTTATTCCAAGTTACTCCGTCATTAGAAGTGGCATAGCAGATTGCTTCGTAGGAGAGCGATGGATTTTGGCAGGCGTACCACATCTTGAAACCTGTATCCGCTTGAATTACACTGGGTGCTTGAATACTGCTAGAGTCAACGGAACTCGCAGTTAATACGGGATTTCCAGAAGATCTAGTCCAGTTCACCCCATCCGGTGAGGTTGCGAGTCCGATTGCTCCGTTTCCAGAGGTATCAGGGCCGCGATACCACATGAGAAATTCTGAACCACTCCACAAAACTGTACCAATACCGATACCACCTAGCGCCGATGAGGATTGTTCCCAGCCGTACGCGTTCGCGGTTAAGACTGGCTGTGCGTTCGCAATCCATGTCTTTCCATCTGTCGATGTTGCGTAACCTATGCCAACGAATTTTCCTTGCTGATTTACTCCGTTGTACCACATTCTGAAAGTGGTGCCGTCAAACAATACGCGTGGAGTAACTATGCCTGCGGGGTCCCAGCTTCCAGATGGGGATAAGATTGGATTCGATGGATACCTTATCCATTGTGTCTGGCCTAAGACTGTTGGAGCACTCGCAATTGCGAGCATGATGAATGCGACTACGACCAAGAACGCGCCATATTTCGGTTGAGGCATTTGTCAAAGCCTCCATAAAATATGTAGATTGATGGTTTTGAGAATGTTTAAGACTTTGCTTTCTTTGCACTCGCATTTTGAATCAACGTAAACCATTTGTTGTCTCCCTGAATTTCGATACCTGCAACTTCGGCAGGAGTCTTTCCATCAAGAGCCATGTGTGGTCGTATGTAGTTGTGGAAGATTTGCATACCTGAAAGAATCGGAGTATCCGCTTTCTCTAGGGTACGCATAACCCGTTCTCTGTCTCTTAGTTCTCCATTCATCCTTTCCATCTTATTGTTGTGAACCGCACCGTTCATTCTGATATCGCGAATGTGTTCTGGTCGAGTCTCCACCCTCTGTGTCCAAAACTCGTCTTTGAATGCTTCGTGAAAGTTCGGTGCCCCATCAGTTATGAGAGTCTTAGGATTCTTTTCAGCAATGCGCTTTCCTTTCTGGAACAGCGGTCTCAGGTCGGCTGTGAATTTTGTGTCAGCAACTTCTTGGGCTATCCAGAATCTTGTCTGGTCGTCCATGAGGGCATAGAGGTACTTCATGTTGCCTTTGACTTTCAGAAATAGTTCGTCTGCTCTCCATGTGTCGCTTACATTGGGAGTGATCTTGTCCAGATACTTCTCCATTAAGGTCGTGTACTTCTCTATCCAATTGTAAACGGTTTGGTGGCTTACTTGAGCACCAATCAATCGAAGCGTTTTAGCGGTGTTTCGGAACGATTCTCCTGAGAAATACATCTGCATCGCGGTCGTGATGGCTTGTGGGCTATGCTTCATTCTCTGGAAGACTATGTTTAGGCTGAATGTTTTGCCACAGTCGAGACAACAGAAGCGTTGTATGTCTCCACACTTATTGTGTCTGACACCAAACCGCTTTAGATGGCTTGAACCACACGCAAGACAAGCCGAAATGTCGACTTCTTCTATCACTATGTTTTCTCTAACCTTTTCTCGTAACTGCTCCCGAATTTGGCAAGCTATGATGTGCTTGCACCGGATAATTTGGTGAAGCTCACTTGCGCGGAAGTGAAAATCTAAGCAATTGCAAATCCAAGAACCGTTCTCGCGGCGAATAACATCGTACATGCCATGTCCGTTCTGGGAAGCTACCTTGTATGTGCGTTCATCCATGCGCTGAATTTGGTTTGGTTGTTCTGCGATTAGTCGTCCTTTTTCTTCTCGGCTGAGAATGACTGCCATCTAATGCCACCTATTACCCGCTATACCCATACGTACAAACAGCCTTATATGGCTTGCTATGGTAGGCTATAGCGGGAATAGAAGTATGGCAATGAAGAAAGTTACCGTCGCCATGACTGAAGAAATGGTGCGTGACCTAGAGAAAGAACGAAAGGACAGAAGATTAGCTTCGGTGGCCGAAGCTGCCAGAGTGATTATCGGAGACTACTTAGCCAATAAGCCAGCGAGCAAGTGAAGTGGCTAGTTTCGTCATACAGACGCTATCTGGACAACTCGTATGTAGTTGTAATTGGTTCGATAATTGCTCTAACAGTGGTTGGATTAATTTCATTCCAAATCTGGAACTATGCTTACTCAGTCACCGTTGCATGGGTGATTAGCGATGTTATTCTCAACGTATTTGTCATTGGTGGAGAAGGATGGCTGAAAATCCCGTTCGCTGGAGATGACTTTCAGAAAAAGGGACGAGGCTATCTTGCTTTCTTGATTGGCATTATTGTTGGTACTTGGTTTAGCTCTGCAATCGCGGATTGGATACTTACACTCACAGGACTTGTGCTAGAGAATATTCCAGCTACGAACTCAACATTCACGCCGATACTACATGTGATCGCTTCGAACCCTAGCCTTTTCACTCTGCTGATTGCAAATGGAGCCGTTGCGGGCCTCGTCTTTTTTGACTTGAACGCGAGGTTTTACAAAAAATCGTGAAGCGGCAATTAGCGAACCGATAACTGTTCCAGTGGCGATTGTTTGATTCATGTGGGTATGAATGACGATAGAACCAAAGATTATCTCACCAAGTAGAACTGCTAAGAGGTTCTTGCTTCCAGCATCCATTTTCGTGACCGGTTCAGCCATAGCATAGACGCCCGCAAGAAACCGATTTGTTACTTCGTGCATAGGGTAAAAATACGTGAGTTAGCAACCGAAAATTTACAGCCACAAAAACTGAGAGCAGCAACCGACAAGTTGACGTTACCTGACGTAACAATATTTATATCGAACTGTTACTAAAGGTAACAAACCAGCCTATCAGAGGTGAAGTAAGAAAATGTCTTCAGACGAATTCCTTCCCGAATGGTTTAGGTCGCGAAAAGGCAGGCAGTCGCCTTTCGGTTGGATGGACCGCTGGTTCAGCGACGTCGACGGCATGTTCGAGAACATGTTCCAGGACATGCTCAAAGGTATGCCAAAGGACACGATGACCGAGAGAAAGCTACCTGACGGTTCAACCGTGAAGCAATATGGCCCCTTCGTTTACGGCTACTCTATGTCTATCGGTCCCGACGGCAAGCCCAACGTGCAAGAGTTCGGCAACGTCAAACCATCCCGACGCCCCGGCGCATTCGGCATCCAACAACCAGCCTTGGAACCAAAAGAAACCCGTGAACCCCTCGTTGATGTCATCAACGAACAAGCCCAGGTGCGCGTTGTTGCGGAACTGCCCGGTGTGGAGAAATCAGAGATCAAGACCAGCATTAACGAGGACGCATTGACCATCAGAGTGGATTCACCAAGCCACAAGTACTTCAAGGAAATCCAACTGCCAACGAGCGTTGACCCCGACAGCTCCAAAGCCTCATACAACAACGGCGTCCTAGAAATCACGCTACGCAAAATGCAACCTAGACCTAAGGGTAAAGAAATCAAAATCGACTAAACCCGCCTTTCCCCGTCTTTTTTCTCACTTTCTAGTTACTGAATCGGGTCGCGAGTTTGCGGAGACGTTCAAATTCCTCTGCAATGTCCTCCGCTTGAAGCACAGCGGCGTACCTCACTCCCGACGATGACAGGCTGCGAAGAGTTTGCTCAGCCTGGTCCCCAGTTCGCCGCAACTGTAGCCCAGTTCGTTCCTTGGGTAAACTCGAAGTGAAGTGTGATACAGTGTTCCCGGACTGTATCACAGTGCGTTCCCTGCTGCTTGATCTGTGCACAATCACTAGCAGAAGCCGCCTCCTCAGCCGTTTCTAGGCTCGGTGTCTGACAATGTGTCGGACATTCTCGTTTTCATGGCGTTTCGCCGGCGAAAATCAGGGTGTGATACACTGTGTGATACACGGGTGGAAAATCGGGGTGGCCGCCACTGTGACCATCCTCCGTTCGCTTTCGTTCATGTCTAAGCGTTTGGTGATTCTCAGATGTTTCCTATTTTACTCTGCCACTAGAATCATTGACGCGGCGAGTGAGGTTAGGGATCAGTCCAAAGGATTGGGGGCTCATCTAGGGCTTGGCTAGTGCGGATTTGACTTCGTCGTAGTTTGGTTCCTTCCCAGGGTCTTCAGATACCCACCTGTATCGAACCTCCCCAGAGGGGTCTAATACGAACACGGATCTTTTCGCAGCAGTATACCCTTTCAATCCCACAAAATCGTTGTGGAAGATGTTCAGCTTCTTAATCGTCTCCCTCATGTAATCGCTGAGTATCGGAAACTGAAACCTGTTCGCGTCCGCGAAAGCCTTGTTCGTGAACGGATCGTTCACGCTGACAGCAACAACTTGCCCCGGCAGGCTTTGCAGCGAATCCCTGAACGTGCACAACTCTTTGGTACATGGACCCGTGAATGCTCCCGGGAAGAACGCTAAGACCACCTTCTTTCCTTGAAACTCTTTCAATGATCTTTGCTTCCGGTCCTGGTCAGGGAGTTGGAAGTCTAACATTTTTTGGCCTACCTCAACAGACAAAACTAATTCCTCGTACGATGCATTTTCGGGCTTCCAATTAACCGTTTCTCATCGAGCCGTAGTCCCATTTGTGCAACATCTCCGAGGTTTCAGGTTCAGGGTGGCTCGGTTTGACCCGGGGCTGGTAGGCCTTTGAAGTTCGCGTCAAGCTTAGCAACCAAATGCCATGGAAATAGCATTGGGTTCTGAATTGTGCCGGTAACCTGAATCCCCTTAGCCTTTAGGTTCTCGATGAGAACGGCGAGGCAACCGCATATCGGGTACAGGTAGCCCTTATGTGGACCTGATGCTAGTGCGTCAAGATTTGCGAATCGGACTGTTTGAGGTTTAGCCTTCTCGATCTCGTCAACCATTCCCTTGATGATTTTCTTTTCAACGGCTTCGAACACCTGGCCGGTTAACATCTGGTGGAGCTCACCGGTCGGCTGGAAAGCCTCAAGGTTCAAGGAATCGAGTTTCTTATTGAAATCGTTGCCGTCAATCACGTACTCCTGCGCTGTTGACACTTACGATTGCAACTCCGAAGCGATTCACGGGTGACACCCTTGCACATCGTTATAGATGTTGTCAAATAACTCTGGCCTCAATCAAAGTGCCAAGGCCATGTTTCGATGAGATTCCTTGTTAGACTATCAAACGGATCAAAGTTTACGCCTAAGGATGCAAGAGAGTTGACGCTTCGATCTTACCGGGCGGTGAAGGAATTTGGGGGAGACATAGGAAACCTACGCGTGAGTAATCCGGCTGTCGAACTGGATCTGCTACTGAAATCAAAAATCAACTTGCAAACAGCAACCAAGTCTCTGGAGAAAGAGTTAGGGCCTCTGCTTACACTAAGGGAGCTTGACATCCAAGGTCCGCAGATGCAAGCCGGTGACGCCATTCGAAAGGGGATTCAGTTGTTCAATGAAGAGCGGTTCTGGGAAAGCCACGAAGCACTGGAATCGGCGTGGCTAACAGCTGCTGGAGCTGATAAGGAGATACTGCAGGGCCTAATCCTGCTCGCCGTCGCTCTAGTTCATTTGCAAAAGAATGAATTCACCGTTACGCTCAGCGTGATGCGACGCGCCCAAAGCAAATTGTCCGCCTATCATTCAGAACGCTTCGGTGTAAACATAGACGACCTTCGGGACGATGTCTCAAGAATGATATCCGCAGGTCACCCCGATTTTCTCAAGATCAAAGTTGTGAACTAGAGTAGTTGTGCTGTGCCTTGAAGACCGGCTATTGTCTTCGCATCCCGTATTTCCCCGGTCCTGATCTTGTCTAAAGCCGCTTGGAATGGAAAACTTTCAACAGTAAGGTTTTCATCCTCTTCCAGTTTCATCCTCGTCTTCGTCAAGTCTTTGGCTAAGTAAATGTGGATCTTCTCGGTGCTGTAGCCGGGAGCCACGAAGCATTCCAGAACCTTAACAATGGTTCGGCAAGTGTACCCTGTTTCTTCTTCTAACTCTCGTCTCGCACAAACCTCCGGTTCCTCACCAGGCTCTAACGTCCCAGCGGGGATTTCAAGAAGCTCAGCGGAGACGGCGTATCGGTATTGACGGACGAGGATCACGTTGCCTCCCGGAAGGATTGGAACTATGGCTGCAGCTCCTCGGTGTTCAACAATTTCACGGCTCGCAGATTTCCCGTTATCGATCTTGACTTCGTCGACGCGGAGGTTGAGGATTCTGCCGTTGTAGAGGCGTTTGGATGAGATGGGCTGTTCCAACTTCATCGTTTACAGTTCCGGGGAGTTCATCGATAAGAGGTGTTCGATTCGCTGTCGCCTGTAACGCTTGGTACTGTTTTTATTGAGAGTTCTGTAGTCATGGCGCGTGGATTTGGAATTGGTAGAGAAATTCGTTCCGGACACGTCGATAATCATTGACGGAAAAGTGCCATCCATTATAGAGAAGGAAGGGTTGGCCGATGTGGAAATCGTCATACCACGCGCAGTCTTAGATGAACTGCAAGCTCAAGCTTCGAAGGGGCGCGAAACAGGCTTCATTGGGTTAGAGGAAATAAAGAAGCTACGAGTCCTCTGCGAGAGTAAGGACATTAAACTCACATTCTTGGGTGAGCGACCCGGCTACAATGACATTATGCTTGCAAGAAGCGGCCGTCTAGATGCTCTAATCACGGATGTCGCGAAAACTGAGAATGGAACCCTGCTGACCGCGGATTACGTGCAGGCGTTGGCGGCAGAAGCTGCGGGTGTGAAGGTGAAGCACGTCCCCGGTGAGGTCAAACTGACTGGCCTCGCGTTTGAGAAATTCTTCACTCCCGACACTTCGAGTATCCACCTGAAGGAAGGGACGAAGCCGTTAGCCAAGAGGGGAAAACCAGGTAAATTCGAGTTAGTTACTCTGTCCGAAAACCTCAGCTCTGTTAAGGAAGTTGAACAGATAATTCGTGAAGTCACTGAGGCTGCACGTGTAAGTGATGAGGGCTTTGTGGAAATTAACCACGGCGGTGCCATGGTGATTCAGCTCGGCCGTTATCGGGTCGCTATTACTCGTCCGCCTCTATCGGACGGTTTGGAAGTGACTATCGTTCGCCCGGTCGTCAGTCTCACCCTACAAGACTACAAGTTATCCGAGAAGCTCATGGATCGTCTCGCCACACGTGCCGAAGGTGTCCTTATTTCCGGCCCGCCAGGCTCCGGGAAGACAACCTTCGCATCCTCCCTCGCGGAATTCTATCTGAAACAGAACAAGATCGTCAAGACGCTTGAGTCTCCGAGGGATCTACAGGTCGGGCCGGAGATCACCCAGTACGGCCCGTTGGAAGGCGATTTCGACAAGACTGCGGAAATCCTACTCCTCGTGAGGCCTGATTACACAGTTTTCGATGAGGTGAGAAAGAGCAAGGATTTCATGACATTCGCGGACATGCGGTTGGCCGGTGTAGGTATGATCGGCGTCGTTCACGCGAGCAAAGCTATCGACGCTATCCAACGGTTCATTGGGCGAGTTGAGCTAGGCATGATACCCCACATAATCGACACGATAATCTTCATCCAGTACGGAGAAGTGCGCAACCTGTTCACGTTGAACCTTACTGTAAAGGTTCCAACCGGAATGATAGAAGCTGATCTAGACAGGCCTGTGGTTGAGTTAAACGACTTC
>JBEKPE010000058.1:0-12601 GCA_049521055.1 Bathyarchaeia archaeon
GTTGGTCACACGTGCAATCCGAATTCGAAGGACCTGCGTGATAGAGATCCTTACACATGGCTAAGTGAGTTAGGGTCAGACTCCCCGTGCATTCATGTTCAGCAGACAGATGGGAAGGCAGATCGGCACTGGCCTTTCACTAAAGAATTCAACAAAATTGGGATAATTGACGGAAAGAGAATTTTGTCATCTCTTGATGAGAGCGGAGCGGATAGGACATATATCTATCCAGAGGTGTTTCCAGCTTTCGAGCAAGATGATGATCAAGTAATTGACGACATGGTTGAGACCGTGAGCTACTGGAAAGAATACTTGTAAACTCGTGAACACTGTTTACCGGCAGCCGATCAGGTTTTCAGCTGCATCGTCCCTAAAAGGACGTTAACGGACCTGTAAATACAGAATCTATCTGGGCACAACGAGGAATGGGAGCGACCATCCATTAATGGAAACGGGAATAGGTGCTGCCAACGTCATTAATCTCGAAGCTTGGAATTGCTTCTTGTGTATGAGGAAAAGGATCGGTCTATGCAATTATGTTTGATTCGTACTGTCCGGCCAAAACCTTCCCTTCGCTGAACCTACTCGAGGAAAACGGTGCGAGGTTTTCAGGTTTGTTGCCGCTCAGAACGAATTGAGCCATGCGTTTTCCAACTGCAGGAGAGAGTTTGAAGCCGTGGCCACTGAAACCCGCGGCAATGTACAAGCCCTCGACTTCTGAGGATTCGTCTAGGATCGGATGCCAATCAGGAGTAACATCATAAGCTCCTGACCAACCTCTCTCCCACCGCCCACGAGCCATGGCGGGCAATCGGTTCACGAGCTTTTGGGAGTAGATCGTCACGGTTTCGTAATCAACCCCCTCGCAGTTGTCGGGATCAGCAACCTCCGGCAAGTTTGACTCCAACGAACCCGTAAGTAGCCTATCTGGTCCTTTCGGGCAGAAGTAGAACCCGCTTGTGAAGTCGCCCCAAACGGTCAGCTTCGTCGTCAAGTCCGGAGGTTTGAGGAAGATGCAACTCTGCTCCTTCAGTACACGGATCGGAAGCTTGGAGTGGTTTGGCGGCATGATCTGATTAGCCCAAACGTTTGCAGCGTTCACGACACGACTGGCCGCTATCTCACCCTTCTCAGTCCTGACCCCCCTCACTTTACCTCCCGACTCAAGAATTCCCAAAACTTTCGTTTGCTCCAGGATGTTAACGCCGAGTTTCTCTGCTGCTTTAGCGAAAGATTGGGTGGTTGCGACGGGGTCCGCGTAACCCGAACGAGGTTCGTATGCAGCAGCCGTCAATCCCTCAACACTAGCATCTGGCTGAAGCTTCTTCAGCTCACCGGGCTCGAGGACAGATGTCTCAATGCCTAACCTTCGCTGCATATCCACATTTCTCCGCAGGGCCGCCTCGTCCTTGCTTCCAACTGCGAGCGTGAAGCCTGTTCGCGTGAAACCAGCGTCTCCTCCTACAGCCTCCGTAAAACTCTCGAACACCTTCAAACTCTCCAACGCCATTCCAGCGGTTTCTGGGTTGCTGTAGTGTTGGCGAACAATAGCAGTTGACCTGCCCGTCGTGCCCCACGCAATATGTTGACGTTCAATGAGGACTATCTTCAGGCTAGAGTCCAGTTTTGCAGCGTGAAAAGCAGTGCTGCAACCTATGCATCCGCCACCCACGATTATCAAATCCGCGGAGTCGATCAATGTCAAATAAGCCGATCAATTATCAGTCCGACGGTGTATTTACATTCTCTCGGTGATTCCCGACCAGTGAAGACGAATGCATACCAAACGATTGCTAGCAGCAAAACGGTCAGGAGTGTTCTTTAGTTCCAATTGCAGATGCGCTCGCCATTGCGAGTTGGGCGACGCTGAAGCGTTTGATTGACCGAGGTGCATACACTTCCCTCTTCTTCTCTAGGACGATTTACGCGGTTAACTGGTATAACATCGCGGCACTTTTCGCGTTCATAGCTTACGATTTCAACTTGAATGTTTCAGGGCTGGGAGTTACCGCCGCTTGTTTCTACTTTAGCGTTGGATTATTCCAAGTTCCTGGTGGCATTATTGCAGCTAAGTATGGCGCAAGGAACACCGCCATCATGGGTATGCTAATTGCATCTACCGCTGTTACCCTCACTGCCTTCACTTCCGCGTTCTATCAACTCGTAATCCTCAGGTTCGTGGTTGGAGTAGGCACTGCCCTTTTCTTTGCTCCAGGAATAACGTTAATTGCCCGAACCTTTCGGCGAGAATCTCAGGGATTCGGGGTAGGCACTTTCCAGAGTGCCTTCTACGTTGGAGGGACGCTGGGCCTTTTCGCGTGGTCAGTCCTAGCTGAGATGGGCGGCTGGAGATTCAGCCTGATAACGAGTGGTCTGCTAAGCCTCTTGGGAGGCATACTGATCTACCTGAAGGTCCCAAAGGATGAGCTGCGATCGGATTTTGTAGTTAAGGGCGAAGATCTACGTAAGATCCTCTCGAACCGATGGCTAGTGCTGCTCTCCCTTGAGTTGTTCGGGTTTGGGTCCGGCACGTTCCTGCTTAGCAGCTTCATGGTATATTACCTTGAACAGTCGCTGCATCTCAGCCCGAGCTTCGCGGGCACGATTGGCAGCCTGACCCCGTTGTGTGCGATAGTCGTTTCTCCTCTATGCGGGATGCTCTACAGCAGGACGAAGAACGCTCGCTTGCTCCTCTTCTCCTTGGGGTTGGTGTTGGCATGTGCATTAGCGTTAGACGCCATAGGTAACGTACCCTTTGCAATAGCGTCAAGCATTCTTGGTGGATTCGGAAGCGGTGCATTCACTGTTGGGTATTTGGCTGCACGTGATAGTATGACGGCATCGGCCGAATACGAATCCCTAGCTGTCAGTTGGGTAAACACTATTCAAATGCTCGCGGGATTTTTCTCCCCGATAATGTTCTCTTTACTGGTTTTATCATTCGGCTATGGGTTCTCATGGCTTGCCGGTGGGGCGTACACGCTAGTTTTGATATCAATTATCCTGTATCCAGTACAGCGTAAACGGTAAGGCGAGAGGTACTACGGGCTTTCACGAGTTTCCCGATCTTAACGCTTAATACGGCGACCCGGTTAGCCTATCGAAAATCAGCGAAGGAAGGTCTGCGTACATGAGTAGGAAGCCACCTGAGATCAAGGTATTCGAGAAATGGGGAACCGAAAACGTCGAGGTCGCAGATCCCGGACTTGAGAAATATCTTTCCTCGAAACCCATTCTTTACCCTCACAGTGGTGGACGACATGAACACAAGCGCTTCCGTAAGTCCCAGCTGAACATTGTGGAACGCCTTGTCGATAACATGATGCGCCCGGGCCGGGTTGGCGGTAAGAAGGCGAAGGCGATTGGGATCGTCCGGAACGCCATGGAAATCATCAACCTGAAAACGGGCAAAAACCCAATTGAGGTTTTGGTGAAAGCGGTTGAGAATACTGCGCCCGCTGAGGACGTTACACGGGTCGCCTACGGTGGAATCGTCTACCCAATCTCAGTTGACATTGCCCCTCAGAGAAGAATCGATATTGCGCTGCGTTTCATGACTGATGGCGCGCGCAAGGCGTCTTACAGTAACCCGAAAACTATCGACGAATGCCTCGCTGAAGAACTTACGTACGCCGCCCAACGGGACAATCGAAGCTTCGCAGTGAAGAAACGCGACGAGATGGAACGAGTAGCCCTAGCCTCGCGTTAAACGCGACTCATCGCAAATTTCTTTCACGCCGTGAGTTGCTTGAACGTTTTTCGTTTGCCAATCCGTTCTAAGCCTTAAATACTGGGTACAGGTGTTGATTTGCGAATCAAAATCGTTGGAAAGATGAAGAATGTCTTCAGCTAAGAAACCGCACCTTAACCTGATCATCATAGGCCATGTCGACCATGGCAAGAGCACCATGACAGGCCACTTGCTGTTCGACACGGGCAATGTGGACGAGAAGACCATCGCCAAGTACGCTGATGAGTCAACCAAGCTTGGTAAGGGAGATACTTTCAAGTTCGCATTCGTCCTCGACACGTTGAAAGAAGAGAGAGAACGTGGGGTTACGATCGACCTTAGGTTTGAAAAGTTCGAAACCGACAAAGTCTTCTTCACAATCATCGACGCTCCAGGCCACCGTGACTTCATCAAGAACATGATCACAGGCACGAGCCAAGCAGACGCGGCCATACTCGTTGTGTCGGGGAAGAAGGGAGAATTCGAAGTTGGCGTTGGGCCGGGAGGCCAAAGCCGAGAACACGCCTACCTAGCCAGAACCCTTGGGGTTGCTCAGCTCGCAGTCGCCATCAACAAGATGGACGACTCTACAGTCAACTTCTCAGAGGAGAGATTCAAGGAATGCACAAAAGAGCTGGAGTCGCTGCTGAAAGTTGTTGGATACGACATTTCCAAGATTAAATTCATACCAGTGTCTGGATGGAAAGGAGACAACCTGATCAAAGCGTCGCCAAATATGCCATGGTACAAGGGGCCAACATTACTAGACGTGTTGAACTCGTTCACCGAACCACCCAAACCAACCGACAAACCACTCCGCATCCCAGTCCAAGATGTCTACTCAATCACCGGAATCGGCACAGTCCCAGTCGGCCGAGTAGAAACTGGAACCCTCAAGGTAGGCGATAGCATAATCTTCATGCCCGCCAACGCAAAAGGCGAATGCAAAGACATCGAAACCCACCACACTAAGATCCCGCAAGCCCTACCAGGAGACAACATAGGCTTCAACGTCAGGGGCATCGGGAAGACCGACGTCCACAGGGGTGATGTGGCGGGGCACGCAGACAAACCCCCAACCGTCGCAGCCGAATTCTTGGGACAAATAATCATAGTCTTCCACCCAACCGCAATAGCGGCCGGTTACACACCAGTGCTCCACGCACACACCGCCACGACCTCGGCCACGTTCACAGAACTCGTCTCGAAGATGGATGCGCGTACAGGCCAAGTGACTCAAGAGAAGCCGGACTTCCTCAAGACAGGCGACGCAGCTATGGTGAAGATCAGACCCCTCCGCCCGCTAGCCATCGAAGCCTACTCAGACATCCCACAACTAGGAAGATTCGCGATCCGAGACATGGGAAGCACGGTTGCCGTCGGGGTAGTCAAACAGGTCACCGAAAAGGCACAGCTATCTGAGAAGAAAGCCTAAACTTCTCAGCCCTCAAAATTTTCTTTTGACTCCGATGCCTAGCTGAGGCTAAGACAAATCGATTCGCAGGAACAAAATTCCACACAGAAGTTATGATGGGCGGGACGTACATGAGAGGGATGCGAGTTACTGTCCAGCGGAAATCAGCGAAAAAATCTGTAGGCGGTCTCCGAACTCTTTTTAAACGCCACGCGGGCACAGGGCCATGTTTCACACCTGAATGGACTGAAGACCGTTGGCAAACAAAGCACGAATTCGTCTGTCAAGCACTGACCCCCAGGGCTTGAACAGCATATGCGGCGAGATCCTGAAGATCGCCGACCGAACCGGTGTGAAACTACGCGGGCCGATTCCGCTTCCAACTAAGAGGCTTTGGGTTCCAACCAGAAAGAGTCCCTGCGGCGAAGGCACTCATACATGGGATAGCTGGGAGATGCGGATCCACAAGCGGCTGATCGACGTCGATCCGAACGAGCGTTTTCTCAAACGCTTGATGCGCATTCAAACGCCTGAAAAGGTCTATATCGAAATCGAACTTTTGTAAACTTCCTAGTGTTCACTTCGCGAATCTGTTGATCTTACCGGCTAACCTGAAATCTTTCATTGTCAGCCCGCCCTCATCGTGCGTCGTGAGTGCTAGCCTTACCCGATTGTAATTTATGGTGATGTCTGGGTGATGGTTGGCGGCTTCGGCTAGCCTCGCGACCCTATTTACGAAACGCATCGCCGCTGCGAAGTCAGAAAATTTGAACTTCCTAGAAATCACTTGACCCCTTAGCGCCCAGTTGACTAGCTTTGTGACTTCCGCACGGGCTTTTCTGCGGGATAATTTCATTGCTGCGCATCCTCATGCGTGTTCGTAAATGTTTGATGTTTGCACCCCGTGACTTTGAATTTCCTGATCGATCTGGCGGAGTAACTGTAGGCGTTTGTAGGTGGGAGGGTGCGTGGCGAATGCCTGGTTTAGGGTGCCCCATCTTGATTTTGCCTCCTGCTCCATGGCCAACTCGAGCTCGTGCTCATCCAAAACCCCGTCCTTGTTCAGGTCGTACCGGTTGACGTGCTCCATAACCTGACCCATCTCCTGTTTCGCGAGGGCCGGGTCGGAGATGTAGAGTGCGCGGGCTCCGTGTGGTTCTTCAGGGCTAAGCGAGAGCCCGTATGTAATTCGCGCCAATGCGCTTTCTAGTTCCTTCGGCGCCGCCGTAAGGTAGGCCGAGAACGCGTCCGCGTAGGATTCTCTCAAACGGCTCAATCGGAGTACGAGTAGTTGAGCAACGAAATAGACAGCGAGCGCGATTATTCCCGCGAGGATGATGTAGATTGCACCGTTGTCTTTGCCGCCCCTGCGGCTTCCCATCCCTCCATAGTATCCGAACCCGAAGGCCATTCGAACAATTACATAAGCAACAAGCGGGACGGCTGACATGAAGGTCATAATAATTGAATCCTTGTGGCGAATGTGACCGATCTCATGGCCAAGTACACCTTGAATCTCATCCTCTTTCAGTTGATCAAGCAGGCCCTGGTTTACGGCGAGGGTCATGTTGTTAGAGGAGTTACCGAAGACGAATGCGTTTGGTGTTCTGTCCGGAACGATTGCGAGGCGTGGTTGTTTAACTCCGGCTTGTTGAGCTAGCTTTGCTACCGTACCCTCCAGCCAGGTGTTCTCGCCGGGTTGCAGGTAGCGGAGTTTCGTGCTCCACTTAACGATAGATGGGCTAATTGCAAATTGAATGAGCATGAAGAATAGGGCGAGGATGAAAGCGCCAATCAATGTCGAGGTAGGATCGAGTTGAAGATCCGTAGCGTAGCTGAAGAAGAACGAGACCACAATTATGAAACCCACGAATATTACGAGAGTGATCAGGATCGTGAAGAACATTGTACCCTTCAACTGAGCTAGGTTACCCATTTCTGATTCGACCTACCGAAATCTTGACCACCTAAACCACCGAGCGCATTAAAGCCTAGCTCCCCTTGCTCTCCGCGTGGTGAACCCTTCATGGTAGCGGTTACGAGCCAGATCAGTTGCTCCCATTGTGGAGCACCCTTACCGGTTCAACCCGGCGAAATACTAATCACGTGTATTTATTGTGGCTTCACGAGCGTAGTCGAGACCGGAAAAGCGTTTGAATTCGAACATTCCCTCATCCTGAACACATTACCCTCCGCCCAGGTTTTTGATGCAATAAAGGGATGGATGAAGAACAGCTTTGTCGCCCCCAAAGATTTGAGCAAGAAATCTTCCCTAGTCGAGCAGAACTTAGTTTACCTACCGTTCTGGGTTGTGAGCGGCGAAGCAACTTCGCATTACAAAGGAATCTTCGAAAGAATCTCGCCCCCCGAAGAAAAAGAGGGCGACATCACCAACCACTACGACTGGATGGTCCTCGCGCGTACGCAAACAGACTTCCCAACCCGCTCCTACCACCTTTCGTTGGAAGGAAAGATTCCCTTCGAAGCAACTAAGATTGAGAAGGGAGCGAAGGTGTTGAACAGCGAGTTGACCGCTGAGGACGCAGTCGAGCATGCCCGCGATGAGATCAGCAACCTCCACCAATACCTAGCCAAGGATAGGGTCGATAAAATCACAGACATCAAGACCAATCTTGAGGTCTCAGGATCATACTACCTCCACGCCCCAGTGTTCTTCCTCACATACGCCTACAAGGACAAACGGTACCAAGTCATATTGGATGGAGCCTCTAGTCAGATCATCAAAGGCGACATGCCAGGCGAGGACTTCAAACTCATCTAACACTCCCCATCAAATCCTTAAAGGCGACAGCCCGAGACCACGTTTACGTGGTAAACTGGACTTGACAGCGAAACTTCCCCTCGAAAGAGTTCAGGAAAGCGAGAAGCCCCTAGAACGCCTAATGCTCATTTTGCCCGGTTTCCGCGGCTACAAGCTTAGGGAGCAGAGAAGAGAAGCGGACCGAATAGTTCGAGACTACTTATACAAAACACTCGAACACTCGCGCGACGATCTAATGAGCTGCTTCCAATCACTGAGCGATTCGAAGGTGAGCGAACTCATGGAACCGGTGAACAGGCTCGTTGCCAAGCTGGATAGAGTGGCTGAGAAAATCAACCGGGCTTCGTACGGTTACAGCGGGTTCTTCGATTCGATCAAAGTTGAAGAGAATGACCTTGACGACATGCTCGCTTACGATACGCAGCTGATGGATTCTGTGCGGAAGATCGGAGAGTTAACAGCGAACTTCAAAGCCGACCTAACCCAAGGGAAGCTTGAGAACGCAAGGACTGAGCAGCAACAATTGGATGGCTCAATCAGCAGCCTCGAATCAGCTTTTGACGAACGTAAGGCAGTAATCGAAGGAGTCAAGGTGTAATAGGAAATGCCGCAAGTAATTGAATGGACCGGTGCGGGTCCGGAGGATATTGTTTGGCGCTACCCCAACGAAGACATAACGTGGGGAGCACAACTCGTAGTCCATGAGTACGAGAATGCAGTATTCTTCAGAGATGGCAAGAGCTACGACACGTTCGGAGCAGGCCGACACACCCTCACAACCCTAAACCTCCCACTAATCACCTCAGTGCTCTCTAGGATTGCAGGTTACCAGAAGACACCTTTCAAGGCAAATATTATCTTCGTTTCAAACAAGCAGTTTGCTGGAAAATTCGGCAACAGGGCACAAACCACAGAACTCGCACCCCTAATGACCTTCGGTTCGTTCTATTTCAAAGTTGAAGACCCATCCATATTCGTGAATGAGGTAGTCGGAGGTCAAAACGCGTATTCGTCTTCAGATGTAAACAACTTTCTGCGCGGATTCATAAACGAGAAAATGATCGACGAGCTCTCGAAATATGATTTGCAGACGGTTTTCAGGAAATTAGATGATACATCAAATCAGGTCAAGGCTAACCTGATGGACTATTTCAAGCGGTTAGGAGTTCAGATGATTGACCTAAAGTTTGAGGGCATAGATACAACGCCCGAATTTCGCGACCGCCTCTTCTGGCTGAAATCGGGCGGTGTATCAGGGGATGAAGTGATCAGGATGGAGACGGTGAAGGATGCGGCAGCGTCCCTCGGAAAGTCGACGGGCGGAGGAGCAGCGTTTGGCGCGGGTATGGTACTCGTCCCACCACTCTTTCAGACAACGCCCTCTGGCGGGGGGATGTCGATTGCACTCATTGTTTGCCCCAACTGCCAAGCGCATATACCATCAACGTCCAAATTCTGCCCGAACTGTGGCCAGAACATTACCGCAAGCCCAGCCCCGCCAGCAAATGCGCCCGTAAGAAAGTGCGCGAAATGTGGAACTGTGATCCCAGGGGGAGCGAAGTTCTGCCAGAACTGCGGTGCAAAAACCGAATAGAGTTACTTCAAGCGCATGTAGGCGAGGAATACTAACCCGAAGAACACGAGTAGCAACGCTAGCAGATATTCGGCTATTTGGGTTTGGAGAGAAATCGAGAACCATAACACCCCGATGATCAAGGCTAGTACACCGTACGCCAAAGTTGTTCTCGGCGACATCTCATACTTCTGACGCGGACTCCTGGCTTTGAAAATGGCTAGAAGGGTGAAGATCACGCCCACCCCAGCGATGAAGATGGCGGGAATCTGCCTTGGAGAATTGAACCCAGACAAGTAACCTAACAAGATAAGCCCGAGAAGCAGCAGAACGGATCCAGCCAAGTATGTTTCAAACCGTCGGGCAACCATCTTTGGTCGCTGTACGCTCATCCAGCACCCCGATATGTATGCTCTGGTCGCACGGGAAGCAACTATGTAGGAACTATGATTGCGATTGTGAAATTTTGGCGGGCGGCGATTAACTTAATTGATTATTCTAGTCGTTTAGAGTGCTGGTGCGGGGATACCAGAGCCAGGTCAAATGGGCGGGTCGCGTGCCCTTTCACGCCTACGCTTGGCCACGCGCGCTACACTCAAGATTCACGGACGCGCAGGCTTTGCGCGCGGGTGAGCTATCCCGTGGCGTAGGCCTTCGTGGGTTCGAAATCGGCCTTTAGAAAAGGTCGACGAGTATCCCACTCCCCGCACCACTCACCCTCACGGACGCAAGCTGACAAAGCAGTTATCAAATCAGGTCAATAACAAGATGGAACCAAGCACAGCAGCTACGGGGGGTTCGAATAGGGCCCTGCGTATTTTTTGACGGACCCTGTGTACTCCTTTCCGCTGGAGGCCTCGTGTAGTTTGAATCGCTCGTCTTTCTAATTTTCTCGACAGATCTGTTAGTTCCCTGACTTGGTGTAGTCCCAGCTGATCGTCTTGATCGGCTTCATTCGGAGTATGATTCGGTTGGCCTCCAGACCGCTTAGCAATCCGTCGACCTTGCCTGGAGGTGTGTACCTTGCAACGATCCTACGTACCAGAACCTGGTCCCTATCATCCAGGATGTCGGCGGTGCCAGCAAAGAGAACCACTTTGCGAGCCTTCTAGTTTCGGATGGAGACGACGATTCTGTTGTCGCGTCTGATGTTCCTACCCTTCGCCCGATCGGTAGTGGTCGAGAAGTAGAGATAGGTACCGTCAAAATAATAATCGACAGGCGTGATCTGCGGGGAACCATCCTGCTTCAAGGTCACAATATCAGCGATCAAGGTTGAGAGAGGAACTCCCGCAGCTCCAAGTCACCCATAGCAACGTGGCTCACTTATTTCGCTCCCTAAAACCCAAGGAAAGAGTCAACTGAGATTACACCAGCTCCCAGCACTATTAGAACAATGGCCAGCATAAGATAGGTTATGTCAATCTCATACGAATTTTGACCCATGTAGGGCGCCTTCATCCTAGTTTTCTTCAGGAATATCGCACCAATCATTTCGAGTGCGATGAAAAACCCAACGATCGGCACAATCAACCCGATGATCAAGGATAATCCACCAAAGAACTCCAGAATTATTGCTAGATAAGTTGCGAGCACTGGAACTCCTAGGCTCTTAGTCCACTGAAGCGTCTGTTGCCTGCTCTTGCCGAGCTTCGGATAACCGTGGGCAACAAAGTTGGCTCCAACCCAGACTCGCAAAAACAATGCAAGGAAACCAGTATACGGCAGAAGCATCTGAAAGATCCCAGTCAATATGAGAACACCTTAACGAACGTCACCTATCCACTCCTATTATAGACTGAGGATTTGTGAACAAGTCCACTGAATGAAAGGAAAATCAGATACTAGGCGTTTTCGTGTGTGTGCGTCTGCTGGTGCGCTAGACCCCGACGACGACACGAACCGCCTTTGTTTATGCCCTAAATGTTTTTCGTCGTTCCTTCACGTTGCACTTGTTTGGGCACACCCAATGGGCGAGTGGGGTCATCTCCACAGCATATTTCCATTCCTTTCCACACTCTTTGCATTTCAACCAGTAACCCTCAGATCTCGCCAAGCGGCTGACCCCAACACTTTCGTAGAATCTGTCTATCTTTTTCGCAGCATCTAGTTCTTGTTCCGCGCTAAGTCGACTTGTCATTTCTCAGTCAACCCTCTCTCCACCGCTTTTGATTCTCGGTCCTGTTACCTCCATATCGGGCGTCTTCTACAAACGTTTGGGATTAGAGTGACCATTGTTTCTGTCTTCAACTCTCATCGCTAGATTTCGGTTTTCATGTGTGTGCATTCAATCAGACCCACACACTGGAAAACTAACCGACAAACCGAAATCTACAACTCAAAG
Organism: Bathyarchaeia archaeon; assembly: GCA_049521055.1. Lineage (GTDB taxonomy): Archaea > Thermoproteota > Bathyarchaeia > 40CM-2-53-6 > 40CM-2-53-6 > FEN-987. Next base: position 11,844 of record JBEKPE010000058.1, read on the forward strand.
TTCGCTTCATGTGGATTATGTGAACGCATCTTGCCGCGTCTCCCCTTAATCGAGGATTTGACCGACCGGCCAATAACCGCCGGCTCTTGGCTGATGGTCGAGTATACTGGCGCATCACGATGGTACAATGCTTGCCTCACGATCGCGGCGGGATGGCTCAAAACGGGCGGTAGAGTTAGCTACAGTGCCTACGCTTGGCCGGCAGAGAATGTTCGTTCTCAACTGAACCTCCTCGGATTGAAGGTTGAAGAACTGGAGAACGAGGACAGACTGCGCATTTGGGACTTTTATACGGCCACGCTGGGCCGTAAATCCAAAGAGAAGCTCTCCCAGGATTCGTTGAAGGTTGCTGATCTAAGCCTGTTGTTCTCAAGAGATGTAATTGCCGGCTATCCCGCTCTCGGACGACAGCCCTACGGCCCTGAATGGTTGAGAATTGCAGATAACGGCTCAACTCTGGCTAGGTTCAACGATGAGAAAGCTTGGGTGGAATTCAGACTCACTCGAGACATTCCAAGTGCGTCGTCAACGAAATCAACGGCAATCGTCGCTTTCATCAAAGGCTTGCACAGCAGTTGGGTCTATGAGCAATTGGAGGCGGCGGTTGATGGTATCATAGATTTCAAGCTCGAGGAGGTGGGAGAGGAGACGATGAACCTGATGAGGTTAAGGAGTATGCGGAATGTTGGCTTTGACTCGCGATGGCATCGACTTAGGGTCAAGGAGAATTTCGAAGTCACTTTAGAAAATTAGTCATT
>JBEKPE010000059.1:0-12510 GCA_049521055.1 Bathyarchaeia archaeon
AAGGGCAATATCTCAGATACTGTCTTAGTCACCGATTCGACTATGGCTGGTGCCGTATATATCAGGCCGAGCGTTTTCATCATAATATATCGCCTAATTACAATAGAAATACGAGATTTATCATTTCTAGTTTTGATTTCGCTTGAAGGAAGAACATGTTGCGATTTAATAGTGCCGCGCTAGACCCGCAGAACCTGGTACAAGGAGCTCATTTCGCATGCACCAGCGGAAGCAGGGAACATAGGCGCGACATTCGGCAACATCTACGAGCCCGTATCACTCCTGGTGTCAATTGATATTCGAAGATGGATGCGGAAATGAAGATAACTCACGAGCATTCAACAGCAATCGAATTGGGTCTTAAGTTTTGGTAGTAGACCACAAACATGAATTAGCGAGATAATGGTTTCTTAGATATCATTGGTGGAGTAAGATGGTCAAAGCGGAAGAGATCGGTCAGTCTGCAACCAAGTTGAGTGTGATGTCTGTAGCCTCTTCCGTTGCTCATATGCTTCAACAAATCGAACAGGGCCGGACTTTGGCGGCCGCTGATCATCTATTAGTTCGCGAATCGAGAAACGACCTAGACACAGTGGTTGAGAGCCTGACGGCACAACTTCCGAACTTCCTCATCCGAAATCAAGATCTCGCAGAGAGTGTCTTCGCATCGCTAATCCGAATCGGCCTCAACTTGGTCGGGCAGGACGTTAAGGTGGCTCAGACACCCGCAGCAATTGTTGACAGAGCCCTCTCGATCCTGAAAGAGAAGACGACGACTTTAGAAGATTCATGGAGTGACCCTGCACGCCATGCCGTTAACAGTATCCTTGTTGGTATGTCGAGTGTGAATTCTGGAGATAGCCTACCGGGCTATATGGCTGAGAAGATCACTGAGCGCCTTGCGTCTGACATTAAACCGTCGCGTTTCATTGAGAGCTTCGCGACAGTCGTGCGTGAGACGATCTACTGGAGGATGGTCGAAGGGAGACTCTGTAAGTTTGGAAACGATTATGCGCGTGGCCTGGAGATGCTTAGACATATTGGTTTCTCGCAGGTTTCGACGAATCCCGTTCTGGCACCTAGAGCATTCGATGAAGACTCAACTTTGGTGCAGCAACTTGAGCAGACGATCAGCCAGAACCCAGGTTGGAAGCAGAATCCTCGCGCCCATGGCCATAACATGGCAATGGCCGGAACGCTTCTCGCATTATGGCCAAACCTAGAAGTCTTTCGACCACTAGCAGTTCTGGTTGATAACCGTGACTATATGATCAGTTTCCAGCTAAATCCCAACAACGCAGATGATGCCAAGGCAAGCCTTGAAGATGCGATGCGAGCGTACGGCATGGTTCAGGATCACTTAGTGGCTTACGACAAATGCCTAGGACTCCAGAATCCTGGGAAGGCCCTACCAAACCTTGTCTTCAAGGTCGCGGGTAGCTCAAAGGCCGCGCGACAGATCACACGAGAACTCAATAGCGCCGGAATCGGAACGAACAACACTGTGACATTCACCGTAGCTCAGGAGGTACAGTTAATCATTGACGCTCTCGAAGGAAAGGCAAAGGCAATGAAGTCAGGAAAAACTGTGACCCGGACCTACGAGACAAACATGGGAGGGCGTTTTGTGAGCCACCTCCGCGAGTCGGAAGCATTAAGGATCATTCTCGAAATCTCACGCCGCAAGAGCGAGGGCGAAGCTATTCAAGTGATGATGCGACTCGCGAAGGAGCTAAATCTCTCGGGCGCAGATGTCGAGCGCATTCGTAGAACGTCGGGCTTAGCTCCGAAGGCCGAGATCCTATGTGCTTATAGAAACCTGAAATCGTTAACTCATGGCGCTTTTTATGAAGCGGCTTCTGAGGCAGGCCTAGACAAATCTCAGGTCGAGGAGCTCGAGGCGGATCTCAGAAAGGCTGGGACGCTGGTCGCGAAACGAGTCTACTCGGTCTTCTATGAAAAGGAGAATTACGGTAAGTGGGTAGCTTGGGTCGAGCGAGAGCATGGAATTCAACTCGCTGACGCGGTCGTCCTCCTTGACTCGATGGACCTGTTACCGGCCTCGAAGCGAATCCCCGAAGATACCTACGACACGCTGGGTTCTAGAAACATATGCAACACGGAGTTCCCAAACCATGCCAAGGCTGTACAGCTCTACTCTGAAAGGAGCAACTTCGAATTAGCATCTTATCGAGAAGCGATACTTCGACCGCCCGACGCAAAGCTTGTCAAGAGATTGATGGAAATTCACGAATTTGCCAGAGGGTACGAGCTAACTAGCGAGATCTCGACGCAACTTATTCGGGCAGGGGTCTTGTCTCAAACTCAAGATCTCGGTTACGGAGGTATCTCAGAAGAAGAGTGGCATGATTTCGGAGCGGTCAAGAAGACGATGAGTGAGTTCAGAGAGGCTTACGAAAAGTTCGCAGAGCGGTGCGTCAAACTGGCCAGCACCGCTACATGAATCAATGAATCCTCAATTTAAGGCCAAATCTCGGTCCACGATCAAAAGACGTAAACACGAATCAAGACGAATTAAAGCGCCGGGCACGGTTGAGACGGTGCAAGGCTGTGGTCATAAATGAGTTTCATTTTTCTTTCGCCTGCTCACTCATTTGACCTAGGATTCGAAAATGGGCCCACGGATAAAGCCGTCAAGAAATTCTCTTATATGAAAGTCGTACTACTGCAGATGTTCCTCAAAGCTGAGGCACAACAAATGAAACCCACGTTGGCGACGTATTGGCATATGGAGGATCTAGCTACCCCCCTCCATGTGAGCCGCCTAGGCAGGCGCTTTTCCTAGAGAAGATCCCACGTGATTGAACAATGAACAGCCATGCGTATGCAAAAACGGATCGAGGGCAGTCTTTCATGAGGATGGATCATGTATGCGTGACAGTCCCGGATGTTGATAAGTCGATCAAATTCTACTCTCAAGGTCTCGGGTTAGCAGTGCTGAGGGTGTCGGTGTTGAATCCAACAGCTGGGACCGAGTACAAGAATGCCTACATGTATAGTGGGACATTTCTCCTAGAACTCATAACTGCTGACAGAGATGCAACCCGTGGTCAAAACCCCAATAGTTGGCAGAAAGCAATGCGCGGATCCATTGGGATCACGCACTTGGGCATGAGGGTGAGAAACCTTGAGGCAGCCATTCAGAAATTGAAGGGTGCAGGCGGAAAGATGCTCAGCGAACCATTCAATGTGTCGCAAGAGAACACCAACATCGTCTACGCCGCCGAGAGAGTTGACTCCGAAATAAGATATGCAAGAAGACCCGGAAAGAAGCCATGGAGGATCGCTGTATTCTCCGATCCTGATGGAATAATCATAGAGCTTGTGGAACGCTAATCGCCATGAAGCCGTAGGTAGCGGGGACAAAGTGCCTCATCGAACGTAACAGATGCTGACGACAATCGATGAAATCCTAGAAATTAGCAGGTGCTTCCCAAAGTTTCATACACCCATCTTAGCATTAGGGACATGTGGGCAACGATGACGTCTGAACCATTCCTGTTGATTAACTTCAAGACATACCTCGAGGCAACCGGGAAGAAATCCGTTGAACTTGCAGTCAAAATGGCGAAGGTTGGCAAAGAGACAGGCGTTAAAGTGGGCGTAGCACCCCAATTCTGTGACATAGCGCAAGTAGCCTCTCATGTGGAGATTCCTGTTTTCGCACAACACATAGATGCAATCGCTCCTGGCGCGTTCACCGGCCATGTGCTGGCTGAATCGGTTAGTGCGGCTGGAGCCACTGGTACACTCATCAATCATTCCGAAAGGAACTTGTTGCTCCCTGAAATCGAGAAGGCCGTTCAGCGTGCTCGTGAAGTGGGGTTGACAACGGTAGTTTGCGCTGGGACAGCACGACTGGGCGCGGCGGTTTCATTATCCGAGCCAGATATGGTCGCTATCGAGCCCCCGGACTTGATTGGTACTGGGCGCGCGGTTTCGAAGGAGAGCCCCGAGATCTTGACTGACTCGGTGAGGAGAATCCGCAGTGTGAATTCAACCGTAACGATTCTTTGTGGAGCCGGTATCAGTACCGGCGAGGATGTCTACGCCGCGCTCAAACTTGGAACCAACGGAGTGTTAGTCGCGAGCGGAGTCGTGAAAGCGCCCAAACCAGAAGCAGTCCTCCTAGACTTTTGCGACGCTGTGCGGAGGTTTGCGTAAGACGGATCGCAGAGTAGGTACAATTTATAACCGCTGAGCAGTTCATCGGGAGGAAAATAGACCGTGGCAGCCAATGAGCACGTTCCAAAACCTACTCGCCGACAAGCGGGCCTTAGTCAACAAACGGATTGACGACCTTCTATCTACCGGCTTTGAACAAAGCGAAGCAAACGAACTAGTCAAGTACACATTCAGAACCGGTGGCAAACGGCTACGCCCGATCTTAGTACTACTCGCATGTGAAAGTGCGGGGGTAAGTCAGACCACGCTTTGGATGCCGCTGCTGCGATGGAATTTGTACACGCCGCATCCCTGATCTTCGACGACTTGATCGATAAACATCGTATCCGTCGAATCCTCCCAACTACACAACACGCGTTCGCGGACGATAAGGCGATCAGCGCAGGCCTCTTCCTAGCCTCCAAGGGTGTCCAGATACTTTCGGAGTACAAGGATCCGAGGATAACGAGGCTTGTTGGCTGGGGACTAGTCGATCTCAGTAAGGGGGAGATTTTGGATACCTTAACCGAACTCGCGATCGACATTGAACATTACTTGAATATCGCAGATTTGAAGACAGCCTCCCTCTTCAGCGCCGCGGCGGGCATCGGCGGTATCCTGGGCGGAGCTAATGTTCACGACGTAAACTGTTTCTACAATTACGGTCGGGCGGTTGGGATTGCATTCCAAATCAAGGACGACATCCTAGACCAGTCAGCAGACCCAGTGAGACAGGAACGTGTGAACCTAGTTGTTATGCACTACCTCGACGAAGCAACAAAGAGAGAGCGAGTTAGTAATCTTCTTGAGAACCATGAGAAATCCAATAACCCACAGATCGCAGAACTCTACGAAAAAGCACTTCAATTCGCTCTGAAGGTTTCCAGAGAACATGTGGAGCAAGCTAAGACGGAGCTGAAGGGTCTGCATGATCCGAGTAAGAGCAAGCTGTTGGACGACTTTGCGGACTATTCTTTGGAGCGATCGTTTTAGCCGCAGTTATGCTTCGGTCGTGTAATAGGTTCCGCACGTACCGCATTTCCATTTCCACAGCACCTTCCCTTCCTTAAACACCAGTTCCGATTCGGCTGGAACCTGTTTCTTGCACTTCGTACACCAGAAATGGGTTGTACCAGCAGAGTGCCAAGCCAAATTCGTTCGCCTTGAGTCGAACCTTGCAGACTTTCCTATTCTGTTCAGGCTCTGCAACGAGCGCTAATATTTCTTGCTACTTAATAGAATAACTACCATCAGGCTCAACTGCTTTGAGCGAACGTGCTCTTGATTCGCATGATTTATATTCGGTTGATTTCAGTCACACGGAGATTCGTCTGAGTCCATTACAGTGACTGGTCTTGGCTCTCAACCCATGGTTGCTGATCACAATCTGGGCAGTTCTCATCATCGTTCTCACCGGGCCGCTGCTTACTTTGCCGATGTTCTGGTCTAGGCGAAAACCAGACCCGTTTCGCGATATGCCATTCGAATCGGGTCAAGTGCCGCAAGGCGAAGCCAGGACGCGACTGGTAATGCAATACTACCCTTACCTTCTAATGTTCGTAGTTTTCGACGTCGTTGGAATGTTCCTCTTCGCTTGGGGAATGAGTTTCAATCGAATATCCTTCAACGATTCCATGTTAGTGGTGCTCTTCCTAGTGCTCTTAGGAGCCCCCTTGGGTTATGCGCTAAAGATGGCGTTGCGTCGGGAGAATTGGTAGGTTGGTTAACCTTCCCGCGACACCGGCCGACATACTACCGTTCATTATCGCAGTCATAACCTCACATACCTTCATCACGATCGTGATTTTCCCAGGTTTCATTCATCTAATGATCGTTGTCATGTTTCTAACCTGGTACGAACGGAAACTTCTCGCCAGAATACAGCTGCGAATTGGGCCCTTGTATGCGGGAGGGCCGGGAGGAATACTCCAACCCATAGCTGATGGAGTTAAGTTGATTTTCAAAGAAGTCATGATACCGTACAAGGCTGACAAACCGCTCTTTCTCAGCATCCCACTCATGCTCGTCCTCTTGGGCGCCTTGCCTTTTGCGGTGATTCCCTTCGGTCAACATTGGGTTATCGCCAACTTGGACGTTGGTTTAATTTTCGTCTTCGCAATGACCTCACTCTTCCCAAGCATGATATTGATCTTCGCCTGGGCAAGTAACAGCAAATACCCCTTCCTCGGAGGGCTCAGGTCACTGTTTCAGCAAGTAGCATACGAGATTCCAATGTGGATCTCCGCATTGAGCGTCGTGATGCTTGCTGGTTCCCTCAACCTCACAGACATCGTCAACGCTCAACAGAAGATCTGGTTCATCATTCCAGCCTTCCTATCATTCATCGTCTTCTTCATCGCAACCATGGCAGAGCTTGAGAGATTGCCATTCGACCTCCCCGAAGCCGAGCCTGAACTTGTGGCAGGGTGGTTCACGGAATCGAGCGGGGCGATCTTCATGGTCATATTTCTAGCGCTCTACATGAAAGTGTACCTGATGTCTTCGTTAGTGACCGTACTCTTCTTGGGCGGATGGTGGGGGCCCGCATTTCTGCCGCAGCCAGTTTGGTTCATCATGAAGACGTTATTCGTTGCGACTTTCATCATCATACCGCGCGGAGTTTATCCGCGTCTTCGAGTTGATCTCCTGATCAAAATAGGCTGGACGAGGTTGCTGGTTATCGCAATCGCTAATGTGTTCCTAACTGTGATGCTCCTCAACACCGGAGTCCTCTCAGCGTGGGGAATTTGAATTGGTAGGTATCGCTCTAGAAATTCCTCCTGACATAACTTTCGTTATACTAACGACTATCACGTTGCTCGCGGCTATCCTCGCTCTACAGGCGAAGGAACTCATATACGGAGCAGTGGCGCTCGCAATTAGTTTCATAGGCGTCGCGGGATTCTTCGTTTTTCTCGACGCACCCTACCTGGCGATGTTGCAGATAGCAGTGTACGTAGGTGCCGTAGTAGTTCTAATCCTCTTCACCATAATGCTGGTGCGTAGAGAAAACGTGGAGCCCGTTGAGCGACCTGAGGGAGGAGAGGGCGCAGCTGGACTGTGGATTGCGGGCCTGCTCGCGGTTTCAATTGCGGGCGTCGCCGCATTAGCTGGTCCGAATCTCCCTTCATCAATTCAGCCAGCAGACTTGCCCATATCGCAATTAGGCCCCGTGCTAGCAAGTGCTTACCCAGTCCCGCTCATCATACTCGCCCTACTACTCTCCGCGGCGTTACTCGGTGCCCTTGTCCTCGCGAAGGTGGAGAGGTGAGCCGCGATGCCAACTCTCGTTAGTTTTATCATAGTCTCCGCCGCTCTCCTCGGCATCGGAATCTACGGCCTCACTGTAAAGCGAAACGCGATTCGCATTCTGTTTGCGGTTGAGCTGATCGTTAACGCTGCAAACCTGAATTTTGTTGCTTTCACCCGGTACATGAACCCTCCTCGGGTTTCGGGGCAGGTGATTGTGTTCTATTCGATTGCTGCTGCGGCAATGGAGGCAGCGGTAGGTTTGGCCCTCATACTCGTGGCATTTAGACTCAACTCATCAATTGACGTAAGGAAACTAGACAAGTTGAAGGGATAAACTCCATTGTACATGCAGCTTCTTCAGATATTGCTAGTGCCACTGGTTTTCGTTTTCATTACGTACTTCGCGGGGAGTCGTTGGGGAGCTAAAGCCGGCTGGCTTTCTTTCATTGCTCTCGGCTACTCTACGTTTCTGACTTTGTTAGCGGGGTGGCAGGGTGGTGTTCAGGAATTTTATAATTGGCAACCTATCGGACACTTTGGTCTGAACGCCGATGGGCTCAGCGTCCCAATCCTATTCACAATCGCGTTGCTCTGCACGCTCATATCGATTTACTCAATGCCTTACATGAATCACATCATTGGAGAGGATAAACGGCAGTTCGGACTGTACTACGCCCTTCTCCTGCTCTATTCGGTTGGAATGATGGGCGCCGTCCTGGCCACGAACCTAATCGAATTCTATCTTTTCTTCGAACTCATGTTGATTCCATCTTACTTTCTCATTGCCAAATGGGGGTATGGCGAAAGAGACCGGATCTCCTTCATGTATTTCATGTGGACTCACATCGGCGCCTTAGCTTTCTTGGTTGGAATTCTCTCCATTGGTTATCTCTCTGGAAGCTTTGACCTGGCTACAATCATCACTCAAACGATCCCAGCTAACCTGCGCGCCCTAATCGTCATCGTGATGGTTGTTGGATTGCTGGTGAAGATGGCTGCATTTGGGCTACACATATGGCTGCCACACGCTCACGCTGAAGCCCCCACACCCATCAGCGCCTTACTGTCACCAGCGATGATCGGCATAGGAGGCTACGCCATCGTTCGCCTCGTAATGTCAATCCTGCCCACCGCGTTCTTTGCGATTTCAACTGCCCTCACCGTCTGGGCAGTAGTTACAATGTTCTACGGCGGAGCCATGGCGCTGGTGCAAGACGACATCAAACGGTTGCTGGCGTACTCTAGCGTTAGTCAGATGGGATACATTCTTCTCGGCATATCCTCGGTTCAAGTTCTCGGAGTTTCCGGCGCAATGTTTCAGTACGTGACTCATGGACTCGGGAAAGGAATTCTCTTCATGATGGCCGGAGCCATAATACTGCAGGCCCATGGCCTTCGGAGCATAAGCAAGATGGGAGGATTGGCTTCCAAAATGCCAATTACCGCCACAGCAGCTCTTCTCGGATTTCTGACCATTATGGGCATACCTCCCACGACGGGGTTCTTCTCCGAATTCCTGATCTTTGCAGGAGCCTTCAAAGAAGCGTTCGCTTTGAGTTCGATGCTTAGACTTGCGTTGTCGTTTTTGGGCGTAGTCTCCACCGCGATTACCGCGGGCTATAGCCTCTGGGCCGTTAAGCGAATCTTCTTCGGTAAACTCCCGGATGAGCTGAGCAACGTGACCGAAGCACCTGCAACAGTAATTGGCCCGATGATTGTTCTCGCTGCGATATCGCTCGTATTAGGTATCTACCCTGACTTGGTGGAACGAATGCTACTCCCTGCCGTGAAGATGATAGTTGGAGGTTGAACTGGTGTTCGAAATCTTCGGCTGGTTGACATTCGGCTTTCCCTTCATCGGCTCGGTCCTAACCCCACTGTTTGGGATGATTCATCCGAAGCTGAGAGATTATTGCGCGGTGGCGTTTTCATTTCTTGGCGCAGTTTCTGCAGGCCTCTTGGCACCTCTGATTATCTCGGGTTCGACGCTGGATCTTCAGGTGAGCTGGATTGCGAGCCTAGGTCTCAACGCAGGTGTCTTACTGGACCCGCTGAGCATCATCATGGCCAATGTCGTTGCTTGGGTCAGTTTTCTGATAATGGTCTACAGCCTCGCCTACATGCACGGGGAAGAAGGGTTGTCTCGCTACTGGTTTTTCATGAATTTCTTCATAGGGAGTATGCTTCTTCTGGTTATGTCGGATAACCTTCTTCAGCTCTTCTTCGGTTGGGAGGGCGTAGGCCTCTGCTCATACGCTCTGATCGGGCATTGGTACGAGGATCCCTTGGACAAATGGGTCGGCACAATCGGCGATAAGTCATTGAATGTCCCGATGGCCTATTCCCCAAGCCACGCGGGAATGAAGGCTCTCATCGTAACAAGAATTGGCGATATCGGACTGCTGATCGCGATCTTCATGATCTACGCATACTCAGGCACTTTGAACTTTGTTCAGCTTACACAGAACGTTTCGTGGGCCTTACCGTTAGCCCAGGCGGGGTTATTGGTTCCACTCGCATTGCTCTTCTTCTGGGGACCGATCGGTAAGTCAGCACAGTTTCCACTTCACGAATGGCTTCCGGATGCGATGGCTGGCCCCACATCAGTTTCGGCGCTTATTCATGCCGCGACCATGGTGACTGCAGGAGTCTATCTTGTAGGTAGGGCAGGACCAATGTTCTATAATATTGTGATCCAGTATGCGCAACCGACTTTCTTCTTCGAGGCTGTCGCGTGGGTCGGGGCATTCACTTGTTTCATGGCAGCGACGCAGGCAGTGGTTTCAAAGGAACTCAAGAAACTTCTAGCCTATTCCACCATTTCCCAAATCGGCTACATGATGCTCGGAATCGGGGCCGGCGGATTGGCCTCGCAGTTCGTTCTAGGCCTTACTGCAGGCATCTTCCATCTGGTAACGCACGCACTATTCAAGGCGGCCGCTTTCCTCGCGGCGGGAGCCATACTCCACGCGGTAGATTCGAGGTTCATGGGTGACATGGGCGGGCTTCGCCATTCGATGAAGATTACCTTCGCTGCTATGGTCATAGCCCTGCTTGCACTTTCAGGTGTGCCTCCCTTGAGCGGTTTCTGGAGTAAGGACGCGGTGATCACTGCGACAGTCCTGACCGGGCAACTGCCGCTCATGTTGCTCGCATGGGGGACGGTGGCGCTGACGTTTCTCTACAGCCTCAAAGTAATCGGCTTGGTATTCTATTCGCCGAAGAGCGAGCATGTTAGGAAATTGGAAGAAGAGGGGCATCACATTCACGAGGCCCCAGCCCTAATGTGGGTTCCATACGTGATCTTGGCCGTGGCAACCGTTGCAATTGGTTTGGCAGGTCCCTACGTTGAAGCGTTCTTCCGCAACGCTCTCACAACGGCAACTCCACTTGCCGCCGCAGCCCCGGAGCTAAGCCCAGCAGTCGAGCAAAACGCGAGCTTTACGGCCACCATCGGTTCGTTGATCATGCTTGTAGTCGGCGGTTTCTTCGGCTACATGCTTTACATTTCCGGCAAATTGAAAACGACCTCGATCGTGGGAAACCAAGGTTTAGCGAGGACGGTGTACAATTTTCTCTGGCATCGATGGTACATTAACCCTGTCTACTACCGAACCTTTGTCTACGGAACCGTTTCTGTGGCTGGGGCGTTGAAGAATACGGTGGAGACTGGGTTCTTCGATAGGATTAGCGGTGCAGTCTCACAGGCCTCAATCCGCCTTTCGAAAGGGGGCGAAAGTGTAGACCTAGGGATTGTTGACGGATGGATTAACGGCACGGCAAATCTGGGTAGAAAGTTTTCGTCAACCGTTAAGCGCTTTGAGACAGGGGTTCCGCAGGAATATGTTACAGTATTCGCCTTGGGTTTGTTCGCCCTAATCGTTCTCGTGCTCTTCTTCCTAACTTGAGGCAACCAGATTGCAACTGCTATCATTTCTAATCTTCGGCCCAATCATCGGGGCCTTCGTGGTCTACTTCGCAGGGTTCGCGGGCGATAAAGTATCGAAAGCGCTAACAATCATAATATCTGCGGTGACCGTCGGAATTACAGCATTCATTCTTATGGGTTTCAACTGGAGCACCCCAGGCTTTCAATTGGTCGAGAGCTACCCCTGGGCGAAGGATTTCGGCCTTACGTATGTTGTTGGAATTGACGGCATCAGCCTCCCGCTGCTGATCATCTCAACGGTGCTTACCACTCTCTCCGCAGCTGGTTCGTGGGAACAGATCACTAGCAGAGTGAAGGAGTACAACGCATTGCTGCTACTTTTCGAAGGCGCAATCATCGGCGTCTTCACCTCACTGAACCTGATCGCGTTCTACGTCTTCTGGGAACTCGTGCTCATTCCAATGTTCTTCTTGATTGGCGTCTGGGGAGGCCCGCGCAAGCGATATGCAGCCATGAAATTCCTCATCATGACCCACGTCGGCAGCATACTTCTCCTTCTAAGCTTCATCGCACTCTACGTCTTCTCGACCCCACATACCTTCAACTTCACTGACCTTACGAACATGCACTTCCCAATTCTAATCCAGATCCTGATCTCCCTCGGATTCTTCATAGGGTTCGGAGTGAAACTCCCAATCTTCCCCTTCCATACCTGGCTGCCGGACGCCCACGTTGAAGCGCCCGCCCCGATTAGTGTACTACTAGCTGGGTTGCTCCTGAAGATGGGTGGGTATGGTTTCATCAGGATGAACCTGTTTCTAATGCCACAGGCATCTAAGTTTCTGGCTCCATTCTTCATTGGCGTTGGGATTTTCACCATGTTCTACGCAGCAATCGTAGCTATGAGGGCGCAAGACTTCAAACGCATGGTCGCGTTCACAAGCATCAACCACATGGGCTACGTTCTCCTCGGTGCATTCACACTGACCACGATCGGTGTCAGCAACGCGGTTTTTCAAATGTTCAACCACGCCCTAGCCATAGGCGCCCTCTTCCTCATGTCGGGCGTAATCCACGAGCACATGGGCACGAGAAATATTCGCGAGCTTTCGGGTTTGGGAAGTGCAATGCCCAAGCTCGGCTTTCTTCTGGTGCTTGCTTCCCTTGCGGCTATGGGCTTTCCG
>JBEKPE010000060.1:0-12463 GCA_049521055.1 Bathyarchaeia archaeon
AAATGGTGTTGAAGCAACTTACGATAATTCTTCTAATGGCTTTAATTCTGGGAAGCTATTCGGCTGGAACTGCTCTCGCACAACACCCTAGCAACCGATCAGGGCTAGCCCAACAAGATGCTAGCGATTGTTCAGTTCTCCACAAAACCAATGCGACAAGCGCCATGATCATTCTCTGTTCAATAGCGCCAACGGACGATACCTATGCTGACAATCTCATTCCCACGAAAACTTTTGGTGATTTGGGGGTTCTAATCGTACAAAACATCCCGAGCGTGCCCATATCTAAGAACTACGCGTTCATAAAATTCGACTTGGCGAAGACGCTGCCGGCGCAGGTGGCACAGTCAGGGGCGATACCGCTGAATGCGAGCCTACGAATGTACGTTCGGATGATGAACTTTTTCTACAATGCTACCGTGGAGGTACACAATGTCCCGGCCCAGAATTGGACCGAGAATACTGTGACATGGAATAACATGCCCCAGTTCGATGCAAACGAGTATACTTCTACAAACATAAGACAAAATGGTACTTGGGCCCGATGGAACCTTACAAATCTTGTCCAGGAACGGTTCAATTCTGGCGGCCAGATTTCCTTTGCAGCTATCGCTTCAGAAACTAGTTGGAGAAACTTAGTTTGGTTCGATTCCAAGGAGCACGTGTTTTCGAATGGCACTACCGCCCCCACTCTTCAATTGGCCTTTGTCGAACCCTACTTGACCATTGAAACGTCCTATCCGAACATAGCTATCTCGGTGGGAGGCAGAGAAGTTGCTACGAACGCAAATGGGACAGCACAACAATTGCTTCCGTGGGGAGACTACTCTGTCTCTGTTCCAGATACAATTACGATACGGAACGGAACGAGGGCTCGTTTTGTCGATTGGAACGACCGCACCAACAGTTCCACTCGACTAATCTCTGTTGGCAATAACTTGACACTCAAGGCCAACTACGGCATTCAGCATGAACTGGACGTACAGTCGGCTCTCGGAACCGTGACTGGTGGGGGATGGTACTTTGAGAACACGGACGCCACGATCACAATTACTCCAACCTCAGTCCCACTCGAAGGTTTCATGGGTTGGTTCGGCGGCCGATACGTTTTCGATCATTGGTCAGGGGCCTGCACTACCACCGCATCGCAATGCGACGTACTAATGGACAGCCCGAAAAATACCGTCGCTGTGTGGAGAGTTGATTGGACTCTGACGATAATTCTTGTCATCATCTTGGCGGTCACAACGGCATGTGTTGCCGTACTCAGGAAAAAAAGGCGCCGTGCGGGCAGGAAGGTCAAGATCAAGAGGTCGAAGAGAAGGAGTGTGACACCACGCCACCGCCGCCGTTAATACGGGGGTTTGTTATTAATCACACATTACTGATCGTGTGGATGAATTGGCCTCGCACCGTGGAGCTGCTGTTCTCTTGATATCTCGAAGTTCAATGTTTACAATTTGCGGGTTGATTCTTCTTGCTCTGACTTTCACTGTACCTAACGTGAGGGCTCAAACAACCACGATCACTAACGTCTCCTACACTCCCACTGCACTCTTCGACATTGACACTCAGACAACGAATTCTCCACTGGTGCTTAACGCTACGGTGAATTATGCGGATGCTAAGTCAGACTACTACTTGGCAGCAGGAGTATTCGACCTAGACGATGGAAACCTTGTGAGCGGATTGGGTAGTTCCAGCCCACAATCCTGCGCCACCACAACTCAGTTTGCTGGATGCATCATACCACTGATCAATACTAATGGTTCAGAGAGGTTACAGTTTCTGCTTACTCATCCAAAGGGTGTTTGGAATCTGGCGCTTGAGGTAGGTCTCTTAGACAACGTACAAAACATTATTTCCAACTCTTTCAGCGACTATACTTTCACAATAAACGTGAGCAGCGCCCTTACCCTAGAGGTCGACGTACCCAACTCCGTCGCTGTTTCAGTTGACGGAGTAAACGGTTCCGGCGGAAGCGTCCAATTAGTTCTCGTCACGGGAACGCACACAGTTTCAGTACCGCAGATAGTCCAAATCGACAACGTAACGCGGATTGAGTTTGCAAACTGGTCTGACGGATCCGCAAAGGCAAACAGATCCGTCACGTTGAATCATGATATCGCCCTTCACGCAAATTATGTGACTCAGTACAGGCTTCAAGTCACGAGTCCAGTGAGTGTGGAGGGAGCGGGATGGTACGACGCTGATTCGAACGCGACGTTATCGATCCCTTCACAAATAGTTCCTATGACAGGAGTCCTTGGCATACTCGGCGCTAAGTGGGTTTTCCAGGGTTGGACTGAGGACAGACACAGGGTGTCTGGATCGACAATTGCCCAAATAACCATGGACGCCCCTCACACCGTTGGCGTGATTTGGACGGCCGACTACAGACTGCCCTTATCAATTCTGGGAACTCTTGTGATCCTACTGGCCCTCATTATATTGTATTCCAGGCGGCGATCTCAAAAGCGGAAAGGTCCGAGACGTGGCAGGAAGAGCAGGCGCCGTAGAGCTCGTATGACCGGGTGACAGTTGAGTTCATGGTTCAACCCTGTTGCTCAATCCAACAAGTGCGATCAAGTAGAATCTTGCCATTGATTGATAAACAAATTTCATTTCGTCCACTCCTCACCAGAGATATGCGTCTAGGTATTTGGAGCGTGAAATTTCAGGTCGTTGAAGTGCTCTTCCGACTCTTACTCCATCGGAGGGCTTCCTCTTCCATCCGCTCTCTATTTTCCACGATCTCATCATAGTAAATCGTTACCAATCCGATGGGTATGAGGCCGAAAGCATAGATCGTGAGGTTCCTTAACCCATAGAAGGGTGACCATACAGAAGTCACGTAGAACGTATACGAGCTATTGTAGCTAGTGATCATGAGAAGGTATGGTCCTGACCTATCTGCTTTCGTAAAGACGGAGAGGCCCTTTTCGTCAGGACTGAAAATAACGCTGACTAGCGCGGGCCCAACTGCGGTTTGTTGTGCCTCATCGTAGTAAGCCAAAAGAACCGTCGTTGCCCCTTCCCGGTCACTGAGCACAGTCAGACTGACAGGTTGACCTGCGTCGATTGGTGGTATTAGGTACGACTTGATCCAATAGGGGCGCGATGGAGTGTACTTGATCCCAGGTCCGATTCCATCAAGTCTCTGGGGTGATTTGTAGTAAGTCATTATCGTTCCAACGAAGAGGAATAGCAGACCGAGTGTGAAGAGAACTATTCCCGCCGCTTTCGCTCTTCGAATATGCAACCTTTTAGCCTAAACGAACTTGTCGGCGTGATGACAGGCTACGAAATGTCCTTGAATTAACCTATCTTCGAATTTTGGAGCTACTTGTTTGCAAATATCGGTAGCATGCGGGCAACGTGGGTGGAATCTGCAGGCTTGCGGTGGATTGATGGGGCTAGGGACCTCGCCCGGAAGGATGATTCGGGTGGTTTTGTGGTCGACGTCGGGGACTGGAACAGCTGAGATTAACGCCTGAGTGTAGGGGTGTAATGGTTTGTCAAAGATTTCGTCGGCTCGTGCTAACTCGACGATTTCCCCCAGGTACATTACGGCGACTCGTTGACTGATCTGGCGTACGGAGCTGAGGTCATGCGAGATGTAAAGATAGGACAGGTGCTTCTTGTTCTGTAGGTCTATAAGCAGGTTTAGGATTTGAGCCCTGATCGAAACATCTAAGGATGAAACGGGTTCATCGAGAATTACGAACTTCGGGTCTACCGCCAGAGCGCGTGCGATCGCGATTCTCTGCCTTTGCCCCCCACTAAATTCGTGCGGGTAACGCTCCGCGTGATATTCCTCAAGGTTCACCATTCTAAGTAATTCGTAGACGCGGTCCGTCCATTGACTCTTCGGGATATTCCGATGAATAACGAAGGCTTCGCTGATGATGTCAAACACCGTCATACGTGGGTCGAGGGAGTTGTAAGGATTCTGAAAAACCATCTGCATTCTGCGCCTCAGTAGTTTCCGATCTGTTTGATTCCCTTTTTCGAAGGTTTCGCAAACATTCATACCTTCGAAGTATACAGATCCCGAAGTTGGTTTCTCAAGGTATAGAATCACCTTGCCAGTAGTAGTCTTCCCGCAACCACTCTCGCCCACTAGCCCGAGCGTTTCACCACCTGAGACGTGAAAAGACACGTCGTCGACAGCGTGCACGTCGCCGATCTTCTTCTTCCGGAAAACTCCACGCTCTAGAACATCGAAATACTCTACGAGGGAGTTTACTTCGAGAATCGGGCGTCCCCCGTTCGCTGTCGTTTGCATCTCAGCCACCTCTGCCTTCAAGTTTCAATTCCCGCCAAAAGTGGCACGCCACATAATGTCCATCCTCCACCTTTTCTAAGGGAGGCTCCTGTTTCATGCAAACGTCTTTCGCGTACTTGCATCGAGGATTAAATACGCATCCGGATGGAGGTTCGATGAGATTCGGAATATTCCCAGGAATAACCTCAAGGGCCCGCGTCTGCCTGACGCTTGGCACGGCTTTGAGCAAGGCCTCCGTGTATGGATGCTTCGGAGAGTGGAACAGCGTCGGCGTATCCGCAACTTCCATCACTTTGCCTGCGTAAAGAACCGTGACACGTTCAGTCATGTCGGCGATTATACCCATATCGTGGGTAATCATCACCATCGTCATGTTCAATTCCTTTTGTAACTGCCTCAATAATTCTAAGACTTGAGCTTGGATCGTGACGTCTAGGTTGGTTGTTGGCTCATCGGCGAACAATAGTACTGGCTCGCAAGACAGAGCCCGGGCAATCGCAATTCGCTGCTTCATTCCGCCACTTAGTTCGTGAGGGTACGCCTTTAGCCTCTTTTCGGGCTCTTGGATTCCTACGTGTTCAAGGAGAGACAGGGCCCTCTTTGAGGCAGCCTCTTTTGTCAAGTCTCGGTGAAGCATCAAGATGTCAGTTAATTGTCGCTCAACTGTGAAGACGGGGTTAAGCGATGTAGTGGGGTCCTGGAATACGATCGCCATCTTCGGGCCTCGAAGTTTCCGCATGTCGTCATCCGATTTCGAAAGCAAGTCTTCACCCTCGAATTTTACGGTTCCATCAACTATGCGGCCTGGTCGAGGAACGATACGAAGAACGGATTGTGCGGTAACAGACTTGCCTGACCCTGATTCGCCTACAAGGCCAACTGATTGTCCCTTGTTGACTTCGAGGGACATTCCATCCAGCGCCTTAACTACGCCGGCTTCAGTGAAAAAATAGGTTCTGAGATTTGAGATTTCGAGAAGTTTTTCTGGCAATAGTTTTGTCCACTCATTCACGGAGTCGTGGGTTGAGGGCGTCAGATAATCCGTCACCCATTAGATTGAATCCTAAGACGCAAAATACTACGGCCAAACCCGGGAAGAACGAAACCCACCAAGAGGTCCTCACGTAAGAGAATCCTTCGTTAAGCAAAAGCCCCCAAGTTGAGGTATTCGGATCACCGAAGCCTAGGAAGCTCACGACAACCTCCGTCAATATGAAGCCCGCTATGTCGAGTGTTGCTATCACGATGACTGGTGACAGGATGTTCGGCACTATGTGACGAAAGAGAAGCCTGAATGATCCTGCTCCCAACGATCGGGCGGCTTGAACGAACTCCATTTCTTTCAACCTGAACGTCTCGCCTCTGACAATGAACGCGATACCCGACCAGCCGAAGAACGAGAGTATGAGAACGATGAGTGTAAGCCCTAGGCCTTTGAAGACCAAAACTGAGAATACTCTTGCGAATAGAAGAATGAGCAATAGGACTGGAATCACAAAGAACATTTGTGTGACTCCGAGTAATACATCCGATACAACGCCTTTGAAGTACCCAGCCAGCGCGCCTACCGCAACGCCGATCAGCGTCGTTATGAGAGTCGCCGCGAGCCCGACATACAAGTCATTCTTTGCAGCATTAACGGTTTCACTGAACACATCTATTCCTGAGTCCTCAACTCCGAAGGGGTGCTTGAATGATGGTCCAGTCCCAGAGTCCCCTTCATACAAAGACCGATAGCTTCGGGCAGGGTAAGCAACTACAAACGGGCCTACCAAAGCAACCAGGAGGAAGAAGATTACCATTGCACTACCGATTAGGCCTGATTTGTTTCTTCTGAATCTACGCCATGCTACGGCCCATTGACTCGCTCCTCGCTTCGGGCTGCTACTCTGAGACAACGTGTGTCACTCACTGTATTGTGACGCGTGGATCGATCACGGCGTACACGAAATCAGTTATCAGATTTGCTATCAATACCATCACTGTTATGACGATCGTTATTCCCTCCACTAGAGGTATGTCTAATGTGAGTGCGGCTTGAGTGAACGCGTAGCCGAGTCCTGGCCAGGAGAATGTCGTCTCTAGCGCAGGCGCACCGGCCATCGCCGCACCAAATCCGAGTCCAATGATTGTGACTACTGGACTAATCGCATTTCTCAGCGCGTATCGGTAAGTAACAGTTCGTTCACTAAGGCCGCTGGCGCGGGCCGCTAAGATGTAATCCTGCCGCATAGTCTCGAGCATATTTGCTCGGACGAGGCGAACTATGGTCGCCAAACTTACATAGGTTAGAACGGCCGTAGGGAGAATTAGGTGGGCTAACCAATCAAGAAAATTGTTGCCCCACCATAAGTTACTTACACTGGCGGCCCCGCTGCTCGGCAACCAACCAAGGTCCAACGAGAAGATTACGATAAGCATAATCCCCAACCAGAAAGTAGGCATCGAAAACCCGAATATTGCCGTGGTCGTTATTGCGTAATCGGCTTTCGAATATTGATGCTTTGAAGAGTACACCCCGACTGGTATTCCTATGACGATCGCTAAGATCAACGATAGAATCTGCAGCTCCAATGTTGTAAATGTCCAAGGCCCAATCTGAGAGATAACAGGCCGCCCCGATATCGACACACCCAAGTTTCCATGCAGAAGATCCCACAGCCAATATAGAAAGCGTTCCCAAATGGGCCGGTCTAGGTGATAGTAAGCCGTTAGCGCTTTGAGTACCGCGGGATTGGGGTTCCTGAGTCCAGCACGAATCAGATCTATCGGGTTCCCTGCTGCATTGCCTACCCCAAAAGTTAGAATCGCAACTCCAAGAAAAACTGGGATCATGAAAAGCAAACGGCGAAGTACGTACCGGATTAGGCTTGCCATTTCCTATCCTTACATTGGCAATGCGCGAGACTCACGCAATTAACGTTTGCGCTTTACGGGGTTCGTGCGGGAGTCTGGGGCTCTGTATCTACTCGACCAACAACGACGAACATCGGATCTTTGGCGATGTCTAGGTACGTTTGTGGATGATTAAGCTCATCAATGAACTTAGCAGAAGCTTTTGTGGGAAAGCCTAAATACAGTTCTTACTCAACTTTAAATTGCGTGAAATGAAAATGTCTAACAAATCTCTAAAATACATAGTTCAAGGCATATCTTTAGCACTTCTAATCTACGTTACTGCCTCAACCGCGGTTCCGGTTCTGTTCAGCAATGCGTATGCGCAGACCCCCAACCTGTTTTCGGTTACTTTGATTGCTCCCACTGGTGGAAATTCCGTGCGAAGACAGTACGCGAGTATCATAACCAGCAACATGATATCCGTGGGAATCGACGCGAAGTTGTTCTACGTGAACTTCGACCAGCTCGTGAACCGAATGTTCGCCCTCACAGCGTCACCAGGCTCATCCTTCACTCAGGGCGGGTACGACATGGGATTCATCGGATGGGGCTACACGGCTTTCGTTCCCGATTTTCGGTCAAACTTTGACGGAAGACCTGCATACCTTCCACCTACTGGAAACAATTATGCATATTACAACAGTCCCACCGTGAATGGCATTTTTGACAAGCTTTACAGCACGACAGACACCGCGACACAGGTTCAGTTGACGCACCAATTTCAAGAGCAGGTGTTCAATGATGCTCCCTACAACTACATATTCGAGGCAATCGACCCGGTTCCAAGAGCTTCCAAGTTCTCGGCCTGGGGTAACTCGAGCGTTTACAGTGAAGTTACCTTCCCCGACGTCCAGCATTGGAGCGGCGGAGACAGCCTCACCATGGCTGAAGCAGCCAACATCTTCCCAGGCAACAACCTGAACCCAGCCGTTACAGCTTCCGCAAACAGCTTCTACGCACTCTATGTCTATGGTGCCATTATGGGCGGACAATTGCAGGAAGCTGACCCACGGTGCAGCTGCTACATACCCGGCACAGCAACAAACATCACTGCAAGCCCGGACGGAACCACTTGGACCGTAAACATACGGCCCGGAGTCACGTTCCAGGACGGCGTCGAAGCTACTGCGGACGACTTCGTGTTTACGCAGTACGCACTGACTAATCCAAACACAGCAAGTGTCGGTTTGGGCAGCAACGTGCAATATTTGGGCAGCAAAGTCACCTTCAAGTTCCTGAACGGAACTTCGAGGGTCGACGACAATACTGGTCCGGGAGTTCCTGAAACGGATGGTTGGTGGAATGCAACAAGCAAATATCAATTCCAATTCCACATGCCGGCTCCATACGCTTTTACAAGCCCAGTCTACGCAGCTTTTGCTCCTCTACCCATGCACATTATGGAGAAATTCCCGTTCTCTACATGGGACAGCTCACCGTTCAGCACAGCCAGCGGACCTTACACCTATACTTGGAATACGCAGCAGTATGGTGGTTCGGGCAGTTACACTGCCACTGGTCCGGTGGGTGCGGGAGCGTATGAGATGCAGAGCTACGACTTCACCAACAACATCGCAACCATGACCAAATATCCAGGATACTGGAACGCCACCGGTCTACAATCCCTCGGCCAGTTCACGGTTAACACCTACAAGGTTCAGTGGATCAGCAGCAAAGACGCTGCAATCGCTGCCTTGAAGAACGGGCAGGTAGACCTGTTGGACTACAACTACGGTCTTGCCAAGGACAAGGCGACGCTTCAAGCCATCCCTAACGTCAACACCATCACGGCCACTGAACTGGGTTGGCAGGAGATGGGATTCAACATGAACAGCCCAATCTTCGGCACTGGAACTGCCACACCAGCTGGAACGAGCGATCCAACCAAAGCAGCTGAAGCGGCTCGCGATATCCGTAAGGCGGTCAGCCACATGATTCCGCGTGACTTGATCGTAAGCTCACTCCTGAACGGAGCCGGATATTCACTTGCTAGCTTCCTCGGTCCAGGATGGGGCGTCTGGTACGACCCAACTCTTACGCCTGACACATACGACTTGAATGCAGCAGCTTCGCTCCTACAGCAAGCCGGCTACTCGGTTAGTGTTACACCGCCTGCACCAATCGCTTCTGCGGGAAGCCCAATGCTGGGTAGTGGTTCAGTAACCATATCTGGTACTGGTCCCGCCGCAGACATGCTAGTGATGGTTCAGCAGAGCACTGATGGAGGGAATACGTGGACTGATTTCGCTCCACTCTTAACCGACAACTCCAGCAAGTACACAACCGCAGCAGCAGCACCACCAGCCTTCGGCTCGGTATGGTACCGAGCGAACTTCACCGGCATCGTCCCAACACCCGACATCGTAGCAGGAATCCAGAACGGCACCATCAAACTTGACGAAATGGAATACCAAACATTGAGCACGACCAAAGCTGACTGGCTTAACCACCGAGTCCTATGGACACCGTTACCCGGTCAAACGCAAACCACCGACCCCATCACCGTTTCGTCCGCGTCTACCGACGCAATGGTTGTAGCTGTACCGATCGTCGTAATCATTGCAATCGTAGGCGCAGCCCTCTGGATGCGAAGTCGCAAAAAGAAATCCACCACAGCTAAGTAGCAAGAATATGCGCCAGGAGGAAACCCCTCCGGCGCTTCCCTGTTTTTCTTCGTTTTTGCGCTCAGTTAAGACCCCGCATAAAGGGCCATGACTATCAACATCAAGAGTAGAATGACACCACCAAGGAAGAATACTGTTGCCTTCCGTTCGGCTTCCTTGTGCGTCGACGAGGAATACTCCTGTTTAGAACCTAGGATCGTCTTCCTGAATTCAACGGCCCCGATTGACGAAGAGAAGTCCAACAGTCCCGCCAAGATGAACAAAACCGCAACTTCGATGAGCATGGAGTCACCTAGGGTATCGATGAAGCGGTAGCTCAGAAACGTAAGACCATACGCTGCAAGACCGTCGGCGAGAAGAAGGCCGCCGACAATCCGCAACGACCTGCCTAAGATCGTAGGAAATGTTAACATAACAGCCGTTCCAAAACGAATATTCTCCACTAGGAATTAAGTTCGTGCAAAAGAGTTGGCATCAAGAAAGCGAAACGAGTCAAAGAAGAGCGACCCACGCCGATTGCGCACATACTCATTCGTCGCCACGTTCGCAGTCATCATCATAATCATAGGCGCCTCATACTACCAGACTCTCCCTACCATTGAACATATTCCAAGTACATTTGTATTCAACCCACAAGACTGGATGTCATATGTTCCCTCCGACGCCGAGTTCGTCGGATACATAAATTATAGGCAAGCATACTCCGTAACGGGTAACTCATCGCTATTTGGTGAAAGCGCGCTGATACAATTACCCCAGCTAGGATTCTCAATCATTCCGCTAGACCTGACATATGAAGTGGCAATCCAATTGCCAGAACCCAAATACAGCGGGTCAGCAATATTGCTTCAAGTATCTCAGGCTAAACAAACAACCCTCTCGCAAGAACTCGCTTCAGCTAATCTCACGAAGGTGCCTCAGCCCCTCATCTATGATGGATTTGCGGTGTACGCTTTGCTACTCCAGGAAATAGGAGACAAGAGCGCGAACCTCGGCTACCTGGCTGTTGTGAATCACCACATAATTCTAAGTAATGACAAAACCACGGGGCTTGAGAATGTTCAGACGATCCTGGATCAGATAAGCTTGAGTGGACGAAGCCTGTTCGACGACATAACGGTGAGAAGAAGCGTGTACGCGACTGGTGTTACTGACCAGAGTTATGTAGCGTTATTTGTCGGTCGATTTCCAACTCAGCTTAACGATACGGTAATGGCAACGAAATCGATAATCGGGAACGGGGGTTCTATCCAAGTCTCACGAGCATTACTTTTCTCGTCGTCGGACATCGCCTTACAACGCCTGGACCAAGCTCACAAGGTCTACAGGAACGCCGACAGCTACCGAATACTCGATTCGTGGTTGGTTGTGACCTATAATTACCCGCCTACAAAAATGCAAAGCGAAATAGTAGGCATCTAAGTTCGCATGTACGCACGAAACGACATGTTCTTAATGCGAGGCGCACACGAATAGTAATGATCTGTCCAGTTGCCTAAGGCGTTTGTCGCTCTAGTAGCTTTCACCGTTGCTCTTCTAACCTTGGTTCCGGCCACTGCCGGAGCGCAAGGCTACCTCAGGATCTCAGGGACGGCTTCATCGAGCGATCTGCAGACGAAAGTATTTCAGGACACGGAAGGAAACGTCCATGTGTTGTGGATCGTTCCCGCACTCAACAACTCGCTGACTGGACCAGGCATATGGTACAGTAAGTACAGTCCAAACGGGACAGATGCTATCCCACCCACCAGGATCTCCAATAGCACAACTATTCAATCGGCTGACTTAGCCGTAGACAAGCATGACAACGCCATCATAGTGTGGACTGATGAGATCGCCTCGACGCCAACAGCATCTTCGGCCATGTACATTCTTCACTTCAACTCAACCTCTTCGCGGAACATTCAGGTTCTCGTGACGCATGGGTCACTTCTAATGTGGCCCTCTTTGGCGCCGGACGACAACGGCACAATTTACATGACCTGGACCGAATACGACCCAAGCACAGCCCATGCGCTTGTTGAGTATGGTTGGATAGTGTCGAACACGTTTGCGGAACTCAAACCTATCGCGTCCTACAACCAAGTAAATGAGTTCCCTCCGAAAGCGAGACTGGTCTTCGATAATTCTTCTAGACATCTGCAGTTGGCTTGGGGAGAGAGCCAGGCCGACGGTCAGCTCGGTTCGACGGTCAACTACGCGAAACTTGGACCGAATGGCACCCTCCTAGCGAAACTACAAGTAGCTCGGTTTGAGGAAACACTGCGAGACGTGTCCATCACATCATTGTCGGGACAGGACGGGGCTTTCGTGATATGGCAGACGCAAACGTCTAATGAATCAGTATATGTCTCTCAAATATCGGCGAGTGGCGCGCTCGTCTACCTGAAGCAACTGAACTACACGACGGGACAATCGAGATACCTTACCGTCTCAACCGACTTCCAAGATAATCTGTATGTCGTGTGGTATGAACCGTCAATGCCTTCACAATCGTCAGAGTCAACAATACCAACTGTAACTAACGTGACCTACCTTCGGATGAACTCTAATGGAGACATTCTACCAACCGTAAATGGCGTCGTTAGCGGACCCATAATCGCGGTCACTGTGCTGCACGCTGGTATCTTGTATGGCGTCTCCCCCGATGGGC
>JBEKPE010000061.1:0-15212 GCA_049521055.1 Bathyarchaeia archaeon
GATGCGTTCTCCCAAGCTTTGGATGGAAATTATCCAAGCTTGCCAGCTCCCATGCTTGCCGAGGTTGAAGACATAAAATCAATCGCAAGAATCCTACTTCCCCTCTCACTCAGAGAAGGAACCCTATTCCCTCTCTGGCACTTCACCAGGGGGAAGAACCATATTCTTGGAACATGCATACCGTTCGAACACTACTATGAGGCGGACGCGCTGCCCGTGTTCTTCTACGTCTCGCTCAGCGAGGGGCCCAAGGCGGGTTTCGTAAAGTACATCGCGGTAAAGCCGACGGGCGAGAAAGTTGAGTACGTGAATAACACGAGCGATGCTAAATATTTCTACGCGAAGATTATTGACGTAAAGGATATGCCGATATTTCCCAAATAGTTCACGGAATGTTCAACCGAATCGGATTCGGTGAGCCCGCTTTCCGCTGGTTTGCGCGGACGCTCAGTGAGGGAGGGGTGGGGAACCCTAGTTTTCTATGGCACGAGGGTTGTGGTTATGGGTAGCTTTTTTGCCGTCCCGCGCTGAAGGGCGTTGAGGCCGTTTCGCGTGGCGTTTGGGGAGAAGGTTTTGAGGGCGGCGGAAAGGAATGGGACGAGAACGGTTCTTGCGTTGGATTTAGAGGACGCCGACCCCTCAAGGCTCCTCAAGAGGAGCAGAGAGGTGCTTGAGAGTGTGCGGGGGTTGGTTTGTGCGGTCAAGATTAACCGGCAGCTGGTCATGGCGCTGGGTTTGGGGGTGGTGGCGGACTCCATAGTCAAGTTAGCTAACGACTACTCTCTGCCAACGATCATGGATGCGAAGCTGAATGATGTTGGGCATACGAATGGGTTTATGGCACGCACCTACTTCGACATGGGCTTCGACGCTGTAATCGCCAGCCCCGTAGCAGGGTGGGAGAATGGTTTGGACACTGTATTCGAAGCCGCCCGGTCGAGGGAGAAGGGTGTGCTGTTGCTAACCTACATGAGCAACCCAGGCGCCGAAACCTTCTACTCACTAATGGCCCAGCGACCGGATGGGAATGCGAAACCAGTCTTTGAGATTCTCACCGAATTGGCCATAGAGTGGAAAGCCAGTGGCGTCATCGTGGGGGCCACCCAGCCTTGGGTCATCTCACGGGTCCGACAGCTCGCTGGACCCAAGCTGCCCATATACAGCCCCGGCGTTGGCACCCAAGGCGGAGACTCAACCGCAGCCTTGGAAGCGGGCTCGACATACCTAATCGTAGGCCGGTCCATTTACAATTCTCCAGACCCGGCGAAGGCGGCAATGGAATTCAGGCGCCCCATTCGGCTTTGACTGGAGCGAGGCTTCACTGGAACATTGCGAGAACAGGAGAAAGTAGGGGACAAGCATTTCTTGGAATATGTCAACTCCAAGACCAAGACTTTTATTCGGCTGGTATGTAGGCGGTAAGAGTGATTTCTAATGGGTGGCGCCAAAAAGAAAAACCTAGCTCAAATGGAAAAACAGCAGGTCCAGCAAGACGCCGGAAAGAAATCTGAACCTGCTAAGAAAACCAAAGGCAAAACGGTTGCCGAGAAGAAAGGTCCAGGAGGCATAGGACTTCCGAACTTCGACGACCCAAAGTTCAGTGGCGAGATTTCAAAGCTTGGCGCTTTAACGCCTTACGCGATCGCTACCCAATTCAACGTTCGGCTAAGCGTCGCCAGAGACATCCTCGAAGAGCTGGAACGCCGCAGGTTAGTGAAGCCCGTAGGCGGGAACGCGAGGATTAAGATCTACAAGCTCGCCGCGGCCTAAACTTTCTCCACACGTATCTTCGTTCCGCTTTTCAAGGAGCGAAACAATTCAAGGTTCGACGTAATCTTCCCCACGATATTGACTGGACTGTAGGGGATGGTTGGACCGTAGAAGATGCATAGTGCAGAGCCCATAGGCCAATAGGCCATCGCCCCAACCTCAACCCTATCCTTCGCCTTCTCAGTCCCCATCTTAACAGGAGTCTCGAAGTAAATCTCCTCCCTCCACCTCGCAGCCCTACCTTCGAAAGGCAACGCATTCGCAAGATTATCGACAGTCATTGGACTCTGAAACCTAATCAGCTCACCCTCCGCTTCCCCATAAGGCTCGGCTATCAACCGAACCTTGTAACGCGTAACGTCGGTTTCGACGGGCTTCGTTTCTGATGGCTGCACGACTGGTTCGCTAGACAATAGTTCATACTTCCACCTTTTGTTGGTCCAGTGGGGTGTTAAAAGCCGTGCGTAGGACTCTGTTCCCTTCTGAATCACTCGCACTGATAGTTTTCTGACACAAAGAATAACTATCCTACGCCTCTAGCCCGAACGAGGTGTTGAGAATTGACCGATCGAATCCGCACTGTCATAATGGGTGCAGCGGGAAGAGACTTTCACAATTTCAACGTCTACTTCCGAAACAACCAAGAGTATGAAGTCGTGGCTTTTACCGCAACTCAAATTCCTGGAATCGAAGGCCGCACGTATCCTCCAAAATTATCGGGCCGACTCTACCCCGAAGGGGTGCCCATTCTACCTGAATCGGATCTTGCTAAGATCATCAAGGATGAGAATGTTGATCTCGTCGTCCTCGCGTACAGTGATCTAGCATACGACGATGTTATGCACAAGGCCTCGCTGGTGCTTGCCTGCGGCCCGGACTTTCGTTTGATGGGCCCAAAAACGACGATGCTCAAATCGAAGCTGCCGATGATTTCCGTTTGCGGTGTGCGGACTGGAGTTGGTAAGAGCACGGTTTCTCGAGCCGTTTCTCGAGCGCTGAAGAAGAATTTTGGGCGGGTGGTTGTTATCCGTCACCCCATGCCTTACGGAATACTAGCGGATGAGGTTTGCGAGCGGTTCGCTACGTACGATGACTTGAAGCGATATGAGTGTACGATTGAAGAGCGGGAAGAATACGAGCCGCACATCGACATAGGTAACGTCGTCTACGCTGGCGTAGATTACGAGCAGATTCTACGCGAGGCTGAGAAGGAGGCGGATGTCATTCTGTGGGATGGCGGAAACAATGATCTCCCATTCTACAACCCTGATCTGCAAATCGTTGTCGTTGACCCACTTCGACCTGGTCATGAGCTTCTATACTACCCTGGTGAGGCCAACCTGCGGATGGCGGACGTTGTCGTGATAAACAAAGTTGACAGTGCATCTCCCGAAAACGTTGAGGTCGTTCGTAAGAACGTGAAACTTGCGAGACCGGAAGCGAAGATTGTCGACGCGGCTTCAGAGATTCATGTTGACGATGAAGCGCTAATTCGGGGTAAGCGGGTTGTTGCGATCGAGGACGGACCCACAGTCACGCATGGTGGGATGAAGGAAGGTGTTGGGGCGATTGCGGCACGAAAGTTCGGCGCTAAGGAGCTCGTCGACCCTAAGCCATACGCTGTCGGTTCGATCAAACGCACCTATGAGAAGTTCCCGCACCTCGGCCAAGTATTACCAGCGATGGGGTACGGCGAGAAACAGATCCGGGAACTGGAGCAAACGATCGCAGCAATAGACTGCGACTCACTAGTCTTAGGAACACCAATCGACTTACGAAGAATAATGAATCTTCCAAAGCCAGCAGTACGCGTCAGGTACGAGATTCGGGAAACCACGAAACCTACTCTAGAGGAAATTCTACGAGCACTCCCGATCCTAGTAGCACAGAAATCACGTTAGCACACGCTTCAAAGTATCGAAGACGTAGTCCAACTCCTGTTCCCCGAGCTTGGGATGCACGGGTAGAGAGAAAACCTGCCTGCAAGCCTTCTCGGTTTCAGGCAGAGGCCGCCGGGAAGTTGAGCGTTCCCGGTATAGCGGAAGCAGATGTAAGGGTGACTCGTAATAGACTGCGGCTTCAATATTTCTAGACCTCATCTTCTCAATCACCTTGTTCCTCTTTCCCGCGTTCGCGCCATGCAGACGAAGTGTAAAGAGGTACCATGAATGCTTGCGCCCCTCAGGTTCCTTCGGAGGAACCACCTTACCCAGCATGCCAACCTTCTCCCCGAGAAACTGTGCATTGTTCCTGCGCCGTTCCAGGAAGGAAGGCAGTTTTCTAAGCTGAGCCGAGCCGATGGCTGCCAACAGCTCAGTCATTCGGTAGTTGTTCCCGATGGAAACCGGCCAGTAAGGCCGCTGTTCGCCATGTGACCTAAGCATTCGCAACCTTTCCGAGTAATCATCATCATTCGTCGTAACCATCCCCCCTTCCCCAGTCGTCATGTTCTTACCCGCGTAGAAACTGAAACAGGACAGGTCTCCAATCGACCCGATGCGGGAGCCCTTATACTCCGCTCCATGAGCCTGCGCAGCATCCTCAATCAAAGCTACACCGCGCTCTCTCGCCACCTTCTTTATTGGATCAAGTTCGGCTGGAAGCCCGTAGATGTGAACCGGCATAATCGCCTTAGTATTCCGAGTCATTGCCGCCTCCACCGTTTCGGCAGTAACTGTGTACGTGTCAGGGTCGATGTCAGCAAAAACAGGCTCGGCACCAGCCATGAGAACAACCTCGGCGGTTGCGTGGAAAGTGAAAGAGGGAATAATGACTTCATCCCCAGCCTTAACCCCAGCAACCAATAAAGCACAATGCAGGGCCGCCGTCCCGGTGTTCACGGCAACCGCATGCTTTGCTCCAACATACTTCGCGAAGTCCTTCTCAAACTCTAGAACCCTCGGCCCCATCCCACTCTTCTCAGTAAGAATACCACTCCTCAAAACCTCCGTCGCAGCATCAATCTCCTCCTTCCCAATCATCGGCTGATTAATTCGAATAATATCCCGCACAAGAAATCGACCTTGAACTGATTGCGGTCTAGGTTATGTTCATCTAAAAGCGTTTCTAGGTGAAAATTGTGGAGAGCAACGGCACGGGTGAAGGGTGGATATCCCATAGAGCGTCGGATGCGAACCCTGGAGAAGTCTGAGACGCCACCTGAGCTGGGATGCAGATTTTTCACGGCTTCATATAACCACATGAAGCGTTGATGAGTGGAACCCGACCCTGACCTCTCTTCAGGTATCTCAGATAGCTGCGAGTAGCCCTCTGACGAGCATTCCAGGGTTTCCTTGGGACTCGCTTCTTCTAGGTTTCCTTATCGGGCTGGCAATTTTAGTTCTAAAGCGTTCTAAGAAAGCTTAACTCGTGTAAACTAATCCGAAGCTTAGAGCAGTCGAATACAGGAGTCTTTGACTCGTTAAGGGCTAGGTGACGGTTTTTTACAACTCAATTCTAGACACCGAAAATTAGCTAGGTGACGACATCTTGACGTTACCAAATTACCTTCTGTTTATGTTGAATTGTTACTTTTAGTAAAATTTATATGAAATCAGTTTCTTTGCTGGGCTTAGTTGTTCATAGCGGAGGCTTTGAGGGCTGTCAAGGAATATTGGTGGTCAGCAGACGATTATTCTGAAAGAGGGGACTTCGAGGTCTGAGGGCCGTGACGCCACGCACGCTAACATTACTGCGGCATTAGTCGTCGCGGAATCCATTCGATCCTCCCTGGGACCGAAGGGTATGGATAAGATGTTGGTGGATGGTTTTGGGGATGTGACGATCAGTAATGACGGTGCCACGATTCTTGATGAGATGGAGGTTCAACACCCCGCCGCCAAGATGTTAGTTGAAGTCGCCAAGACTCAGGACGATGAGGTTGGGGACGGGACCACCACCGCGGTTGTTCTGGCTGGGGAACTCTTAACGAAAGCCCAGGCCCTGATCGACAAAGACGTCCACCCAACAGTAGTCGTCGACGGTTATCAGATAGCGAGCGGAAAGGCGCTTGAATTCCTCCGCAAACTAGCAATCAAAGTAAGCCCGAACGATAAAGTGATGCTCAAGAAAGTCGCGAAGACCGCTCTTGCCAGCAAACTCCTCGCCGACTATAAGGACCTGATCGCGGACATGGCGGTACGTGCGGTTATGGAAGTTACCGAAAAGTCGGGAACGGTCTACAAGGCGGATGTCGAGGACATCAAAGTCGAGAAGAAACCTGGTGCCGCGTTAACCGATACCGTCTTGATTCAAGGCGTCCTCCTTGACAAGGAGGTCGTACACCCAGGCATGCCCAAACGAGTCGAGAAGGCGAAGATTGCTCTCATCAACTGCCCACTAGAGGTTGAGAAGCCTGAGTTTGATGCGAAATTGAACATCCAGAACCCTGACCAGATGAAGGGCTTCCTGGATGAGGAAGAGAAGATGCTAAGAGATATGGTGGACAAGATAGCTAATTCCGGCGCGAACGTTGCAATTTGCGAGAAAGGCATTGACGATGTGGCCCAACATTTCATGGCGAAGAAAGGCATCCTAGCCGTCCGACGCGTAAAGCAATCTGACATGGAGAAACTAGTCAAAGCGACTGGGGGGCGGATACTATCTCAACTTGAAGGCCTGAAGCCTTCCGACTTAGGGCAAGCCGGCCTTGTTGAAGAAAGAAAAGTTTCCGATGACAAAATGACTTTCGTGGAGGGTTGCAAGAACCCGAAGGCTGTTAGCATACTCGTGCGTGGAGGCACAGAACGCGTAGTGGATGAGGCTGAACGTGCCATTCATGACGCGTTATGCGTTGTTCGGGATGTCGTGGTTGAACCTTTCGTCGTTGCTGGTGGGGGGTCCATTGAGGCTGAGGTTTCTCGGATGGTAAGGGCCTACAGTCAGAAACTCTCAGGGAAGGAACAGTTAGCAGTTCAAGCATTCGCGGACGCGCTCGAAATTATACCGTTGTCTCTGGCGGAGAATGCTGGTATGGATCCGATTGATTCGTTGATGGCTGTAAGGGCGAGGCACCAAGCGAAGTCTAAGTGGGTAGGCATAGATCCTATCGGGGGGAAAGTTGCCGATTTGGCGAAACTCGAAGTTTATGAGCCCCTTGCGGTAAAGGTGCAGGCTCTGAAATCTGCCGGCGAAGCGGCGTGCATGATCTTGAAGATCGACGACGTCATAGCGGCGTCTAAATCGAAGGAAAGCGGAGCACCAAAGGGGCCAGAAAGTGGTAAAGAAGAGGGAGAAGGCGAGTCCTAGAAAAGCATCGGCCCAACTGATCGGCCCAAAGAAACTTACACGTTTCGAACGAGCCAGGGTCGTGGGTGCGAGAGCCCTACAGATTTCGATGGGCGCACCCGTATTGCTTGACGTTCCCGAATCGTTGAAGTCGCCGATCGAGCTTGCCGAGCTTGAGCTTCAGGAAGAGGCCCTTCCGATCAGTATACGAAGGTCGTTGCCTGACGGTACGAGCATGAACATTCCGCTCACAACGTTACTTGAAGGCGAGAGGGAAGAAGCCGGATACTGAGCCGGGGATTGACAGATTCGGTGCCACAAGAGGAAGACAAGAAGACTTGGTCCTACGCGTTCATAATCCTCATACTCGTTTCAATCTGGATGTTGCTGATGCGGTTGATGAACAGCTCGTTCATTCCATTGGACTTTGAAATATCACTTGTTTACCTTCCCACCGTACTATCGGGGATAATCGCATTTTATGTAGCTAAGCAGCAAGAGAGGGCGCCGGCCGCTCATCTCTCCTGAAACTCCATCCGATGGTTCGAACTCTGAAACGTTTTAGGGTTCTCAACCGTTAGGGATGCTCCCTGCTCAACGCAACGGGCTGCTAACAATTAGACGTAATTGATTCGGAAAGTGACATGTATCTGAGTACTTTGCCGGTTAGGTTTATCTTCAGTCTTTTCTGCTATGTGAACGATTACGTTTGCGAACCAGACGGTGCCTCATTGCTCTCTTCGCCTTAGGAATGGTCATTTTAGTCTCAGCGGGGGCTGTAAGCAATGTTCAAGCAACTCCGTCGGTTAGCTTTGACCCTTCCAGCGGAATTCCGGGAACGTTAGTAACCGTCACGCCTTCAGGCTACGATTCAAGCGACACGAGCTGTACCATTTCAGGGACACCCGTTTACAATCCCTCATCCTGCTCGTTGAGTGGCGGCTCAGGGACCTTCACATTCACGATCAAGCAATACACCCCTGCGGGCAGTTACATCATCACCGTGACCGGAAATCCAAAGGGTGATTCTATCCAAACTTCGTTCGAGGTAGGTGAACTGTCGTTCTCTCTTAATCCAACCTCTGGTTCTGTTGGTAATGAAGTGAACTTCACCGTAAGTAATGCTCCTACGAATGATACGAGCTGCTCAATTTCAAGTCCGACAGGTAACGTTGTGACGCTTTCTGCTTGCGTTGTCAGCAACGGCTCGGGTAGTGGAACCTTCGTAGTGGGCAACGTTTCGCCCGGCGACTACGTGATCGAAGTCACAGCATGCTCTGGGAACAACGGATGCGCTCCCAGCGTGGGCGATTTCGCCCAGCAAGTGTTTACGGTTACAGGTGGCCCTCTGATCACCCTCAGCCCCGCGACCGGAGTTCCAGGGAATGATATCTCAGTCAGCGGGACAGGGTTCCAGCTGTCAGACCAAGCCTGTTCCATAACAAGTCCAAACCCCAACGTGGTGATAAATTCCGGTTGCTCTGTGACTTCAGGGACAGAAGGGATTCACGGAAGTTTTGTTGTGGGTAACGTTGCAGCTGGCCAGTACGTGATAGAGGTTACCGGCTGCTCAGGCAACAACCCATGTGCAGCAAGTCAGGGAGACTTCGCTCAACAGGTCTTGACCGTTACGGCCGCACTAACTCCGGCAATTGTACTTAACGCGAATTCAGTCGGCGGAGGGACGACAATCCAGGTGTCTGGCTCGGGTTTCTCTTCAAGCGACGTATCCTGTTCACTTTCGGGTTCCGCGGTTGGCTCCTCGACTTGTTCAATCTCAGGGGGAACGCTATCTGGTTCGTTTGTTGTGGCGGACGTAGCAACCGGATATTACACGATTACTGCGATAGGTTCAACTGGCGACTCTGCCTCGGCTACGTTTGGAGTTGGCCCATCAACAGCACCAGCGATACCCGGCTTCCCGCTAGAAGCAATCCTCTCCGGCCTACTACTAGGCATAGCAATAGTGACCATATTCAGACGAAGACTCATGAACCACTCGACTACAACCGACTGATCAGAAACCGGAAACGCACTGTCGCCGTTCGCGATCGGGGTTGACGAACCCCACTGATTTGAGGATAGGCCACGGCAACCGTCCAACGTTGTCTCCCGCTAAGTGCTAAACTGAATACGTTTCTTAAGGTACCGTAGTCCGGTTACCGGAAATATCCGCGCTGTTGGCGGATCGTTGGGATCATTGGATAAGTAACCCAGGGCCTAGGTCCAACGACAATGGGTCTCAATGTTGAGTGGAATCGGCGTTGATGGCAGGCGGGGCAGTAAACTGATTCGACACCGCACCTAGCACATGTCAAACATATTGGGACCCCGCATTCAGAACAATACACTTGGGCGATCGTCTGCGGATGGAAGTTGCAGAAGCTTGTCCTAGGAGCCTCGTTCGGTGCAACAACCACAGAGTTACCGCACATTAAGCAATAGTTCGCAGCGTCCCTGTTTTCGGCTTCACACATTGAGCATATCTTGGGCAAAGCGTTCACTCTGAGGGTATCAGTACGCTTTCTCGTAGAGATAATACTTCGCTAATCTGCCTTAAGTGAAATTCTTATTGCTGTTCACCGAAATCGCCTTGTCCGATCCCCCATGTCTCTTACGAAGTGCCCGAATTGTGATGGGCCTCTTGACTTCGTCTCGGGTAGTAAGACTAGATCCAAGTGTTGGAATTGCGGCTACTATAATGACTGTTGTTAGGTGATTGCATTGCAGTATGAGGATATCATGAATTACGTTGGCGGTTTGGTCGGTTCGGGGGATGAGCTGCAGGTTCGGGTTCGGAGCAGGTCCAATGAACTCAGGGAGCTCGGCGTGGTGCCAATTGACCCGACCACAGGCCGATTCCTAGAACTCTTCGCTAGGATCAAATCCCCTCGACGAATCTTGGAAATCGGATCTGGGGCCGGGTACAGCGCATTATGGTTCATGAAAGGCATGGGCCGAAAGGGAACATTGGAAACAATCGAAGCCAACCAGCAAGTCGCCAACGAATTGCGGAAAGTCATCCAAAAAGCCGGCCTCAAGCGGCGCATAAAGATCCATCAGGGCGAAGCCCTGGTAATGCTTCGAAAACTGAAAGGACCATACGACGTAGTCTTCATCGACGCGGACAAGGACGAATATCCGCACTACTTGCAACATGCGATGAAGCTGACTTCGTCTGGCAGTATTATCCTGGCCGATAATCTGCTCTGGGGCGGCGCGACCTTCCTACCAGGGGTGCAACAGGAAGGTGCCGAAGGAATAATTGTGTACACGAAACGAATCTTCAACGACTCGAGACTATCAAGCCTAGTCATTCCACTCGGGGATGGATTAGGGGTCAGCTACAGAGTCAAGTAACTTCGGGAGTATGGGCGCTCAGCCGAATCAACTTAAGTGTTCATGGACACATATCGAGTTGGTTGTCCAGCTTGTACCATGAAGGAAGTCGGAGACTTCAGGATCAGTTTGATACTAGGCGAATGGCGGACAGGATTGAGGAAGTTCTAGTCAGTGACAAGTTGACCGATTACAGAGACCTAATTGAAACCAGAGATATGTTCTTCCTAGCTACGTCGGATGATATGGGACACCCTAGTTGCTCGTATAAGGGAGGGGCGCCGGGTTTCGTGCGAGTTATGGACGAACATACACTCGCCTTCCCCAACTACGATGGAAATGGCATGTACCTCTCGATGGGGAACGTACTCAAGAACCCGCACGTGGGCCTCCTATTCATTGACCTCGAAGAAGGAAATAGGCTCAGAGTCAATGGGCAGGCCACTATCAACTCGCAGGATCCGCTGATGGCCGACTACCCCGAAGCGCAGTTCATCGTGAGAGTTCGCGCGACCCATGTCTTCCCCAACTGCCCACGCTACATCCATCAATACAAATTGATAGAGCGGTCGAAATTCGTTCCGAAGAAGGGTCGTAAGACTCCGGTTCCGGAATGGAAGCGCTCCGACTGGGCTGTCGACGTACTCCCGGAAGGCGACCCGGCAAGGTCAAATTAGAATGTTCGGGCATTTGTGAGCCGGTCAGCTTTGGTTAGACCCACGTCGGGTACGATGCGCGGACTTTTGGTTGCCGCAGGCGCACTTGTTTTCTTGGCGGGCTTCAACTCTTCATTTTGACCGAGCAAACCAACCTGTATTCTGCTTGGACGATTCAAGCGCCCTTAACAGCGGCGTTTCTTGGGGCAGGATATTTCGCAAGTTTTCTTCTTGAAGTTCTAGCTGCGAGAGAACGGGAGTGGGCTCGGACTCGTATTGCCGTTCCCGCAGTTTTCACCTTCACAACCCTCACCCTAATCGCGACCGTATTGCATGCAGACCGGTTCCACTTCAACGCTCCTTTCCTATCGGCGCAGGCCGCTGCATGGTTTTGGCTCGCAATCTATGCCATTGTTCCACCTACGATGCTGGTCGTTTGGGTTCGACAACTGAGAATTAGGGGCGATGACCCTGCACGTTCCGCAGCTATCTCCAAACCCTTCCTCATAGTTTTGTTCTTCCAGGCGGTGATCATGCTTCTTGTCGGGGCGGGCCTGTTCGTTTTTCCCTCCACCTTTGACCCGGGATGGCCTTGGAAGCTCACTCCGTTAACGAGCCGTGCGATTGGAGCATGGCTGATTGGCCTTGGCGTCTTCGCGGCCCATGCAGTGGCCGAGAACAATTACTCACGAATTAGGCCGGGAGTTGTTAGCTACATTGCGTTCAGCTTGTTGGAGTTGGTAGCATTGGTTCGCTATCCGACTAGCATTAGCTGGGATCAACCTGCCTCTTGGCTCTATACGGGTTTCCTGGTCAGCATACTGCTCATTGGAATGTTCATGCTCCCAAAACTGACCAAAGCTTCTCACGCTGACTAGTCAACTCGAAATCTATTGGACACAGGCAGTCCCCATTAGTAGACAACCCAGTGAATACTCGAATACGATTACCCTAGTTCTTTCCGATAAACCCATAAACGCCGCCTATTATCGACGTGGCCGCGTCAGGCGATGCTAAGAATCGCTGTTAAGCGACGCCGGGCACGCGCTATTCGACGCCATATCGACACTGATCCTCCTTGTCGCGACCACGCTCTCCATGAGACCAGCCGATGAAGACCACACGTATGGGCACGGTAAAATAGAATCCTTAGGAGCACTAATCGGGGGTATCACGCTCCTACTCTTCGCGATCGGAATTACAGCTCTCGCGGTGTTGCGTCTCAGCGTTGGAAGCCACGCCCAACCAGGGCTACTGGGGTATGCTGCCGCTTCATACACAATGAGTACCGAGATCATTCGGATGGTCATTCTCACCGCAGCTTTGAAAACAGGGAGTCTTTCCGTCAAGGCTGACTTGTATCACGCAGCCTCTGACTTCTTCTCGACTTCTCTGGTCTTTGTCGCGTTAGGCCTGACGAGTCTTGGCTATACTGTCGGGGACACGGCCATTTCGTTCGTTCTTGCCGGTCTCCTAGGGTATCTCAGCATCAAATTGATTTACAGCTCGATGCTCGACCTTAGCGACGCCGTCTCCGGAAAACTAGTCCAGGCAGTACTGCGCGAAATCAAGAACACTGACGACGTGTTAAAATGCAAATCGTTGCGAGTCCGTCGTGTTGGGGAACAAACGTACGTGGACGCGGTTTGCGCGGTCTCGCCTGATGCCAAAGTTACCGACGCAGATACTATAGCTTCGAGAATTGAGACAAACCTCACAAAGCTACTTGGAAAGGCCACGATAATGATACACGTGGAGCCTCTCGAATGGGACCTGCCCATAGAGGTGCAGGTTCGAAACGCCACGAACCTGGTCGAGGGTGCCAAGGGGGTGCACAACCTCTCCGTTACTTCAGTTGAAGACGGCATTTATGTGACGCTTCATGTCCAAGTCGACCCATCCCTACCATTGGATAAGGCACACGAGATCGCGCGGTCCGTCGAACAAGGGATCGAAAAATCGGTTCCTAGAATTCGCCAAGTCACGGTGCACCTAGAACCGTTGCTTCCAGAAATCGGAGAAGGTCAAATCGTGGAGGACAAACATGTTTCAGATACAGTTAGGTCTGTAATCGTCCGCTATCCGGAAGTTCTGAAAATAAGTGCTATAGCAACATACCGGGCGGAGGGGAAGCTCCACATAAACGTCCATTGCCTATTCCGAGGGGACGAGCCAATCTCGGAAGTTCATGAGATCATTTCGAAGATAGAGGAGAGTGTTAGGGAAGAGTTCGAAAACGCTATCGTGACTATTCATCCGGAACCGGTCGAGCGCTAATGCCCGGCTAGACGAAGGATTTTGACATTACGTACGCGTCCGATCCGTCAAAGTAGTATCTTGGAATGGTTCGGGAAACGTCAAAGCCCATTTTCTTGTAGAGGTTAATAGCAGGGAGGTTCCCTACGCGCACTTCGAGGTAACACTCGTCAACGTGACGGGTGGACATGGATGTAATCGCCTGTTGCACGAGCGAGTACCCCATCCCTAGGTTTCGATAGTCAGGCATGACAGCCACCGAAACTATGTGGCCTTTCCTAGCAAAGCGAAGGTGCCTTAGATCCGAGAAACCGTGTTCGAGACGGCACATTATGTACCCCACGACCTGTGCTTGAGACTCAGCGACTATGAACGCGTCAGGCAGTGTGTTGAATGTGTCGAGGAAGAAGTAAGGTGCGTAATTTTCCGGAAGGCATACTCTGTTTATGTTCATGACCGCGTCGAGGTCGGCGGGGCCAAAACCGCGAAGCGTGTAGTTTCTCTGAATCAGCAATGGGTTACTCGCCGATTTCATGCAGCCGACGACTATTTGATATTACCTACCCTACGAACTGACCATGACCCGAATATGTTTAAATCGGCTCTATCGTGTTAGCCCCGAAAAACAGAAGGATAACCGTGTGACTGCCGACCCCACGCCAACTTTTGCCCCGGCAGTCCCGCCTTTTGGGATAGACTTCGGCTCTATCCGTAGCATGCTCGAATACCGTTTCACTGTCTTGGACGCTTATGTGGACGTGAATGGCCTTCCAACTTTCGTGGTTGCCAATGAACCTGTGAAGGAGAAGTTTCGTGAATTGTTGCACGACCTGGCCAACCACGGTCTCATGGCTAAGGTGAGGCGAGTTTCTGACAAGCTCGTCATATCCGTATTCCCGAAACCAATCCTAGGCAAACCAAGAAGAAAGATCAATCTGCTGCTCTTTCTCGCGACATTGGTTAGTGTGTCGGTGGCGAGTTACCTGAATATATTCGGTGTAGATCCTCGACTTGCCGCCGTTATGTTTTCAGGTTTTAGCGCTACCGGTCAGGCCGTGGCTCTGGCGGCGGGGATTCTGGGCATAATTGGACTTCACGAATTCGGACATGTTCTCGCTGTCCGCCACCATCAGATGGATGCCACCCTCCCATATTTCGTCCCCGGACCACCACCTATAGGGACCTTTGGCGCAATGATTTCTCTCCGTGGCCCACCTACGAATCGTGATCAATTATTTGACTTGGGCTTCAGTGGGCCCATCACAGGGTTCGTGGTCATACTCTTTGTAGCGATCGTAGCCATTATGACCTCCCCAGTAATTACCAGCCAACAGGCGACCCAGCTCCTAGGCGCTAAGCTGTTACAATACAATTCCTGGCCTAACGAGCCATTCTTTCTCGACTTGCTGACCCAAGCTGGTTTACGCGTGGTTCCGGCGGGCCAAGTGCTCGTGTTGACTCAAGTTGTTTTTGCAGCTGAGGTTGGTGCATTGATAACTTTCCTCAACCTTCTGCCGGTCTGGCAATTGGATGGGGGACACATTACCAGAGCTACCCTCGGGCCCCAAGGACATAAGGCCACGGCGGTGGTCGCGTTCGGGATACTGTTGCTTGCTGGCTATTGGCCGTTCGCTGTTCTGCTTCTGGTGTTCATGTTTGTCAGTCGACGCCCGTTTGAAGGTCTCGAGCCATTGGACGATATCTCTCCGCTCTCCAACTCCAGGAAGGTCTTGTTTGCTCTAGCTCTAGTGATACTTGCACTCTCATTCGTAATATTATGAGCTCATTGGTTTCACCGACCTCTCATGCCTAAAAGGGGCTGGAAGTTGAGGGCGAGTCATGCGGGCGGTCAAGACAGTTCAACAACGCTTCACGTCCACCCCTAAACCTTTGCAGATGCTTGACGAGTTCCGCCAGATGATGAACGCTTGCGTACAGGTTGGTTTGGCGGAGAATGTCACGAGC
>JBEKPE010000062.1:0-11956 GCA_049521055.1 Bathyarchaeia archaeon
AATGCGAGAGCTCGCGTTAAGCCGCCGCGACAGACTCAACCAACAATCCCAAACCGACTTCACCCGACAGCT
Organism: Bathyarchaeia archaeon; assembly: GCA_049521055.1. Taxonomy (GTDB): domain Archaea; phylum Thermoproteota; class Bathyarchaeia; order 40CM-2-53-6; family 40CM-2-53-6; genus FEN-987. The sequence continues at coordinate 73 of JBEKPE010000062.1, forward strand.
TCAGGAAGCCATAGCCAAAGCGAAAAAGGCGAAGAAACATTGGCCGATCTAGAGAAAGCGATCAGGGAATTCACCGAAATCTACCTCCAAGCCCTCACCGACGAAGTTGAATTCGCCAGAAAAATCCTAGACTTCAACCCCTTCCCCTACCAAGAAGAATTCCTACGCGACCGATCCCCGTTAATTGCAGCATGCTGCGGCCGTCAGGTAGGAAAAACCACCCTAACCGCCATCAAAGCCCTCCACTACGCCCTCTCCCAAGACTCCACACGGGTGCTGATCGTAAGCGCCGGGTTAAGGCAATCCATGATATTATTCGACAAGATTCTAGGATACATCGACGCCGCCCTACCAGCGAAAGTGTTAATTACCGAGAAAACAGGCACCACGGTGAAGTTTGCGAACGGCTCCGAGATAGTTGCCTTACCCTGCGGTCATGATGGAGCAAGGCTCCGCGGCTACACGAGCGACCTCGCCATAATCGACGAAGCCAACTTCATGCCCCCAATCGTCATAGACTCCGTCATCAGACCCACCACAGTCACCAAACCCGACGCCCGAATAATCATGCTCTCAACCCCCTGGACCAGAGACCACCCATTCCACGACGCCCTAACCAAACCCGACCTGGGCTTCAAAGCCTACACCTGGCCAAGCTCAATGAACCCCCTAATCACAAAGGAGAAACTTGAACGTGAAAGGAAAACGATTGGAGAATATGATTTCAACCGCGAATACAACGCCAACTTCCTCGACGACCAATTCAGCTACTTCCCAAGCAAACTCATCCTAGCCTGCACCGACGACTACCCCCTGAACGACCCGTCACGTATCTTGTATACCCAAAAGGGCGAATATTATGTTGGCATAGATTTCGGCAAACACGTCGACCACTCAACCATAGCCATAGTAGAGGAACAGAAGGACCACTCCCTCCGACTGGTTTACCTCCAAGAATTCCCGCTGGAAACCCCATACACCACCGTAATAGAAACCGTACGCACACTCCAAGCCGCCTACCAGTTTAGGGGCGGACGCCTCGACCAAACTGGTGTCGGGGAAGCACCCTACGAAGAAATAAGAAAATTCGCCCCAACCATCCAAGGCATCAAATTCACCGCACCCCTTAAGGAAAATATACTCAGCAAATTACTTCTCAAGATGGAGAACCACGAAGTCACAATACCTAGAGAACCACAACGCCTCCTCACCCAGCTAACCCAACAACGTTGCGAACCAACCCAAAGCGGAAACCTGAAGTTCTCACACCCGTCTGGAACCCACGACGACCTCGCTTGGGCGTTCGCGTTGGCAGTATTCGCATACCGAGGATCATTAGCCTGGATGGGCATGGTGTTAGGAGTACCCCACCAAGACTGAAGAAAGATGACCAAGAGGTTCGGAGTACACCGGATGAAACCGATGAACTAAGTGGACCAGCTTTTTAAGCTTGCATTGCGTTTGCATTGCGCGGGTGTATGTGGAAGTTGACGCAGAGTCAGGTGGTGGTGCGAGTCGCACCGAAATTGAAGAAAGCTTTCGAGAAGCAGTGCGATGCCATGGGGCTGAAGCCCAGCGAGACTTTGAGAAGTCTGATGCTTGCTTTCACCCGGCTAGAAATGAGACATCACATACTGACCGGAGAAGAACCCTTGACAAGAGATCTGACCGTATCGAGGTACATGTCCATGTCTGAGAGGGATCGGATGCTGTTATGGGACAACTGGTACCAAGAGGCAGAAACTTACTCTAAGAATTCCGAAGTCGCCGTGAGGAAGATTGCGGGTTCTCGTCGATAAGAATGTCGTACGTCGATGGTTTGAATCTGTCCTTAGAGCGAATTTGTGCCAACCACTCACAAAGGAACAAGAGTTAGTCGTATCCATTCTTGCAACCGCAAGGTCCCAAGGCGTTGAGATCAACGTTACCCTTGAAACCTACAATATACTCACTAGAATCTTGAGGAACCCGCAGGTCGCGAAAGCAATCATAGCCAACAGTGACACTCTGTATCGGTCGAAACCGTTCAGAGGGTGGCTTAGAAACTTAAGGGAAGCAACAACACTGACCGGGGAGGATGCGAAAGTACTCGCATACGCAACCTTCGGAACAAACCTGCCAGGAACATTCGTCGGCTGCGAGAAGATGGTAACCCTCGATAAGGGGTTAGCAAACGAATTCGAACTGAAAAAAGAAAACCTCGAAGCCAGGCTACACAGACTGAAGAAACGCCTTCCTGCTCCATACCAAGAAGCAAGACTGCCACAAGTAGTTCTCCTTGAGACAGGCAGCCCCGTTAACTCGACATAATGCCGTGACTTCTTGTTACCGATTAATAGAATGAAGGTGAACCAGGCCTACAAGTTCTGGGGAAGATACCTGAACCAGATAGTAGAGAAGCTCCCGAACAAATTCGCCTAGCGGTACACACGTACCGGTACTCTCTTCTTGAAAGTGATGTGCTTGCCCGACCTTATTTCTTCAAACCCATTCGATTCTAGGATTTCGATAACCCTACGTTAGACGCTTACATTCGTCACAGTTGCAGGTCATCGCAATCCCAGTATGCTGGCAGGTGACGGTAAGATACTCGGGCCCCATACTTCCGACTAAGGTGGATTTCTAGCATACGTACCTCGTCGGTGCTGTCATGCCAGAGGTGCACTCCAATCGTGTTCCATGACGGCCGTCCTCTCTCGAATGCCTCACCCAGATCTTTCCAATCGGCCGGCAGCCTGAAGTACAGAAACCCTATGTAAATGTCCCAACTTCCGATTTTCATTTGCCTACTTCACTAGAGGGCAATTTCCCCTGAGTGATTTGGGGTCAGGTTCGGAGCGACCGAGAGTTGCGGCCCCTTGGGTTGATCTTTGATCTGTAATCTGCGTCTTTGAACGCAGTTGATCTGTGAGCTGGATGATCTGATGAGTTTTGAAGCAAGCGCCTCTACGCTAGGTTCCAGTTTGGTAGGCTTTCGGCTTTCGATTCGCTCTTTTCCTGATCTCCCCTTCACATTCGTCTGTGGAGGAATGTGTTTCATTGTTTGCTGTTTTGTGGCCAGTTGATCTCGGTTGTGTGGTTTGCTTCTTGGATGATTGCGTCGAAGAGTCTTCGTTTGGTGTCGTATTCTTCAATCATCTTTAGGATCTTGTCGGGAGCTGCCTGCTTGATCGTTTTGATTTCTGTGGTATTTCGTCTTCTTTCGCTGAACAGGAAACGTCCCTTTCCAATTTGTAGTAGGTCTTGAAGTTGATCTATGGCGGATCTGATGTTTGCTAGTTCGATGATTGCTTGATTTAGTGTGTATCCGTTGGGTAGATTGCTGTTCATATTGGCCTTCGTGACGGCAAGTTTCAAGCGGGTTATCTCGTTCACTTTTTCTTTTATTCGACTGGTTAGTTCTTGGAAATCGAATTCAGGTTTCTCGTCTTCGGGGTACTCGAATGTGCTGTTTCTGATGCTGATGAGTTGGGTTAGCTGGTTCTGGAGTGCTTTCTTTAGGGCGAGGGCTTCGAATAATTTCATTAATTTTCCAATTCCTCCTCCGGTGGGTTAGGTCGGCCGTCGTCCGCGTGCGGTCCTATAAACGTCGTCCTCAAGCGAAGGCTGGTTGATGCAAGTAACACCTAGAAGTTACAGCTTACCTACCAGGCAAACGCCCTCGCGCTGAACACGCATAAACTTCATCTTCACCCTGTGAACCGAGGAACCATTACGCCTGATCCTTCATAGCGGCTACTTGGCGATGAGAAGTAGCCAAATCTTTCTTCCTTTCAGCCAAAGAACTCATCAAAACCCTTTCGGGAAGAAAGACATACAATCCGACGTTGTTCAGTTGCTTCTTTCTGTTTTATAGCGGCTCGCTTTCACCCTCTGGTCACAATCTTAGATGTTGATCGCAGAATGACCTGCTTCATATCGAGCAAGAGTTATGTATTGCAATGTAATACGTCGTAGGCATGGCCCAGAAAACGGAAGTAGTCACGCTTCGTCTTTCTCCTAGGGAAGCAAGACGAGTAAGCGCGGTTCAGGCGTTGACGCATCTGGATAAGGCAACTCTCTTGAGAGATTTCATCGAGGATGGGATGAGGAGGAGGGTTTTGGAGTCCTATAGAGAGGGTGAGATTACAACTCAGAGGGCAGCTGATGTTCTTGATATTTCCTTACGGGAATTCCTCAGCCTCCTGGAGAAGAATGGGTTAGCTGTCAGTTGGGATAGTGATCTGATTCGTGACTATATGACCAAGCGCTATGGGGAATAAGCCGTGCCCGGGGTCTCCGACTCGGGCCCACTAATCCATCTGGCGCAAACGAATCAAATTAGGCTCCTCAAGCGCATTTTCGGATCAGTATTGCTCGTCCCCGCTGTCAAGCGCGAAGTGGTGGACGAAGGAATTCGAGGGTCATACCCTGACGCCAAGCTTGTGGCAGAGGCACTAGAAGAGGGCTACATTATTGTCCGCCGAACCGATAGTCGGATTTCAAACCGAGCCTCGAAACTTGCAAGACGAGAGAAAATTTCCGAGGCCGACTCACAGACACTTCTGCTCGCCAAAGCCTTGCGAAAACCACTACTAACAGACGAGAAGATTCTTTCTACGCTGGCGAAGATGTACGGCCTTGAGGTCTGGAACACTTGGACGGTCCTTTTGGAAGCCTTGCGAACGAAGCTTATTGAGAAAGACGAAATTCACCAGGCCATTGATGAACTCAGCGGCCGAAGACACAAGCTCTCCTCCAACTATGCGAAGCAGGTTCTCGCTGCCGCAGATAGGATCGCTGCATCGAGGACCCCTAACCAGGGCAACTAAGGTAACGAAACTTATACCCGAAGAGAACCGAAAGCTCCAATGTCGCAGGTGCGACCTAACGATTGACCGTGACGTAAACGCCGCCAGAAATATCCTAGCGCGAGGCCTGAGGTTCCAACAGCGAAGAATCTCCAAGCCTTGGGACAAATAGATGACAGGTAAGTGTCTACCACCGTACCGTTGCTGTTCGAACAGCTTGTTTATGACGAAACCTTTGGCGTGGTTGAGACTTCCAACCTTAAAAGCCATTGGAACATTCTCCAATATTAATGGAATATAGACCAATACGTTATTAGATAGGTAAAACGTAACAATACACCATGTGAGGCATGCCATGCCACCCTACGAGGCGTGAGAGGCATGCCATGGCAGGCATGAGAGAGATAAGCAATGAGAGGAATGGAAGATGGGCCCTTCACACAAGTATTCGGAGGACCTGTAGCTAGGGTTCTGGACCAAGCACTATACGTTGGAAACATGGAACAGACCATTCCTTTGATGGCCGAATCAACTGGATTATCATTTAAAACCGTCCAAAAAGCAATAAAACAACTGAACAAGTTCGGACTGGTCAAAAAATCCAGAAAGATCGGTAATGCACAAACATACCGATTCGATGTTGGGAAAGATCTACATGAACTCATCATGTGGGCAGAACACCTCAAGCTTAAACCGCGTCATTGAGCAAGCGAGAATTTTGAATTAGCGTCAGCCACTTGTTTAAAGCCAGCTTTTTGAAGGGCTCTTAGAACATGACGCCAAGAGAGAACAGGTGGCGACGACTATTTTGCGATGAGGATGGCGCCTAGGATTTTTCACCTCCCAATTCATCACTGCAGGGACGCATTGACACTGCATTAGGGGCGGCAGAACGAGGGAGAGCGTGTACAGGCCATAGTTGGTGGCTATGTGGAGAAGATCTGTCGTGGTTTAGAGTTGCCTGAGAAAGTCACGAAATGGGATGAGTATTCTAGAGGATCCCGTACTCTTTCTGGAGTATCATCACCGCTTCGGACGTGATTCAATTGTCGCGGTTTGAAATGTGGGTTTCTTCCTCAAATCCGTTCTAAGCGTGGCTGTACGCTGATGCTGCGTGCACGTCCAGATTTGCAGTATTGCAGCCCTAAGGTCGAAGAGGTCGCACGTCGCACGTTTCACTGATGTGAGATAACGCGTATATGGCAGTTACAGCAGCAGCATTACTAGGTGGAAGCGGATGCTGCCTAAACCAATTCCTCCCCTTTCGGAGAAACAATGGGACTTCTTAGTGCAGCGGCTAGACCAACCCGCTCCGCAAGAAATGAAGCGAATACTCAAAGAAGCTATCGAAAATTCGAAGAAATTAAAACGCAGGTAGACCCATAGATCGGCATGCTTCCAAGAGACCAAGTCAGCTATTCTCTCTTTCAATCACCGGAAGAGTTCAAAGACTTTCGATGCGAAGAACCGGATTATGTTGACTTCGTGTGCAAACCTGAAGAAGCCCTTAAGCATCAGAAAGAGAACCTAACGCTGACGTATGTTTTTTGGCACAAGGAAAGGCCGATTGGATATGTTGCTCTAGCAACCGGCTCATTGAGGAAAGCAGAGATGCCGTCACAAATCAGAAAACAAAAGCCGTACCAGCATATCCCTTGCATCCTTCTGGGTCAGATGGCAAGAGACCTGAATACAAGAGACAGGTGTAGGGAAAATCATGGTTGATTTTGCCATTTCGACCGCTCGACAAATAGCTGAACAGGTCGGTTGCCGCTACGTCATCCTAGATGCGGAACTTGACAAAGTTGAACTTTACAGAGAATATGGTTTTCGAGAGGTGCCCAGAGAAGAAGGCGGCAAGACCTGCGTTATGTTTTTTGACCTCGGCTTTCGCGAAGAACGCTAGATTTAACCTGCGCGACCACTCTGCCCACCGCCCAGCCCGAGTTCACGTTTGGCCGCAGCTCATGCTGGGACAGGGGGGTAGTGTAATTTTGTGAGGACAACAGGTTACTCGGTGACGTCCTCCCACTGGCTGAAGCCTGTGGGATTCTATAGTCATTCGAAGCGTCTTCATGACTCACACACGGCTAGAGTTCTGGGGACCGCCAATAGGACCCTGTCTCATGGATTAGCCCATGAACCCGTTTCCCGATATTCCATGCCCCATTTCAATCCTCCATCTATACTAAAACCACAGTTTTGGCACGAGAATCCTCCAGCGACACGCATCCGCCCACACCGCGCGGCTACCTTGCGATTAGGATGGCGCCTAACACTTTCGAAACGAAACTCAACCTGGTTTCTAGGTATTTGCGTTTGAGTTCCACGTCAGGCTTTCGTACGGCTTTCAGTAGACGAGTCAAACAATCTGTTCTTGGGGGGTACACCTTTTATGGTGTTTCCCACTTAATCAGTGGGATTATGTATGACCCAGACTGTTGTAGATCAACGTGGTAGAGTACTCATTCCCGAGGATGTGAGGGAAGACTCTGGGCTTGATGAGGGAACCGTAGTTAGAGTGGAGACGCGGGAGGAAGGAATACTGATCAAGCCCGTTCGCAAGGCGAAGAGATCTTGGAAGCAGCTCTGCGGAATAGCACCCATCAGGACCGGTAAGCCCGAGTGGCCAACACCAGAAGAGATCAAAAACATCTGGCGGTAGACTCAAACGTCCTAGTCGCGTACCTTGACCTAGAGCACCCTCAGCACAGCAAAGTAAGTTCGCTGGCCTCTCGTAGAGTTGCGTTGAATCCGACAGTTGTGCATGAAAGTTACCATACCCTGGTGTTCAAGATGAAATGGCGATCAAACGAAGCTGCGGAAGTCCTCAGGGAGATGCTCGATGACAAACACATCCTATTCCTAAATCAGACTAAAGACACAACTAAGACCGGCTTGAAATTCGCAGAACGATATGGGCTCGGTGGCAGGGACGCGCTAATTTTAGCGAACTTTGTCAACCCTTCTGTTGCAGAGTTCGTAACATTCGATAAGCAACTGATTCGGCTACGTAGAGTAGAGCATGGCCACCGCAAGCTAACCATACGTGCCACGTAGCTCGCTAGCGCGGCTACTTTGCGACGAGGATAGCGCCTAGCATATCTCTAAGATATGCGATCCACCCATCCATGATGATGGTGGAAAGACATGTTGCCACGCTCAATTCCTCCATTGACTAAAGAGGAGTTCAAGGAGTTTCAGAAAGAGATTCAGCGTGAGCCCTCGAAAGAGCTAATTGAAGCCCTCAAGAGAGCAAGAGCAACTTATGAATCGAAGCCCCTTTGACACTCCCACGACTGAAGACCTAGAACAACCGACAACTTGCCGTTATCAGAATTAAGTATGTGTCACTGAGGAACGAACATATTGTTGACCGAGACATTAGGTTTTGGTGGGTTTATGGTTCGTAAACGTGGGCTGTTGCGTGCGGTGGCTCTGACGGTGTTTGTTTTTGGTCTGCTTGTTTGGGTTTATGTTGTGGTGATTCAGGTAACGCATCCGATATGGGTCGTTGAACCGTTCTCCCACGTCGACATTTTCCCTTTCAATTGGCGACTTGACGAGGTGGGTATGGCTGCCTTTGCGGTTGCGGCTGTGGGCTTCTTGGTGTGGCAGATCGAACTGAATGCAAAGAATAGGTGACGTCCTTCCACGCCTGAGCATGAGAGCTTTCTTTGTTCTCCAAACCTCTCTTTGGGTAATCGTGATTTCTTATCTTCAGGACTGCAGCTAGTCGCAGCTAAGAGCTCGCGGTATCATGCGTAATAGATCGTTATCTCGTTCTCCGTTTGAGGCTTGAATTGAGACGAACGCCTTAAATGGTTGTAAACATAATTAACTAATGTAAACGGTGCGTGATTTGGCAAAGAGCCGGCTAATGAAGGTAGTGGCAGCAAGATTACCAAAGGAGGTTGCGCGTGAGATCGAGCGGATCGCGCTCGAGGAGAAGCTCGACAAGTCTTCCGTGATAGCCCGCGCAACCGACCTGTACATCAGAGAATGGAGACTTGGGAAAGCGATAAGCCTGTACGAAGCGGGAAGAGTCACAGCCCTGAAAGCCGCCAGTCTCGCCAACCGCTCCATCTGGGAATTTCTCGAAGAACTCGAAAAAAGAAGGATACCAATACAGTATTCGGCGGAGCAATTCATCGAAGACTTCGAGGCAGCGCAGAAAGAGTAGCGCGCGGTTTGACGAAGCCTCTAGTCTTCGACACAACTCCAGTGATTTACATAATCAAGGCCTCGCTGGCGGAAGCTCTAAGGAGGTTACAGAACCAGAAGTTCTTACCCGAAACCGTCTACGAAGAACTCATGGCCGGCGAAGCCCAAGGGAAGCCAGAGGTCGCAGTAATACGGGAACTTGTTGAAGAAGCCGCACTCATACTCACTCAACCTCGCAGCGCCTCGGAGGTCAAGAGGCTCATGAAGATCGCTGTCGAAGGCGAAAACAAGCCTCTGCACAGAGCTGAAGCTGAGGCACTCGCTATCGCCAAGGAACTCGACGGAATCCTGATCGCGGATGACCACGCTGCGAGGTCCACCGCTAAACTGATGCAGGTAGAATGTCACGGGACCGGTTACCTGCTCGGAAGGATGTATCAAGAAGGTGAGATGCGAAGAGACGAAGCAATAGGAAAACTCACCGAGATGCGAAGAGCAGGCTGGCGTTTGAGCGAAGATGACTACCGCACGATACTCGAATACCTCAAGAAACTTTGATATCTTCTTGAGGTCGTGGCGGACGGAAGATTTGTAAAGAATGTTACTGGTCAGTTTTTGACCAGTTCTTTCTCTGAAATCACTCTATCGGCTTTCTCGTTTAACCTGTGCATTGCAATCAGGTAATCCTCGTACTCTTCCAGATATTCTTGCAAGGCCTTCGTGACGATATAGGTCTTCGGCCGTTCAAGTACTTGGGCGAGTTCTTCGAGTCTTCTGGCGGTATTCTCTGGAAGCCTAACAGACACTGCTTCGGTCATGTACGTATGACATGTGTAACGTGTATTTATGGGATCGGCTCGAATCCGCGATAGATCGTTCCAGTAAGTTCGAAAGACCTAGAACAACCGACAACTTGCCGTTATCAGAAAAGCATCAGTCTTCTGTTCTCATCTTGTCGAGCAGCTTGAAAACCTCTTTTTTGGTCAGCTTACTCGTTCCAGCCAAGTCAAAAACGGAAGGAACCTTTGTGAGTATTACCCTGTCGCCTTCAGCATCCGGCCTCAGTCTGGAGCCTTCCTTGATTCCCAATTTTTTTCTAATCTCCATAGGTATTGTGGTCTGTCCCCGCCTGGTGACCACCACTTCTTTGGCCATGGACGCCTCCCCTTGCTTCCTGATAATAAAAGAAATCCTACACCGTCCTATTCCTACTGGCCGCACATATCCTACCATCGATCCTATGACGAAGCCATGGTCTAGTTGTTTCGGATTGCTCGCCGAGACGATGACCAAACCTCTGCGAAGTGCGATAAAACGACCTGAGTACTTCGTGGGCTCGAATCCCAGCCGTGAACGGTTGGGTGAATGGTGCACTCCGCACGACCTTGCGCAAAACTTAATTTGTATACTACGTATTACGCGTATATGAAGGGATTGATCATGCAGAGGCTCGTCGAAAGGGAATCGATAGTCCCGGTCCGTTTCTCGAAGCGGGAGATTGAGAGAATTGACAAGGCGGTGGAGAGGGTTGGAGCAAAATCTCGGAGCGCAATGATTAGGGAAGCCACCCAAAAGTACCTTCAGGAGGTTGGTAGCCTCAAGGTCATCGAACTCAGGAACAATGTCACGCTCAAAGATGCCAAGGCTGAGATTGTAACATACCTTCGCAAACATAAGGAAGCAGAAACTTTTGACATTGCTAATGATCTAAGACTCGACCTTCAGCTCACCGTTAAGGTGCTGAAGGAACTCTGGGAAGAAGGCAGAGTGGCATGATAGGCAAGGAAGTTGGAGACTACCTCATCGGGGAGCAGATCGTCTGCGAATGCCGAAAGATGAAAGGCCCGGTCCTCATACACAAAGGTGCCCACAGAGCCCAGAGATACGTCCTATACGGCCTCCCAGCCGAGGCTGTAATAACGAAGAAGTGGAGGCTCGTCGAATAGCCATCAACGACGCTTTGAAGTGAATCTCTTGGACGATCGGAAAGAGTTGATCCCTTCTGGGTGGCGGAAGCATTATTTTCGGAGCGTTTAGTTCAAACTAGTTGAACAGCTGCTTCGGCTCCCTTACTGACACCACTTAAACATGCGAGCTTTCGGCAACAGCGTGGGCATAATTGGACGAATTCTCGAGTGATTTGGGGTCAGGTTTAGAGCGACCGAGAGTTGCGCCCCGTTAGATTGATCTTTGACCCGTAATCTGCGTCAAAGACCCCTAGCGACACCGACGCGCTGCTAAATCCTTTCCATGCCAAACGCCGAGTCAAACTACCCCCAAACCCGGAAAGGCACTACTTAGCGACGAGGATGGCGCCTAGGATTTTCGATACGAAACCCAGTCTGGTTCCTAGGTATTTGTGTACGAGTTCAATGTCATGGTCCCGTACGTTCGCTTAGCGGGGATCGGTTAAAGTGGGCGAGGCGAGAAAGAGGGCCCTGAGTGGGTTTAGTCGTAGACGGTTTTTCTATGCTCGAGTCTGAGCAGGTAAAGCGTTGTTCCTTGCATTGCATAGATCAACCTGTAGGGTGGGATGCGAAGGGATCGTTCGCCCTTCAGTTCGAATCTTAAGGGTTTGCCTGCCTCTGGATTCTCAAGTATCTTTTCGACTTGCCTCTTCACTCGCTCCTTGACGGCGCTGTCCTTTAGCCTCTTCAGTTCACGCTCAAAATTCTCAGTCCAGATTACGTTTCGGATTACTACCAAGTTCGGAGTTCTTCTAGGAAGCGCTTTTTGCTAGTCTTGCGTGACTTTCCGCGCTCAATCTCCTTCCACGCTTTCTCCACGTCCCGGAAAAGCTCCAGATCGACCTGTAATGATTTGCTGTCAATCTTCTTCAAAACCAAGATCCCTGACCTTGGTCTCGCCATGATCGCAAACACCCCGCCCGGCTTTATGTGAAGCCTATCCCTCACCCGGGCTGGGATGAC
>JBEKPE010000063.1:0-14195 GCA_049521055.1 Bathyarchaeia archaeon
GTTTTGACGTCCACCAAATTATCTTAGACGCTCTACAGGAAGGGGTTTTGATGCTCGATGCTGGGCGAAATATCCTCAGATTCCTACCCCCACTTTGCATCCAACCTGATCACGTAGATCGTGTGCTCAAAATACTGCCTAAGGTCTTGGAGAGAGAGGAGCTTGCAAAGTTATCCAGTTAAACTATTGCAGAAAATGCTGGAGATCTACAGCCCGAGCGGATCCGAAGCCGACCTCGCTGAATTCCTCCACGGAGAAATGCAATCTAACGGACTAGTCGCGCGAATCGATAATGTTGGAAATGTAATCGGCGTTCTTGGCAACGAAGGTCCGCGGATTCTCCTGTGCGGTCATATGGATACGGTTCCAGGCCGCATACCGATTCGACAGGACGTTGATTTGCTATACGGCCGCGGCGCGGTTGACGCCAAATCATCCTTGGCTGCCATGATCGTTGGCGCTGCTCTCGCTAAGAAAAAAAGTTCATACCCTTTTCAGGTTACTGTAGCCGCCGTCGTGGAGGAGGAGACGAGCAGCAAGGGTATTCGTGCGATAATCGGTGATCAAACGAAGTACGCTATGGCGGGATTCGGCGAACCGAGTGGCGTCTCGAACCTGATCATCGGATACAAGGGAAGCCTCAAACTACACGCCACCTTTACGACTAGTGGAGGCCATTCGGCTTCACCCTGGCTCTCGGCCAGCAGCTACGAGGAGTCAAGCCTCTTCTGGAAAGCCTTTGAAAGAGGAATTTTGAAAAACAATTCTCCGTCCAAGTTTGACGCTGTAACAGGTTGTGTCACTCGCGCTGAAGCGGGCGACTTAGGAAACAGTGTTCCGACACATGCGACCTTAGATGTTGATCTCAGGATCCCGCCTGGATTGTCATCGAACGATCTAATTACCAAAATCAAGGAATTCACCACCCGTTACAACGTAAATCGGCAAGATGTGAGAATCCTAGTAGATTTCGAGGATCAGACCGAAGCTTTCCTCGGTTCGCCGAATTCCTCCGCGGTCTCAGCTTTCAGGTGGGCTATTAGGAAGGTGAAAGGAGGTCAAGTTGCTATGGTCAAGAAGACCGGCACAAGCGACATGAACCTCTTCGCCCAACACCAGAATATTCCCATGTTTGCCTACGGTCCAGGGGACTCGAGGTTTGATCACACTGAGGTCGAGCATGTAAGAATCTCGGAGTACTTGGCATGTATCGAAGTCTACTCCCTCGCTCTCACAAGGTTCGCTGAAAAGCTAGGCGGCTCACCTCTTCTCCCAACCACGACGCAGTGACCCCACATGTCGTCGGTTCTGAAAGGTGGTCGGTTGAAACGGACGCGAAGAGATGTAGTGAATTTCATCTCATCGCTTGAATCAGACAAGCGAATAACGCTCTCAACAGTCCTAGTCAACGAAGCGCACGTAATTGCGCTCGCCAAATCTGGCGTCATCAAGAAAGCTGACGCCCGCAGAATTTTGAGGGCGCTGAGAAGCCTTGAGGGTTACAGTTTCCCTGGACGGAACGCGGAAGATATTCACGTGGTGATTGAGGATTACGTCACGAAGCGTACGAGTAGAGAAGTGGGAGGTCTTCTTCACCTCGGCAAGAGTCGGAACGACCAAGTCGTTACGGCCATAAGAATGGCTTTGCGGAGCGAGATAATCGAACTTTCGGACCAAATACTTACGCTCGAATTTTCAATCCTCAGGTCTGCGAAGAAACATATCGCTACAGTATTCCCTGGCTATACCCATCTTCAGCCCGCACAGCCAATCAGTTTCGCCCATTACCTGCTCGCAAACTGTGCCTCTCTGTCGCGAGATGTAGATCGGCTAAGTGAAGCTTACGGGAGAGTTAATGTTTCTCCGATGGGTGCCGCCGCGTTGGCCGGAACAAGCTTCCCGCTGAATCGGCGGTTAATCGCTCGCCTGCTTGGCTTCGATGGGCTTGTGGAGGTTTCGTTGGACGCGGTTGGGGGTAGAGACTTCGCCTTGGAGATTCTTGGAAACTGTGCCCTCTTAGCCTCAGATCTCTCCCGAATCGTGACAGATCTGATCTTCTACAGTTCGGCAGAAGCCGCGCTCGTTTCGATTCCCGACGAGTTTGCCTCAACGAGCAGTATCATGCCTCAAAAGAAGAACGCTGACCCGCTTGAGCTAACCCGGGCAAAGTGCGCGAAGATCGCAGCCAATTCCAATTCAGGTCTTTTAATGATGCATGGCCTGTCCTCCGGATACAACCTTGACTACCAGGAGGTAACGCCTCTTCTCTGGGAGTCGATTGATGAACTCAAAGCCTGCCTGCGAATCCTCACCGAAATCATACCTAGGATAACGGTCGACAGTAAGCTGTCGGGCTCAGTTGCGCGATCAGCCCTTACTCAAGGCCTGACTTTCAAAGAAATGAAGCGATCAGATTGGGAACGAGCCCTAGGAAGGTCAATCGGACCTCGCACGATGAGTTCGATCGGTGAGGCTTTGGATTTGGACCGGCACCTTCGCATGTATCGAACTAGCGGCAGCCCTAATCCACAAGAAACGAAGCGGCTTATCTCGCAAGAACTTCGTTCATGCGCGAGATCGCGCACACGTAATGCAAGACTAGAGGCAAGGCTTCGTAGGCGTATGCAGGAGCTTCGGGCTGCCTCGAAGATGTAACCCTCAAAGATACTTCTTCTTCAGCAAAATTACTGCGACCGCCGCAACTATTACTAACCCTCCCAGGGTTTGCAACGCCTCTTGTTCACTTATCAGCGGAGGTTGGTCGTTAGTAATTGGTAATCCACTGATCGGGCTGAGCATTGTATCCACTGGTGCGTAGTTGTCGGTGAGTATCGGAGGATTGTTCCCGGTAGGTGTGAAATAGTTGGCTAGGTAATCGTTCATACCCGGAATCTTCACATTAGAGTTTGTCGAGGTGAGTTCCTCAAAATCTGTGACACTCAAATGATGTGTTGAGAGGGTAGCGATGATTATCACGTTTTGTGGGTTTGTGTCTGACGCGCCTTCCACTGCGAAGGTGTAGATGTTTGGGAAGATTTGGTTCATCGTTGTGGTTTCAGCTGTGAGTAGTTGATCGTTACTGGATGTTGTTCCCGAGATTAGGTTTGAGATCACGATGCCGTTGGAGGTTAGGTGGGAGTTTATGAGTTTGAAGAATTCTAGGGTCATTAAATGGAATGGGACATACGTCCTCGAGTAAGCGTCGAGCACGATGAGGTCGTATTTTTGTTGGGTGCTTTGAAGGAATACTCGACCGTCGTCGATGTAGATGTGAAGACTCGGGTTGCTGGCGTTCACAGCGAAATATTGTTCCGCGACCCGCACAACCTCCGGGTCTATCTCCGCAACGTCGACGGTCACGTTTGGATAATCTCTTAGGAATGCTTTGGGGCCTGTGAAACCGCCTCCACCGATGAAGAGGACGCGAGTTATGTTCGGGTTAAGCAGGAGGCCGACGTGGAAGTAGTCGGTGTATGGGAAGACTGTTCGGTTGGGGTTTTGCAGATCCATAGCGCTGTGCAGGTTGTCATCCATTATGAGATAGCGCATCGTGGACTGGGTTGACGGGTCATACGCGTCTGCCACATTGAGATGATGGTAGGGAGTGTCGGTTTCGTAGATTGTATCACCCAACGCCAACGTGTAGGTGGCAACTGTCAGTTGACGGTTAACCATGTAGGGCGCGGCGAAGGGGAGGATGATTAGGATGAGGAGGACTAGAAACTTGAACCGATAACTTAAGCCAAGAAAGGCAACGACCAGCAGCACAATTCCCAACACAAAGATGATCTTGTTAACTCCAAAAAGCGGGATCAGAAGGAAAACAGTGAGAAACGTCCCCACGATGCTCCCTACGGTTGAGAGGGCGTAAAGGTTCCCGGAGGCTTTTCCTAGTGTCTCGAAGCTCTCAGCTACCAGCCGAATAGCATACGGCGACACCATGCCCAGAAGAACGCTCGGCGGCCCCAACAATAAGGTCGTAGCGAGCAGGGGTGCATAACGTTCTCCAAGGTTCAACCTTATCGCAAGGTCGAAGAGGGGAGGGGCGATGGCTGGTAGTGTCAGAACGATTAAGCCTGCAATGAAAATCACGATCGATAGTATGTTGAAGTTGGGTTTGATGTCTGCGAGTTTTCCGCCTAGATAGTAGCCCGCGCTAAGCGCTGACAAAACCACACCGATCAAGCTGCCCCAAACGAAGATCGAACTTCCGAACACTGGAGCTAGGAGTCTACTGCCCAAGAGTTCAAGTGCCATCACTACAGCGCCCGAAACGAAGACCGAAATGAGGAGACGGAGCTGGCGCGGCATTCAAATTCCAGTCAAGAAATTGGATTGAGCAGGCCTAACTTGGGTCAACCCAGGGTTTGGGGACTCGCTGCAAATGCGCTTTGAGACTCAAAGCACTACTCGTAGCGATTGCGGTAACGGGCGAGATTAGTTGGCTTGAGGGTTGGTAGTTGTCCAACCAGATTTGCATGTACATGTCCGAGCCAGGCGGAACGGCAATCATAGTTGAATACGTCGCGTATCCCTCCAAGGCCACTCCCATCCCGTACGTTCCCTCTGGAACCCACACCTGAAATGACCCGTCGAGGCTAGACGTTGTGTAGTTTCCCGGCCGAACATCAATTATGTCTGTGAGGGTGCTGTTGTTTGGCTGTAGCGTGATTGTTGCCCATGATAAGTAACGGGCAGCGCCGAAGTAGTCTGGCCCCATCACCGTCCCGTAAATTCGGGATGCACGATCCATGAAAGTGACTACGGAAACATTCTGTGGTGCGGTAACAGTTACTCGTAAGGGTTGTAGCTGGTAGTATCCATCGACCCATATTCTAATTGTGTAAGTGTGAGGCGACAGGTTCCATGGGTATAAAATTAACCCACCAGGAGTTTGACTCGCCCCGTCCGTTGTATCATAAAACCCTGACCAGATTAGCCTTGGGTCCCCGTAGTAAAGGTCAAACCCGGATAAAGTAAAGTTGGCAGTGTAAATTCGTTTTACATTTGTTGTATTATTTGGTATATACGTTGCATTCGCTGCAACAAAGTTTCCTTGATCATCGAAAACCTCGATGCGGGTCGGCGTGGCAGTCAGGTTGTTAATCGGTTGGGCGAAAGGTAGAGTAGAGTCTATCGAGCTGAGGAGGGCCTCATGCGTGAAAAATATAGTCAGGTCGATTACTGGGTTCCGGATCATGTAGATAGCCACGTCAGCAATTGATCCAAGCCTGACGTACACGTGGATTATCTGCTGCTGAGTATAGCCGTGGGTTTGGATTATCACCGTATAGGTGTTAGTTAGAAGCCCATCGTAAGCGAATGTTACACTTGTTGAATTTACTGGTTGTGTCGAATTTGTCTGGTAGACGTTTCCGTATGAGTCGATAATCAGCAGCTTAATTGTCGATCCAGGGTACCCCCAATTCCCGCGAATGGAATTTGATACTTGAGGAATTTGATAGTTGATCGAGCGGAGAGTCAGCAAAAGGCCTCCAGCGCGGTACATCGAGAAGCTGATTAGAGTTTCTTCTTCGCTGAGGCCGATAGTAGCCTTGACGATGTCTGTTTGGTAGTATAGATCACGGATTCCAATGTTCGCAAAGCCTGCGAAAACCGGAGAGGACGTAACACGAGCCACAATGTAGTAAGTCCCTGGCCGGAGCCCATAATTCTGTGAGAATAACGAGAAAGTACCGAAACCCCTAGTGTTGCTGAAACCTTGCAAGTCAACAGTTGCATTCGTACTGCCTGACGGTACGGACGTCACATTTTGTGCTCGGAGTATGCCTTCTTGATCGTAGGCTGAAACAGTAAGAGTACCACCAACCGGGACAGATCCACCGGTACTGTTGAAGGTTGTTAGTGGTTCGTCTACCAGAATGTTGCTTGAGTACCTGAAGTGGACAGTTACTCTAATGCTTCCCGATCGGATGAGAGGTAACACCGTTTCTGTGTCCGCCGTCGAATTAGCAACATGGACCCGAACTTCGTCGACTTGGATGTAGGATGTTACGTAGGCTTGGAGCAGGTAGTCGCCCCATGTGAGGCCTGAAGTGTAGTTGGCGTAGTCCTGTGGAATTCGTCCGTCGAAACCAAGTTGGTCTTGAATCGGAGGATTCGGCAGGCCGGGGCCGAATTCAAATGAGGTTGCGGTGGGATCCGTAAAACTCGTTGTGCGGTAAGGGGCTGATGTGGATGCTACTAGATTGCCTGCCAAATCTAGAAGATCGACGGTAATTGCTCGCGGTACAACTGGTTGGCACACAGTGTTGCTAATCCCTGTGAGAGTTCCCCAGGGAATCAAGTTTCCATCAGGACTCTTGGAGAACACAGTTCCGGAGATGAGTACGCTCTCCGTGAGATAGATGTCAACTCCTTCGAGCGATTGGGCGGCAGCGACGCTTACAGTCCACGGTCTAACTGTCGGAAGATACCCTGCAGCGTAAGCGGTTATGTTGTATGTCCCCGGCGCTATCCCGAATAATGTATAACTCCCATGAGCTGTGTAATTGAGATAGGCTTGGGCTGAAACTGCTCGGCCTAGGTAGTCGAATCCGGTCGCTAGGACGCGAGCTCCAGTTCCGTTCGGGAGGGTTATTGGTTGTCCCGCTCTTGAAGCGTTCCGGTAGCCCGAGTCTCGAAGGACGCCGGAAATGTATGCAGGGTCCCTGCTGGCCTTAACTACAATGGTTGGGAAATTTTCCGCTCCGATTGAGATTCCGTTTATGAATGCTTTGAAGAAATACCTTCCCGCTGTCGTAGGAGATGTTACTTGAAAGAGTCTGACGTATTGCGTACGATCCGTAGGGAAGATATGGTTTTCAGGATTCACGTTCCTTGGATTGTTGGTGACGGACAGCGAAACGGAAACCTTCCACCAACTAGGTCCAATCTGATCCGAGGCTGATTGTCTTGACAATTGGATGAGGTGTGGGTCGTAGTTGTTTGTGAAGCTGGTCCAAGTTTTGCTAATTGTCAATCCGGAGAAGTCAGGAGGGATGTATATGTCGAGAGTAATTGGGACCGAGACCGGTACAGAAGGAGCCGCGGGCAGAACCTGGAGGTTATATGTTGCCCTGTCGCCCGTGCTACCAGTCGCAGTAATGATGTATGTGCCTGGCCGAACGTTGGCGACAACGAAGGAGAAGGGGGTAATCGTCCCAGCTACAATTGTGCAGACGATTGGAACGCCTACGGGATTGCCTGACAGTGAGCAGCTTGTATCCGTCAAGGAAAATCCTGAGCCCGACACTAGGATGGTCGTTCCAGGCTGGGCAATTGGGACAAGAGGGGGAATCGAGGGGATCAGTGTGATCTGTTGAGGAGGAGTAGGGGGAGATGTCACTGTGAAGAGGGCGGTAGCTACTCCCGTATCGCCTCCCGTGGTTGTAACAGTAATACAATAGGTGCCAGGGAGTACAGGGGGACCTGCAACAGTAAATGAACCTGTTAGGACACCGCCCGTAATGCTGCAGCTAGAGACGGATACGGGGATGCCAATCAACGTGCAGGACTCGGGCGAATAAAATCCGACGCCGGAAACGCTTACAGTCACTCCGGCTTGGCCGGAAGACGGATTCAGAATAAGTGATGGGGGGAGGACGGTGAATGAGGCTGAAGAGTAGTCGCCTTCCGGATCGCCGGTTGCAGTAACAATGTAAGAACCAGGCGGAACATTGGCGACGTTGAACGAGGTAGCGAGATTGCCGCCAGAAATCGGACAGGATGCGGGGGAGGCGACTGGTATGCCAGACAGCGTACAAGTCGTATCCTTGGAAGAAAATCCCGATCCTTGCACCAGAACATTGAGCGTCGGAAAAGCAGAAGAGAATACTTGGGCGGAAGTGGGGTTGAGCATGAGTGGGTTCAGGGTCACGTTGAAGAGAAGATCTCCGGTGCTATTTGTCAAAATGGCGCTGTCTGGGTAGCTGAGTTTTACCGTGCCGAACGTTGGGAAGTCGTTGCCAAGTGGGAGGTCGAACTTGCCTGGCGATGTGCCTACTGTCGAGGTGTTGGTGCCGGTTGAATATGCGGGGTTGGCGGCAACCTCTACCAGAATCAAGGTAAGTAGGAGGATTGTTGCGACGATTTGTTTGATGCTCGGTCGCCCAGCAGTGTAGCCGGACATTAGAAAAGCCAGGGTGTAGCTTAGTCTTCTTCTAATTTCTTCTCTTCAGTTTGATCCGTTTGATCTGTTTCAATCGCTTCCTCTTCGTCAGACTTCGGGCCTCTGAACCGAACATAGGCCAGGGCAAATAGAACGATTGCGAGAACGATGAGAAAGCCGGTTATGAACGATGAAGCTAGGAAGGAAGTTTCCGAACTTGTTCCCGCGGCGGCTCTGAATGTTCCGCTACCAGTAAATGTTCCACCGCCAGTAAACGTCCCACCGGTGAAGGTCCCCCGGGTAAGTGTTGGTGGAGGGGCTAGTGTGTAGACGAGAAAGGCGTATGCTGTGTTGAGTAAGCCGGACACTAGAGAAGCGATTAAGAGTTTCTTCTTGGTGATCTTTCGAGTTTGAGATACGAGTAGAGAGCCTAACGTGACTCCGGCTACTATCATGGGGATTATGATTGGGGTTGTTGGCATCGCAATCTAACCATGCTACGCGAAGATTCAAACGAATTTATATAAGGCTAACTACAGGCGGTAGTCGAGAACCGGTCACCGTTGAAATTGCAAGTTCTTCACCCAAATAACAAAGACATCCGCTTTGCTTTGGGTGACTTGGAGGCGGCTATGCTCCAAGAGCTATGGAAGTCGCCCACAGCCCTCTCTGTTAGAGAGTTTCATGAGAAGATCGCACGTAACAGGTCGATCGCAGTCACTACCGTTGCTACGATCTTGGACAGGTTGTACCGGAAGGGTGTTCTTTCGCGAAAGCTTGTGAGGGAGGGTGGCCCCCATTACCTGTACTCATCCCGTCTTACCAAGGATGCGTTCAAACATGTTGTCGTGAATAACGTGATGGGAGCCCTGCTTCGCGGTTTCAACGACGTGACGGTCGCATACCTGGCTGAGAAGATGGCGGACAAACCAGAGGATCGCAGAATTATATCCAAGTATCTGAATAGGCTGAAGAGCGAGGGAGGCAAATGATACAGGTTCCCGGAGTCCTCGTCTTCATCGCGTGGTTTCTGATAGGGCCACTTAGCGTCCACCATGAGCCATGGCTACCAACCCTAATTCTCTCGACTCTTTCATTCGCCGCGTTGGGCCTAACCATCATCGTAAGACGGTCGTATAGATTTCAATCCACAGCTCTTCTAGCAGCCCTAGGGATCATGTTCTTTGAGAGCCTTCTGTCAATCGCAAGTTGGTTGCACATCGAGCTGCTCGATCCATCTTTGGTAGAGCGCGAGGAGGTTCGGCACTTGCTATCCTTTTTCTTCACACTTAACGTTGGCTTGGCTGCAGTGGGCATCGTCGCTGCCGTGGGCGTTGCCTTGTCTTTAGAACTCAGGAAGTCCCACCTTCCGCTGGCAAAGCTATTCCCAGAAATGAAATTTGAGACCGCCCCGCCTGAAGTAACGAAATCGGTGGAAAGGCTTTCAAAAACTATGGGTGTCGATCAGCCAAAGGTAACCTTGATTGATTCGGGAGACCCAGCTGCGTTCATCACACGTTCGAAGCGGAAATACGTGTTGGCAGTTTCAGTGGGACTTGTAGAATCACTAAGCACTGAAGAGCTGGATGCTTGTCTTGCACATGAATTGTCGCACGTGAAGAATAATGATTTTTCAGTTAGGACATTCGCGACCGCGGCGAGAGTTGCGTTATTTGCGCATCCGTTGGGCCATTTAATTGAGCCAGCTGTTTACAGGGCGCGTGAGTTTCTTGCGGATAGGGCAGCTGCGGACCTCGTTGGGCGAGGCGCACTGATATCTGCTCTTTCAAAGCTTCGGGAATCACAGAATTATGTCGCTGCGCACAGGTCGATTGGAACGGCTTGCTTGTTTGATTCCGTTGGCACTAACCCGTTGTTCAGGTTGTTCGATAAGCACCCAACACTCGAGAACAGAATAAGTACTCTTCAGGAGCAATAGGGGCTTGAACTGGTCTACCGGACGTCGGATCCTGATCGTCATGGTTTTGTTGCTGCCGTTATTTATGCAGCTGCCTGACTCCAACGCCCAAACCGCTGCGCATCTAACGGTTTCCATGACGGGACAAACCTTGGTTGCCGGTTTGAACAATACAATGACTGTTACTGTGTCAAACAGCTATAGTGGATACATAGCAATCTACGATGTCGACATTTCTGTCTCCTTACCGGCCCCTCTAGTACTAGTAGGAGACAATCACTGGCATTATGACTCAATCCAATATGGACAGAGCGTAACATTAACGTTCCCTGTCTACGCTCCATCCTCTGCAGCTGGCACCTCGTACCAAGGCACTGTTACGGGAACATACAAGCAGTTAGGCGATGTTTCCTACACTCAAGAGAGCCATACGTTGGGTGTATCGGTTACTGGATACATCAGTTTGGTAGTTTATGGAATTGAGTTTACTCCATCCACGATTACGTCAGGTGGCAATACGACTATCTCAGGCAACGTGCTGAACAGCGGGAATCTCGCATCCTACAACGCCAACGTCACCGTTGAATCCGACTCTATCGTTTCAGGCCCACAGAACAGCGCATTCCTAGGAGAGATTGATCCAAACATTCCAAGGCCCTTCAGCGTTCTAATCGTCTTCAAGCCGAATCTCGCGCCGGGGAACTACACAGTCACCGTTAAGATATCCGCCACCGACAATAACCGCCCGGGAATCCCAATAGTGGGCGGGGCCAGTGGACAAATTCAGGTAATAAAGCCATCCCAAACTGCAGGAGGCCGAAGTACTGGATTCAGCCTAATCAGCCTAATCATAACATTTCTCCGCAACCTATTCAACACTTTCTTCGGCTCAAGCTTCCCATAAACACCCGCCGAGGCGGGCGGAAGGTACCGCCCATTAATCCAAGGCACGGTTGAATAGAAGAAACCGGTTACGAGATTATTCGTACTTTAGTGCAGCAACCGGGTTCATTCTTGAGGCTCTCCACGCTGGGTAGAGTCCGGCAACAGTCGCAAGGAGGACTGGGAATGTGAGTGCGAAGATTATGAGTTCTGTTGAGAAGACCGGCACAATCGCTGCTCCGCCACCCCCGGGCCCCCCGCGGCCTCCTCCAAAAGAGAGGGTTGAACCAGCGAGTTCCCCTCCCATTAGGAATGAGAGTGCGTAGCCGAGAATTAGGCCAGTGATGCCTCCCACTACTCCAGTCAGCGCGGCTTCGGACAAGAACATTCCCATGATTTGCTTCGGTCGATATCCTATAGCTTTCAGGATGCCAATTTCTCTGGTGCGTTCCATTACGGAGACATACATTGTGTTGACTATGCCTACGGTTGCCACGAACAACGAGACTGCTCCAATGCTGCCTAGGAAAACCGTCAGTTGTCCAGTGATTCCTTGGATGCTGGTTAGAATCTGTCCGGGGCTAATCACGCGAACATTGGTGCCGTAATATGTTGTTATTGTATTCTGAACGTTCGCGACATCAGCCGTATTGTCAACAACTACGTAGATTCCGCTGAAGTATGGAGTCTTTGAAAGAATTGTGGCCGCTTGAAATGAAATGAAGACCGTATCATCGATGTTGGAGAAAAGGGCTGACCCGTATTCCGTGAGGATAGCGCTCGCAAGAACGGCATAAGATATGGCTGATTTGGATCCCTTAATCCCTGTAAGAGACATCGAAACCAATTGATGAAGGCCGATCGGGGTACCTGAAGTAGGGTTTGCAATCGACCATCCGATCGCGGCGGAAGTAGTATCCCCTGAAAGAGGAATTGTGCCCTCAGCAACCGTTAGCCCGTTATACAGAACCGGCAGGGCTGAAAGATCTATTCCGACCACAGAGGCTTGAAGTGACGCACCACCTTGCATGATAGACGCTCCATAGCTGAAGTAAGGATAGGCCTCCGCTACACCGGGGATGCCCTTCAGGTAGGTGATGTCAATTTGACTGAGCTCGTAGGTGTTCGACGAGCCAGAGGCAAAGAAACCTCCCGAAGTTCGTATGGTGAGGATGTTCGCTCCGGTTTTCTGGATGTTAGCGGTAATTCCCGCGCTAAGTCCACTTGAGCTTGCAATTAAGGCTAAGATTATGGCGGACCCTACGGTTATCCCAAGAATGGTTAGGACGCTGCGTATCTTCCGGTCGAGCAGCGCTTTGGCCGCCAACTTGAACATATCAGTAACTAACATTTTTCTCAACTCGAGGAATAGGCATCCAGCCTTTGTAGGTATTGCTCTTTTTCGACTAGACCGTCTCGAATCGAGATCACGTGTTGAGTTCTCTCCGCGATGTCCGGATTATGGGTGACAACGAGTATGGTTGTGCCGAATTGCTTGTTCACACTGACAAATTGATCAACCACCTCACTAGTGGTCTTTGAATCGAGGTTTCCGGTTGGTTCGTCGGCTATGACGAGGGAGGGTAAAGTGACTAAGGCGCGGGCTATTGCGACCCGTTGCTGTTCTCCCCCGCTAAGCTCAGCGGGTCGCTTGCTCGCTTTTGATGCAAGGCCCACCGCACTGAGCATCTTCAAAGATTTGTTCCTTCGAATTTTCTCCGGCATACCGCGAGAGATGAGGGGCATCTCCACATTTTCTACTGACGTGAGCCGTTGAATCAGATTGAAGGATTGGTATACGAATCCAAGCTTGCGGTTTCTGAGCAGCGCTAGCTTGTCTTCGCTTAGTTTTCGGATATCGATTCCGTCAATGATTATCCGCCCAGACGTAGGTCGGTCGAGCGCCCCAATCAGGTTTAGGAGCGTAGATTTACCGCTGCCCGAAGGGCCCATTATCGCAACAAACTCCCCTCTATCAATCTTCAAGTTGATTCCCTTCAGGGCTGGGTAGTCTGTATGGCCGACTCTGTAGACTTTTGTAACGTCGATGGTTTGAACTGCTAGGTTGGTCGTTGGGCTGGTCGGCGCTTTGGGGGGAGGCATCTTCATCATAACTACACGCCATAGTTGCCGAATTTACGTGTTACTCTCCGCACCGAGGCGTTCCGACCATGCTCGTTGGAGATGGTGGGGCTTAGCACCGGATCCCCCTCATGACTTAATTCTTTGGATCATCGGCGACTAAATCGTGGCGTCGTCTTTCGTGAACCTTCTCGAGTCGCTAGGCAGCCAAGGTATCGCATTGGTCGCGCGATTACTGGATAACCGCTCATACAATAGATATCATAGCATCTGGCGAAGGATTGGACAGCATAGGCAGGTGCTGGAATTACGGAAGACGGGGATGGGGTACGGTACTATTGCTCGAAGAGTTGGCGTTGGGAAGGGTGAAGTCGTCAATTGGTTGACGGGGCGATATGACCCGCTACGGAGACATGTGTTGCCGATAGTAGGTCCACACCTCGCTTATGGAATTGGGGCCTGGATTGGCGATGGCACGCTAGTATTATACAAAAAGAGATGGAAACACTTCACGCGGCTGATTGTCAAGGATGTGGACTTCGCACAGGCGTTCGCGGAGTCTTTGGCAATTAGTCTGGGGCGGCAAAAGCCATTGCATCTTTCCCGTCGCAAGGACGGACGTTACAGTGTCTACGCTAACAACAGGATGCTATACGATTTTCTCTTAGCCTCAAGAGCGTGCCCTGACCTGTTGAAACCAATTATTGGCAGCTACCCCGGCTATTTTCTTGGTGGTTTCTGGGATGCGGAAGGCAGTATAGGCCTGAGTAAATCGATACTGAGTATTCATGCTGTTAACACCCGAAAGGAAATCGTGAGTTTGGTTCTGTTCACATTAGACCGATTGAACATTCACTATACTCTGCACTCCCGTATGAAAGAGAGGTTAGTTAAATTTTCAAAGGGAGGCAAGGCATACCATCGCAGACATCCGCTATTGTACAAGATTTACGTGAGGAGTTGCTGCCATCTCAAGTTTCAACAAAACGTGATCATGAAAATCGGCAGGAAATACGAACGTCTAACAATCGCTCGCGAGGGGATGGTAAAGAAGCGTTGCACGACGGCCAGTGGACCGCAGCTGGGATGGAAATTGGTGGGGCCGGCCGGATTTGAACCAGCGACTTCGCTGCTGCCTTTTACGGTAGCACTCGCGGGCCCAATCCGCGTATCATAACCATGCTAGACTACGGCCCCTAGGGT
>JBEKPE010000064.1:0-11887 GCA_049521055.1 Bathyarchaeia archaeon
GCGCTTAACCTCTGTTACAAGTTTCTCGCGGTTGGGAATCGCTGAAGCTGGAGGATATCATCCTCTAGTATGCTAACATCACGTGAGAACTGATTGTGTTCATCGGAAGTGGCTCGCCCTTTTATGGGCGCAATCCGATTATCCGCGCGGTCGCATGTAGAGTTAAGATACTTGAGGATTGCTTCTTTGAAGATTCCGTCGAGAGGGCGCCTATGGTCTCATCGAGATTTCAAACGGTTGTGGCTGAGTGATACGGTTAGTCAATTTGGCAACCAGTTTACCGCTTTAGCTCTGCCGATACTTGCGGTTCTGAGTCTCAACGCGAACGCGTTTCAACTCGGCCTGCTAATCGCTCTGCAGACAATCTCCTTTCCAATCCTCGGACTCTTCGTAGGCGTCATCGCAGACCGTTCGCGAAAACGGCCGATAATGATCACATGCAACTTTGGCCGAATGATTACCCTCGCCTCAATTCCCGTCGCCTTCTTCCTTTCCGCTTTGACAATCAATCAACTCTACGCTGTGGCAGTAATCAACGGGATTTTCACGGTTTTCTTCGACATATCCTACCAATCCTATCTCCCGGTATTGGTTGACCGCACAGATTTGGTTGAAGGGAACGCGAAACTTCAAACGAGCGCGTCAGGAGCTCAGGTCGTGGGACCAACTATCGCGGGGTTTATCTACGAAATTATAGGAGGAGCGCTCACGATAGCGGTAGACGCGACAGGTTACTTGGCTTCTGCACTGGCTCTCCTGTCCATCCGAAAGCCTGAACCCTCCACGTCGTCCGACCACCCTGTGTCCGAGAAGAGGAATTTCTTCGCGGAAATGAAGGAGGGAATACACATAGTGTTTGGCAGCGATGTAATCAAGAAGATGATGTTTTCCACTGCTACAGCAAACTTAGGCGGCTCGATATTCCAAGCTGTACTCGTCATCTTCCTGCTTAAAATGCTCAACTTCACGCCGGCCACCATCGGGGTTCTTGGAACAATTGGCGCAGTCGGATTCTTCGTAGGGGCTATAGTCGCGCCGAACTTCACAAAGAAAGTCGGGTTGGGGCCATCGATTGCGATATCAATCTTCGTCCCGATCGTCGCGATGGCGCAACCGCTCGCACTGTACGGTTTTGCATATCCAATAATGAGTGCGGTCGGTTTTATCACTGGCCTGACGTTGCCGATTTACAACATTAACACCGTCAGTCTACGACAATCCATAGTTTCCGATCGACTTCAAGGACGCATGAACGCAACTGTGCGAACAATAAACTGGGGAACCATACCTGTGGGCTCATTAATCGGAGGGATCCTCGGACTCTACATTGGAATCGTACCCACGATACTCGTAGGCGGCGCGTTATCCGGAGCAGCCGTGATATGGATCCTTTTCAGCGAAGTAATCCATTTGAAAGAGATGCCCAAACTCGAAGAAAGGGCACCACTTGAAAGCTCGTAGGAAGAGTAACCCTTCATCACTTGATGGTGGGGCCGAAGGGATTCTCATGGTTCGGCCGTGAACCATTTTGAACCCTCGACTTCCGCCATACCGTCATGTCTACGGGTTTCTTCGCTCCTGAAGTTCGTCATTCCGTTCAGGTCCGCAAACCCGTTAAGGTTTGGTCTTCTGGAGCCCTTGGCGGGTACGTATCCCTGTCGTCATCCCTGGCTAGACACCGCCACTCCCTCGGAGTGACTACGGCCCCACATCGGTTGGACAGGGTCGGCCCCAGCACCCACCCCTCAGAGAGTTGCTATAACAGTTATGGCTGACTCCGGGTCAACGCGTATAATACTCCCCACAGATGAATTCCTACTGAAGATTCTTGCTAAAGGTAGGACTAATCGGCAAAACGAACGCCGGCAAAACAACATTCTTCAACGCCGCAACCCTCCTAACCGCAGAAGTCTCCACCTACCCCTTCACCACCAAGAAACCCAACATAGGCCAAGCAAACGCAAAGACAATTTGCGTATGCAAAGAGCTGGGCGTCAAGGATAATCCACGAAACTCAACATGCATCGACGGCTCCCGCTTCATCCCAATCCAATTAATCGACCTCCCCGGCCTAATCAAAGGCTCATGGGAAGGGAAGGGATTAGGAACGCAGTTCCTAAGCGTCGCATCCCAAGCAGACGCCCTCATACACATCGCAGACGCCTCAGCCAGCGTAGACGCTGACGGAAAACTCACCAAGCCCGGCATGGGCAACCCCGTCGCCGACGTCTACGATATTGAGGAAGAAATTGTACGCTGGTATTCAAAATCGATTGAGAAGACACTCGGGAAAGTGAAGAATCATTCAAAGAAAGGTTCGACCGTAGACCACCTATTCGCGCAAGACCTAGCTGGCATGAAAATTACTCCAACTCACATCGCACAAGCACTCAGCGCCACGAACCTGACGGACAAAGACTTGGGGAAGTGGACGCGGCAGGATGTTTGGAGTTTCGCCAAGAGCGTACGCGAAATCTCAAAGCCCACCCTGATCGTGGCAAACAAGATGGATATCGCGCTAGGTGAGAAGAACTATGAGAAGTTAATCAAAGAGTTTGGTCAGGCGTTCGTGATCCCCGCGTCCAGCGATGCTGAACTCGCTCTGCGGAGGGCGGAGCAGCAGGGGTACATTGAGTATGTTCCCGGTGAGGAAGCTTTCAAGGTCAAGGATAGAGGTAAACTTACCCTCGAGCAACGGAACGCGCTAACCTACGTTGAGCAACGTGTTTTCTCGCAATGGATACGGACGGGTGTGCAGTTCGCTCTGAACACATGCGTCTTCAAACTGCTCGGGATGAACGTGGTTTATCCGGTTGAGGACGCTGACAAGTTTTCGGACAGAAAGGGAGCCGTACTTCCAGACGCCTTCTTGGTCCCCTACAACGCCTCCGTATCAGATCTCGCCGCCCAGATACACAGCGAACTAGCTAGAACAATGATTTACGCAGTTGATGTACGAACAAAGATTCGTCTCCCGAAGGAGTACAAATTGAAAGACCGAGACGTCGTGAATATCGTCGCAGCCGCAAAGGAAAGGCCTCAAGTTAAGACCCAATAACTTTCAGCAGATCCGCTTTCGTGATTATCCCCAACACGTGTCCACGCCGAACGACGAGCACCGCTGGCTCATATTGGAGCAGCGCAGAAACCATCGACACCGGCGCAACCTCGTTCACAAGCGGGAAGGCCTCATCCATTATCGTCTCAATCTCCTCCTTCGAGGTTAGCTCAGGTTTGGGGGACGACACTAGCTTCTGAAGAATCGTCTTCTCTGTTAGGCTTCCTACAACTTGAGTTCCATTGAAGACGGGTAGCTGGGAGAAACCTGTCTCCCGCATTAAATGCACTCCCCTCGAGATTGGTTCGTGGGCCTGCACCCCGACGACTTTGCCGTGGCAAATTTCCTTTGCCTTTAGCTCGTTTCTTCGCTCCAAACTCTCCAGCGTGTCAAAGATGGCCTTGGTTTTCAAGTATGATGGGCTGATGTTCTTACTTTCGATTTTCGCAATCATTGACTGGCTGATGCCCGCGAGGTTAGCCAGCTTTTTCTGGCTCATCGCGAGGAGCCGGCGTCGCCTTCCAATCTCCTCTAGTCCTGGTAGCATGGGGTTCAAACCTGTTTCCGAAGGGTATTCTTATGGGAATACTTTCGTATCGCAAAGTTATATTATAGGAATATCGGAATTCCGCCAAGTTTCAGTGAAATCACTTGAGCAAACTCTCCACCGGATCAACTAACGTTGCGGTGGCTGTGAGCCAAAAGCCTCGTTCTTACATGTTCACCTCCGAGAGCGTCACCGAAGGCCACCCCGACAAGGTAGCAGATCAAATCTCGGACGCGATTCTCGACGCGATCATGCAGAAGGATCCGAAATCGCGCGTCGACATCGAGACTCTGATAATGAAAGGAACGATAATTGTTACCGGTCAGATCTCTACAGCAACCTACGTCCCCATTAACCAAATCGTCCGCAACGTACTACGCGATATCGGATTCGACAACGCAAAGGTGGGTTTGGATTGGGAAGCCTGCGGAGTCCTCGTCTCAATAGAAGAACAATCCCCAGACATCGCCATGGGAGTCGACAAGGAAGACATTGGCGCGGGTGATCAAGGAATGGTGTTCGGGCATGCGACGAATGAAACTCCTGAACTCATGCCCCTACCCATCGTCTTAGCCCACAAACTTGTCAAACGCCTCGCAGAGGTTAGGAAACAGGGAATTTTGCCTTACCTGCGTCCTGACGGAAAGTCGCAAGTGACCGTTGAATATTCGAACGGCAAGCCCAAGCGAGTAGACGCCGTCGTAATCGCGGCGCAACACAATGAAGATGTGCCGAGGGAACAAATGAGGAAGGATATAATCGAGAAGGTAATCGAACACGTCATCCCCAAGAACATGCTCGACAAGAACACTAAATTCTTCATAAATGAAACCGGCCGCTTCACGATAGGCGGCACACTCGCCGACTCCGGCCTGACCGGGAGGAAGATAATCGTCGACACGTACGGCGGAATCGGAAGCCATGGCGGCGGTTGCTATTCCGGAAAGGACCCGACGAAGGTGGATCGGTCCGGAAGTTACATGGCACGGTACATTGCAAAGAACATAGTCGCAGCCAGCCTAGCTGACAAGTGCGACGTGCAAATCGCGTATGCAATAGGCGTCTCGAAACCCGTCTCGGTCATGGTCAACACCTACGGAACCGGTAAAGTACCGGACGAGAGGATTACTGAAGCAGTGAAAACGGTTTTCGATATGACTCCTAGGGGAATAATTGAGCACCTAAACCTCCGAAGGCCCATCTACAGAAAGACAGCAACCTACGGACATTTCGGCCGTGACGATCCCGACTTCACATGGGAACGGACGGACAAGGTAGACGAACTTAAGAAATACACATAGGAACGGTTTTGAAGACGGAACAGAACGTCAACCGTAGATTCTTGAACATCATGCATTCAATTCAGATCCATTGCGAGGATTAGCACCAGCATATTGATTAGGCCCATTCGTCCGGATTCTTGGCTAAAACGCTGAGCGATTGTCAATGGGTACACGAAAGTCACTACAGGGCGTAGTTACCTTTGGTAGAGCCCTTGCCCTAATCCTGGCCATCTTCTCAGCCATCACCTACGTAATCACACTCATCTTAGGCCCGGTACTGTACTTCTCAACCTCCGACGGCCTGAAGGACGCCGGGCACATAATCCATCAGCTACCATTGGACATCTTCATGCTTTACACAGTGTCCCTTCCCGGCGGAATGAGCCACGGAGCCCTATTCGCGGCAATTTGGATCATTTTCGTGGTTTGCATAGTGGCTGCATTTCTTAGCGCTGGAGGTTTTCTAAAATCGGTTAAGGACGCACTCTCTACGCCGATTTCAGTCGGGAAAACCAACTTCCTATACTTGATGCCCTTGGTGGGTACAGGTCTGCTTACGGCTACCATTCTCATTTCAGAGTTCCAAACGACACAGGGCATTCAAACAGGCAGCTTAAATTTCCCAGCTCAAACAAGCCCATATCTGATTCTCCTGAATCTAGCCTACGCTCCGATAAACGAAGAATTCGCTTTCCGGATAACCACGATCGGAATCCCACTCGCCATATTCCTTCTAATCGTTTACCGATCCGATGCACGATTGACCGGCCTGAAGAAACGTGCGGGCTTGTTTCTCCTCGTCCTATTCAGCCCCGAACTCGCAAAATCGAAACTAGGTTACAAAACCGTCGCTGCAAACGGTTTCATTCATGGCATTAGCCCAGTGGAGTGGGCGCTTATCTTGGTTAGCTCGGCGATGTTCGGGCTGGCTCACTACATTAGCGGGGGAGGCTGGGAGATCGGGAAAGTTTCTACTGCGGCCTTGGCCGGCTTGGTATTCGCTATCATGTACGTAAGCTATGGCGCCTACGCCGACATACTCCTACACTGGTTCTTCAACTACTACTTCACAATCCTCGATATGGCGAGCACGACGTACGGCAGCGCATTCACAATTTTCGCAAATATTGTCGAAGTTATGAACCTCTACGTGGCAGGAGGGATTGTGCTAATCTTCTTCCTGTTGATTTCTGCTTTGAAGTTAGGAGAATACCTTTCTTCAAAGGCCGTAGGATATCCATCAAAAGCCACGTGAGTTATTCGACAATCTTATACGGCAAAACAGCTCAATTCCGGCTGGTGCAGGGGCCTGTATCACTGCCAAGTCCACTAACACTTGAAACCAATATTTTCTGGCCCCAAGACATTTCCTAAAGCAAGTGACAACACATGGCAACTTCGGAGAAAACTGAAACCGCGAAGAGATTCCTTCCGCGAATCGTCGAGAAAAGATGGGATCATAATGTTGAGAGGGCGATTTTCGATCAATGGGAACAAGAAGGGACGTTTAGGTTTAAGCCGAGTAAGGCGGGCAAGCCTTTCATCGTTGACACCCCGCCGCCAACTACCTCGGGAACCTGGCACATAGGGGCAGTGGCATCCTACTCGCAAATCGATATGATCGCCCGATCGCAGCGGATGCAGGGAAAATCCGTGCTCTTTCCAATCGGGTTTGACCGCAACGGAATCAACGTCGAGATATACGTGGAGAAGCATTCTAAGGTGAAGATGCGGGACACACCAAGGCAACAATTCATTGACTTATGCTCCCACGCGCTCGACGATCTTGAAGCGGAGATGACGAACATGATGAAGCGCGTCGGGTTGAGTGGGGACTACGATGGTAAATATCATACCGATCACGAAGACTACCGGAAGCGGACGCAGGCCACGTTTATCGAACTCTGGAAAAGGGGGCTCATATACGAAACAACACGCCCCAACAACTACTGCCATGAATGCGGAACAACAATCGCCGACGCAGAAGTGGAGTACGCAGATCTACCCTCGAACCTGACGCACGTAAACTTCAAAATCGTAGAAACGGGAGAGACGCTGGTTATCGCAACAACAAGACCTGAACTCATTTGCGCATGTCAGTTAGTAATCGTAAACCCCACCGACGAGAGGTACACGAAGTTTCATGGGATGCACGCGATTCTACCTATCTACGGCCGTAAAGTCCAGATCAGGCCCCATCCAAGCGCGAAACCGGAATTCGGTACGGGGGCCGTAATGATATGCAGCTACGGAGACTATACGGACGTTCTGCTCTTCAGGGAATTAGGCCTCAAAGAAATCTTAGCCGTGGCGCACGATGGCAGACTAACCGCTGCTGCGGGACCATATCAAAGTCTAACGATGCTGGAGGGACGCTCACGAATCCTTGAGGACCTACGCTCTCAGGGTCTTCTCGTTAAGACTGAAAATATTCGGCACCGCACGCCAGTATGCTCGCGCAGCAACACACCAATCGAAATCGTACCCATGAAGGAGTACTACCTAAAGCAAATAGACTTCATCCCAAAGCTCAAACAGCTTGCTAAACAAATCACGTTTCACCCCAACGCGTCCAGGCAGATACTATTGGATTGGATAAACTCCATCGTAATTGACTGGCCGATCTCGAGACGCCGAGTATACGCAACGGAGATTCCGGTTTGGTACTGTAAGAAATGCGGCACCCCATTCCTACCTCCTCCAGGCGAGTATTACAGGCCGTGGAGAGATCAACCACCATCTGCAACATGTTCCAAGTGCGGGCACTCAGAATTCGAGGGGGACACGCGCACTTTCGACACATGGATGGATTCGAGCATTTCCGCACTTTACATTTCCAAATACCAAGCCGACTCGAAGTTCTTCAAGCGAGCATACCCCGTGAGCATCAGGGCACAAGGCAAGGACATTGTGAGAACTTGGCTTCACTACTCGGTTCTGAGATGCTACCAACTAACCGGACAGGCACCATTTACGGATGCGTGGATAAACGGGCTTGGGATGGATGAGCAAGGTCAGGCAATGCACAAGAGCAAGGGAAATGTTGTTGAGCCTGAGCCAGTTCTTGAAAAGTTCGGAGCAGACGCATTCAGGTTCTGGAACGCTTCCGAAGCAACTCTGGGTTCCGATTTCCGTTGCTCCGAAATGAGAATCGCCGCAGCCCACAAGTTCATGACAAAGCTCTGGAATCTTTCCCGTTTCATCTCATCCTTCCCACAAGTCAAAACTGCCAAACTTCAACCCAGTGACAAATGGATTCTCTCCGAACTTTCACTATTAATAGAAAAATCCATGAAAGGCTATCGCGATTACAATTTCTTTGCTCCCTCAACGGCAATTCGAGATTTCGTCTGGGAAACGTTTGCGTCCCACTACCTAGAGATGGTGAAACCTCGCGCCTACGGCCAGGGCTTCACAAAGGCTCAGCAGAAAGCTGCGTGGTACACTCTCCACACGGTCTTGAAGAGCATACTGCTCCTACTGGCACCAATAACCCCGTTCATGCCGGAGCACGTATGGAGGCAATTGTACTCGAAGAGAAGCATCCACGCCGAGCAATTCCCGAAGCCCGCGTGGTCGAAGGCGTCGAAACGCTATACTCAAAAGATGTTAGAGTTCAATCGGGAAGTCTGGAAGATCAAGAAGGAGAAGAACTTGGCTCTGCGCGACCCAGTCGAGGTAAAGATCCCGAAGACGCTAGCGCCGTTTACGGACGACTTGGTTAGGATGCACTCATTGATCACATAGACCTTATTGGAGTGCAATAGTTTAATATCGCAAACATTGCTCTAGCGGATTGATTTCGATGAAGATATCCGAACTCAAGCCTGGAATGCGGCGTGTGGACACGATAACGGCCAAGATTCAAGAAATCTCGCCAGCAAGGGAAGTTACGACCAGAAGGGGTGATCAATCCAGGGTTGCTACTGCAGTTGTCGTCGATGATTCTGGCACGGTTAAGCTTAACCTCTGGAATGAACAAATCGACCAGGTTAAGGCCAACGATACTGTGACAATTGAGAATGGATATGTGGATAGTTTCCGGGGCGAGACCCAGCTGAACGTAGGTCGCTACGGTAAGCTCACTGTGCAGCCATAACTGAACTCCTCAATTCCTTTCGCCGGTTAGGGCCCAAAATTTGAGCACAGACGATCGCTTCGAAGAAATAAAACATCTACTTGACTCAACGATAAACGAATTTCAAACACTCTTCGAATCCGCAGGCGGGTTCGAGGATTCAAGGGTCGGAAACGGATGGGCTCCTGAAAAGTTAACGCCGGAGATCTACTTCCTTCAACCTAAGCCCCTACCGGAACTGCTCAAGACGGCGGAGGGCCGTAAGGCATCCCTGTTCAAGAACCGGGTTCTCTCTCTGCTCAAACCTAAGGACCAAGACGTTCGCACCGCGGAAAGTCCTAAGCTAAAGCTGATCCCATTCTGGAGAATTCGAGGGTACCATGAATGTTTCTACTTTAGGGGAAATACGTACAAAATCGATCTTCCCCCGGATGTCGTCGCTGTAGAAGTTGAGGGAAAGATTAGGGATCTAGTGGAGCTGGGCTCTACTGAAGGACAGGGGATATCAAATCTAGCGAAACGGCTGCTTGGGAGAAGGGAGGGTTCAGAATCGAAATCGTTTAGGCTTAGCGAAATCACGGAGCTAGCACACATGTACGACGAGAACTCTCTCTTTCTCAACGCGCAGGGAAAGGAAGATCTCGAGGCGGAAGCGTTCTTCGACCGTCCCCTACCGCTGAAGAAAACCACTTACGAGGAACTTCTCTTACAATACCCTGGAGTGGAATTCGACTCAAATTCGATGACCAAAGAGGAATTGGTGCAGAAGCTTCATGCTATGGTCGTGAAGCCTCCCGTCGCGTTCTCAAAGATACTTAGTAATCGATTTCAGGTGACTCAGTTAGCCCAATACCTAATGCCAGTCTATTCATTCATCTTTGAATGGCACGATCAAAGAAAGGCGCTATCGGTGCATGGGTATACCGGCGGAATCTTTCAACCCTGAGAAAATTTACGGTATCTGGGTCGTTTGAGGATTCTCCGCAGCCGGAAGTAAACCTTCCTTCCATAACGGGCCACCGACCAACGAACAACAAACGCGACCGTAACGATCCCCACAATTAGGCTGACGAACAGATATGGCTGAGCTACAACTCCGTAAGTGGCTTTTCCCGAGTTCCCCAACGTGTCCTCTGCGCTCACCTTCAAGGTCCAATTCCCTCCACGAATCAAATCAAAAAGTGAGCTTGAGTACGAAGCACGCCATTCTCCGATGGATGGGTCGTAGGTTGAGGTTATGGGTGTGACTGATGAGCCGGTAGAGACAACAACGTTCACCGACCCCATTGTCAAAGGTGTTCCATCGGGATATGTTACCTTCGATATGATGCTCACCTGTCCGAAGGGAATCTGGATTCGTGTCCCGTTCACTTGACTAAAAATGACCAAGCTGGCATTTGTAACCGTGAAATAGTTCGACGATGTATCAGCCACCGCACCTTTGTTTCCATATCCATCGTCAAAGGCATTGGCAGGCATCTCGAAACGATATTTCCCGCTCGGTGTCGCGTTTGCGAAGAGTTTAGTTCCAGCAACCCAGATTCCGTTTGCGGGATCAACAAGAGTCATATTTGCAGTGCCAAGTGTAATTTGGTCTCGCATGAGGATGACGGGTCCTGCATTTGGCTTTGAGCTTACTACGGGGCTGCCGTCTGGGTATTGAAGTACCATCGTGACATTAGCAACTTGCGTCCGTTGATAGGTTGAGTTTGGCTGGTCTACGATTCTTGCCGACAATACTGCCTGCGTCACAGTAAATTTCGCAGTGGAAGAAAAGTCCTGTTGCGGGTTATCGAATGTCCCGGTTCCATAAATCACCGCCGTAAATACGTCTGTAATCGCGTCTGGCGGGATTCTCCAGGTATGATTGAAATCTCCCTCTGTCGTAGAAGCTAGAGTGGAGTGTACGATGTTGCCGGCAGGGTCTTGAATCGTCAAACTGAGGCTTGTGCCGGGGAAAATACCTCCGCCTAGGATGTTCACGGATTGTGTTCGTTGGTATACCGGTGTCATTGAACCCCAGACACCGAAATGCGCGGTCGCCTGAGTGTTATCGGCTGTTGATGAAGTAGAGAGGCTGATGAGGTATGTACCCAACGGAGCGTTGGCCGCTAACGGGTACGTCACCTCAGGAGGAATTAGCCCTCCAGATATGGGCGTGAAGCTCACTCCGGCGTATCGTGTCTTGTTGGCGGCAGGTCCCCTCACCCAGAGATAGTATTGTTGACCCGGAGTTAATCCGGAGCCGACCAAGGTTACTTGCTTGTCTCTGATAGTGTACAGGAAACGGTCTGTGCTTATCGAAGGTGCTGCTTTGGCTGGAAGAGGAAGGGAGAGTAGAATGATTGCCAGAGCAAGAAGTATGATCTTAGTTTGCTTCATTTCGTCTTTCCCTCCGCTTTCCTATTTCTCGTGAGTAGTAGGATGTCATTTGGCGCCGGGAGAGGGATTCGAACCCCCGAGGCCCATAAGGGCCACGGGCTTGCATTGAAGCTGACACTCAAGGCCCGCGCCTCTGGACCATTTTTCAAGATGTTAATCCACTCGGCCATCCCGGCTAAAGTATCCCTGAAGCCGATTCCTATTTAAGTTCCCGTTGGCTTGCGAGCGCGAAAAGTCTGAGAGGACTTCGCTTTGGCAACCCCGCGTTATGAGTTTCTTCCACACACAACAGACGCATACATTCAATCCGTTGGTCCCACTTTTGAGGAGGCGCTGGAAAATGCGGGGCTAGCGCTGTTCGACACGATGTGTAACTTAGCGTCAATTTCGCATAAAGAGGTCCAGGATGTTGAGGCTGACGGCAGTGACGAAGTAGAGCTTCTCTATGATTGGCTCGACACGTTGCTGCTGAAATTCGAGCTCGACGGTAAGGTCTACTCGAAATTTCATGTTACCCTCCTGAAGACCGCTTCCAACAC